>NZ_JAFREH010000007.1:0-128081 GCF_017377625.1 Faecalibacterium sp. Marseille-Q3530 | reverse complement strand
GGTAGTTCTGCCCCATGTGGCTCTGCTCGTGGTTGCCGAAGGTCGCCATGGGGATGGGCGCAAGGCTCACCATGCAGTAGATCTCGATCATACGCCCGTAGACGATCACAAAAATGATGATGCTCAAGATCCGCATGGTGATGCCGATGAAAAAACTTTGCAGGAAAAGCCCGAACAGGGGGCCTACATCCATCTGCATCAGGCTGGCTTCCAACATCGACAAGCCAATGTCGTTGACACGGGTATTTCCGGCAATGATGCCGCTGGAATCGGACACCACCTTCTGTGTCAGGTCAAAGACCGCCATCACAATATCGAAGGTGTTGCTGATGAGCCAGACCGAAACAGCGGTCTTAAAAATCCAGCGCATGATGAGGGCAGGCTCAAACTGCGCCATGTTGTTGTGCTGGGTGATCATCTCGATCAGCTCGTAGCAGGCAATAAAGGTCAGGATGATGCCTGCGATGGGCAGCACCACGTTCCGGGATAGGGCTTCGATCATGGCGAACACTCTCGGCTCAAAGCTGGAGGGCTTGGTGCCCACCTGCTGGGCGATGTTGCCGACTTGGGTGTTTACATCGTCGAACAGGCCGGAAAGATTGGACATAATGCCTGCCGTCAGGATGCCTTTGATCCAGTCGGCAATGGCTTTGAGAACGGTTTCCATTCAGCAGTCACCGTCCTTAGCTGAAGTGGTTGATGAGGGTCTTGAGAAGGTTCAGGAGAAAAATAATGTGGGTCAAAAACTGCATAAAGCACCGCCTTTCATTGATGGGTGGATAAAAACACGGCTTGGGGCACGGACATTCAATAAAACTGCAAACCGCAGAGGGCTTTCCGCTGCCGCTCAAGCCGCCGTATGGAACAATGGTCTCATTTCATCTATCATTTTTTCAAAATTTTGATTGATGAATGATAGATGAAATGATATGATAAAAGAAATGATATGGGAGGTATACACCGTGCGAAACAAGAAACCGCCGTTTGAAATCACAGAAGCAGTTCTTTCAGATGTTATGGAGATCAGCGAACTGGTAGGCAAAATCAGTTCCACCCAGAATCTTTCCACAAGTCCGATTCTGCGCCGCCAGAATCGCATCCGAACGATTTATTCTTCTCTGGCGATCGAGCAGAACACACTCTCTTTGGAGCAGGTGACGGCTGTTCTGTCTGGAAAACGTGTGCTTGCCCCTCCAAAAGACATCGCTGAAGTAAAAAATGCCTACGAGATCTACGACCATCTTGCAGAGTTGAATCCATATTCGATGGATGACCTCTTGCTTGCGCATCGGACGATGATGCAGGGACTTGTGCGTGAAGCGGGAGAGTTTCGTTCCCGACCGGTTGGCGTTGTAGACAACAAGGGGAATGTCCTGCATTTTGGAACATTGCCGCAGTACGTTTCCTCTTTGATGGAGGAACTGATTCAGTGGACAGAAAATAGTCCCTTTCCTCTTTTAATTAAGAGCTGTGTTTTCCATTATGAATTTGAAGTGATCCATCCATTTGCAGATGGCAATGGCCGTATTGGACGGCTCTGGCACACACTGCTGCTGTCAAAATGGAACCCCTTGTTCGCATGGCTTCCCATCGAATCTATCATTCACGACCATCAGACCGAGTATTACGCAGCAATCAATCAGTCTAATGCACAGGGTGAAGGAACTGTTTTTATCGAATTTATGCTGGGAATCATCAAAGAGGCTTTGACCGAAGCAATCAATGAACAGCCTGTTGCACAGAGCAAGGAAGAAGTGCGTTGGACGAAAATTGCAGCATTTCTCCGCACAAACCATATTATCCAGAACGTCGATGTACAGAATCTTCTCGATGTTTCTCCTGCCACTGCAAGTCGAGTTCTGAACACCTTGACAAAAGAAGGAAAGCTCGTCAAAGTGCGAAATGGTCGCTACTGGGCATATAAATTGGCAGATTGATTATGTACAGGCGGGAAAACCCGCCTGCGGCTCTTAGCCGAACAGACCAGACAGCAGAGGAATGAGGGTGATGCCCACCAGAGCGACACCGCCGCCAGCCATGAGCTGCTTCATGCCCTGAGACTTTACTGATGTGCGATAAAGAAGTAATAGAAGTGTAAAAAATTTTGCCGTTCCTATCCGGCACTTGCGCATTGTGTCGGATAGGTCGGGCGGTTATTCGGGCAAGTCCACCTTGCCAACAAAAGAATAATAAATCTCAATGTCCTGTCTGCGGGTCTTGTTCTCGTCATAGCTGCACTCATGCACAACGATTTTCTCTACAAACTCCCGCAGCAGAGTAGGGGTAAGTTCTTCAAAGCTGGTATGCCGCCGGACAACATTCATAAACTTTTCTGCGTTCACGGTGGCTTCCTGTGCTTTGGAAAGCTCCGCTTGAATAGCAGCGGCTCTTTCTTTCAGCTCCCGTTGCTCTGCTTCATAGTCTGCCGACAGCTCTGTGAAACGCTCGTCTGATATGCGCCCGGTCACGCTGTCCTCATACAGCCGCTTGAAGATAGCGGATAACTCGGCTATGCGTTTCTCGGAGGCTTCCAGTTCCTTTTTCTTGGCGGCGTTCCTGCGTTTGCCCCCGTCCTCGTTCTGCTCAATCAAGAGTTTCATAAACCGGGCTTCATGCTTTGCCGCATAGCTGGTCACTTTCCGCAGATTGGAGAGTACACCAGCGGTCAAGAGGTCGGTGCGGATAAAGTGCGCCGTACAGTCATGGGTGCGTTTCTTGTAGTTGCCGCAGATATAACAGTCCTGCTTGCGCTTGTCCGTCTGGTATCGCTGCTGATACATCACGCTGCCGCAGTCCGCACAGAACAGTATGCCGGAGAACAAACCCACTTCATCATAGCGGTTTGGGCGTTTGCGCTGTTTGCGAAGCTCCTGCACCCGTTCCCATGTTTGGGTGTCTATGATAGGCTCGTGGTGGTTCTCGAAAATCACTTGCTTTTCCGGGGGATTTTCTACACTGTGCTTGACTTTGTAAGAAAGTTTTTCTGTCTTGAAATTTACCAGACAGCCTGTGTATTCCCGGTTTTCAAGGATATGCACTACGGTATTGGTCGCCCACTTGCACTCATAGCCGGGGTGGTAGCGGCGGGTGCTGCCCGTCCTGCGGTATTCAAGCGTTCCCGGCGTGGGGATTTGCTGCTCTGTGAGCATACGGGCTATCTTGGTCGGACCATTCCCGGCAAGACAGAGGTTGTATATCTGCTTGACTACGGGTGCAGCTTCCTCGTCAATAATGAAATTTTCATCCTCGTCCATGAGGTAGCCATACACAGGCTTGCTTGTGATGGGCTTGCCATTCATGCCTTTTGAGCGTTTTACTGCTTTGATTTTCTTGCTCGTATCTCTCACCAGCCATTCGTTAAAGATATTCCGCAGCGGGGCAAAGTCATTGTCGCCCTGTGCGCTGTCCACTCCATCATTGATAGCGATG
Organism: Faecalibacterium sp. Marseille-Q3530; assembly: GCF_017377625.1. Lineage (NCBI taxonomy): Bacteria > Bacillati > Bacillota > Clostridia > Eubacteriales > Oscillospiraceae > Faecalibacterium > Faecalibacterium sp. Marseille-Q3530. The sequence continues at coordinate 124,652 of NZ_JAFREH010000007.1, read as the reverse complement.
AAGCGGACACCTTTCTGTGGGAAAATCATTTCCGTGTACATTCCCACTTGCAGGTAGTTTCGCCCTAACCTCGACATATCCTTTACGATAACTGTCCCGACTTTTCCGGCTTCAATGTCCGCAAGCATGGCTTGAAAACCGGGTCTTTGAAAGTTCGCACCAGAATAACCGTCGTCCGTGTACCAGCGCAGATTGGAAAAGCCGTTCTGCTTTGCATAGGTTTCAAGGATACGCTTCTGATTGGAAATGGAATTGCTTTCGCCTTGCAGCTCGTCCTCATGGGATAGTCTTGGGTAAAGGGCGGTAATTGGTTGTTGGTTGGTCTGTCTTAACATAAAATCCTCCGTTTCCGACAGCCAGCCCCACTATTCCGTACCTTGATTGTACCACATGGGGCGGCTGTCTGTATAGCGGCAAAAGCGTCAAATCTGCTTCTTTATGGTCGGTCAAATCGCCGTTTTTTGTGTAGCAGCTTCCGCTTCCAGCACTTTCATCATCTTGTCGGCTGCGGTGTCGGTTGCGCCCTGCTTGAAGAAGCCGGAAACGGTAAGGACGGAGTTGCCCATGCGGATTTCCGTCACACAGTCCGGGCGGCGGTCTGTTTTGGTGGTGCTTGTCTGTTTCGTTTCTGTCATAGGCTCTCCTTTCGCTGCTTCATCAGTTGCTTTAAGCGTTCCAGCTTTTCCTGTGCGGTTTCCTTTCGGAAGTTGCTGCCCGTGAAGCGGACGGGGGCGCACATGGAAGTCAGCCTGTCATAGATACGGGCGTGGGGCGTGTCCTGCGGGTGCTGCAATTCCTCCAGCGTGAGGTTGGTCGTGGCGATCAGCGGCTTGCCGCTTCGGTAACGGCTGTCAATCACGCTGTAAACCTGTTCCAGCCCGTATTCTGTCCCTCGCTCCATACCAAAATCATCAAGTATCAGCAGGGGGTAGCTGCAAAGGCGGGAAATATATTCGTTCCTGCCCTCAAAGCTGGCGGCAAGGTCACCCAGTATCGTTGCAAAGTTTGTCATGCACACCGGGACTTCCTGCTCCATAAGGGCGTTGGCGATACAGGCGGCAAGGTAGCTTTTTCCCGTCCCCACGCCTCCCCAAAACAGGTAGCCGATATTTTCAGCCTGCATGGTTTCCCAGCTCTCCACATAAAAGCGGGCGGTTTCGGTCTGTGGGTTTCTGCCGTTGTCATGCTCAAATGTCCAGTTCCGCATAGCAGGGTCAGTAAAGCCCCGGCGTTTCAAGTCCTCCACTTTTTCAAGGTGCTTCTGTCGGCTTTCGGCGGCTTGCTGCTTTTCACGGGCTGCCCGCTGGCAGTCGCAGTCTGTTGGGTGGCGGTCACGCCCGAAACAAGTCTTTCCCTCTGCAAAATAGGCTTCTTTGGGCGTATGGCACTTACCGCAGTATAAAAGCCCGTCCTCGCCTGTGTAATCCTCCGCTTCGGTGGTAGTGGTTGTAATGTCCGTAATCATAGCTTCAATCTCGTTTTTCATAAGCTCTCGCCCTCCTTGCATGAATAATCGGGTATGCCCTGTTTCGGGGCAGCCTTGCCTTTGGCAGCGTCCTCCTGCGCCCACTTGTAAATGGTGGCTGCATGGCTGTGGTACTGCTTCCCGGTGGAAGCGATATGGCAGGAAAGCCGGTCAAGGTAATACTCCCACTTGTCGGGCAGCTCTGTTTTCAGCCCGGAAAGCTCTGTATCGGTCAGTATCACATTGTTGTATCTGCCATAAGCAGCGGGGGCGGGGTGTCCCGTTTCTCCCTCTCTCTCTTTTTCTATCTCTATCTCTTTCTCTAACTCTATCTCTATCTCTGGTGGACGAATGTCGGACAAATGTCCGCCTTTTGTCCGGGGCGGTAAAAGTGCCTTGTTTTCCAGCCTTGCAGCCCGTTTCCTCTCGGCTTCGGTAGAGGACTGTCCTATCATCAGCTCAATATCGGTCATATAAAAAGCCCCGCTGTCAAGCTGCTCCACAAGCCCCAACTGCCGGAAAATCTCTAAAGCCCTCTCAACCGTCCCTATCTGGTGGCGGGTCAGTGTCGCTATCATCTGCGCTGTGTAGGGGATATGCTCGTCAAGCTGCAATTTCCCGCCGTTTTTCAGCGATTTTAAGTACAGCTTCAAGAGGATATTGGAGTATAAAATCCCGTCTTTCATATCTTCCAGCAGCACAATGGAGTCGCTGTCAAAAAAGTTCTCTTTCAGCTTGAGGTAGTAATACTTGCGGTTATCTGCCATTGTCCCTGTCCTCCTTTTTCCGGCGTTTGGAGTAGTAGTGGGGGCAGAGTATGATAACCGCCCGGAAGCTCTGCTTGCAGCTATGGGTACAGCCCCGGCAGAGGTCGTTGTATGTGATACGGTCGCAGGTGGTATTCCCGACTTTTACTTGCCGCAGGAAAAAAGACCATTCCAGCCGCCGTTTCTTGCTCATTCTTGGCATGGGTGCGCTCCTTTCTGCCGTTTCCGCTGGTGTGGCGGTATCGGCGGTAATTCTGTATCATCTCGGTATCATTTTCGGGGTTTTTCTGCCCTGTAAGCCCGTTAAAAAATCCTTTGGTATTGCGGATAGGGTGCGGGGCAGCCCCCTTGTTCTGTATGGGTTCGGGTACATTTTGGGGCGGTTTTTATCGCTCCTGTTCCTGCCTTTTCACAGGCTTGCGTTCCCGGCGTAAAATCTGGTCGATATTGCCCTTGACAGTCTGTAAGCGGCGGTATTCCTCCCGTTTTGCCCGGTAATCGTTGTAGCCGCTGTTTTTCTCTTTGATAAGGCTTTCAATCTCTGCTTGCAGGGCTTTATAGCTCGGCAGCTTGGAAATGCCGTTCTCCCTGAAATAGCGGGCGGCTGCGTCTGCTATGATAAAGTCGCTTTCATGCTTCTGTCGGTAGGCTGCTTTTGCCTTGGCGTTTTTCTGCTGTTTCAGCCCGTCCCGGACAGGGCGGGTCTTGGAATAGGCAAGCACCTGCCGTTGCAGCTCCTTTTTCCCGTTCAGTGTCTTTTCCACCTGCTTCAGCTCTGTAAGGCTTTCCTGCATGGCGGCATAGGCGGCAGAACAGGCTTCGTCCAGTTCCTCCGGGGAAGAAAAGCCGTACTGCTGGTAGGCGGTAACGGTAGCTGCCATTTGCTTTAGATTGTGCTTTGACGCCCAGCGGTCATAGCCCACGCCCTTGCCCTCGGCTCGCTTGGCTTCCCGGTCAACCATGCGCTGCAAGGTGTTGTCTGCCGGGGTGGTTTTTGTGGTTTTTTCCCCTTGTAACGGCTTTTTAACTGCGGCAGGATATTCGGGTATGGCTTTGGTCTGTTCGGCGGCTCTGTGGGCGTTCTGCGTGAGCAGGGCAAGGACAGCAGCCTTGTCAAAATCGTCCCCCAGCTTCCGGGCTGTGATAGGCTTTGTCCTGTCCGGTGTGAGGTAGGAAAGCCGCCCCCGGCTCTCCTTGACGGTCACACCCTCCCGCAGCAAAAGGGAAGAAAACTCGTCAAAGCTGGTAGCTTGGGAAAGTGCCTGCCGTATCGTCCGGCGCAGCTTCGCCTTGTCCGTTTCAAACTTGGTGGGCTTGGTCGGCTGTCCTGCGGCTTCTCTGGCGGCGTTCTCTTTATCAAGGGCAAGCTGCCCTTTCTTTGCCGCCCAGTATTCCCGTTCGGTTATCCGTTCCTTGCTGCCGTTCAAGAGGTCGATTTGGTAAAGTCCCTCCCGGTGGCACATCTCCATGACTTCACTCTTGAAATATTCCATAGCGGCGTTGGTGCAGCGGTGCTTGCAGCCCTCCCGTGTGTCGGCTGGTCTGTCCATGTAGGGCAGAAGCGGGACTTCATAAATCCGCAGGGAGTTGATGACGATATGCACATGGATATTGCCGCTGTGGTTATGCCCGTCCGGGTGGGTGCAGACTAAGGCTTGGTGTCCGGGGAAATGCTCTTTACAGAACTGCTCGCCCAGCTCCTGCGCCCGGTCTACGGTCAAGCCGTTGTCTGTCCCGTCCCGTGGGTCAAAGCTGATGATATAGTGGTGGCTTTTCACATCTTCCCGTTTTTGGTTTTTCTCATAGCGGAGATTAGCCCGCATACAGGCAACAGCGAAATCCTCGCCCCCACAGTTGAGGGAAGAAATGCGGTAATCCTCCCTCGGTATCAGCCGCCCGTTTTCATCAAGGGTGGGCTTCATGGTAAACTCGTCATGCTCAAATGTGAGATAGGCTTCCGCTGCGCCATAGTCCGCATTTTTAGAGCTGATATGTTTGAATGTTGCCAACAGCGTCACCCACTTTCTGCAAGACTTCAAACTTTAGGGCAGCAAGGTCGGAAACCGCCGCCCGTACCTCCCCGGCAAGCTGCGGGTAGGGGCTGTGCCACTCGTTCAGCGTCCGGGCTATCTGGTTTAAGTTGCCGCCGATCCTGCCGTATTCGGCGGTCAGCTTCCCGACAGCGGCAAGCAACTCGTCATTGACGGGGGAAACGGTTATGATGGGGCGTATGGCTGCCCCGGTTATGGCTTGCCGGATAAACTCGGCTTGGCTCATGTTGTAAGCAGAAAGCCTTTCCGCAAACTCGGCGTATTCTTCCTCGGTCATGCGTGTCTTGACTACCCGGCTGCGGTGCGGCGTGTTATATCGTTTTCGCATGGTAAAACCTCCTTTCGGCTGTGCGTGGTGTCCTCTCACTAATAGGAGAAAAACAGGGTGTAAAGCGGAACTGTTTTTGAAAAATCCGAAAAATTATTTTGAGGGATTTTTCAGCGGCGCAAGCCGCATAAGCAGGGTTTGGGGAAGGCACTCCCCAACAAGATTCCCGCAGGGGCAAAATGAGCGAAAAGCGAATTTTGGTACTGCGGTAGAATCTTGCTCTAAAAAACTACCGCTTTCCTCGGCGGCTCTGGTTTGCGGATATACTGGCTTGCTCCACCAATATAGCGATTGCGGTGGCGTGTTCTGCCCGCTGTTCACCACTACAACGGTGAAAAGGGGGCGTTTTGGCAAACGCAGCGGAAATTTTTTTGTTTTCCCTGTCTGCTCCCTACAACAATCCGGCGGTGTGGTTTGCCAAAGATTTTTGAAAATGGGCGCAAAAAAAGCAGTAAACCTTTTCAAGATTTACTGCTTATCTGCCGCTGTGATGGGTGGCGGTATTAAATTGTCAGCCGTTTTTCAAATGGAATTTATCTGCAATCGCTTTCTTTCTGCTTTCCAATTCCTTTTCTGTAATCTTCCATAATCCTAACGCAATGATCTGCTATCTTTTGCATTCCGAGTTCTTCAAAAAAGGCAATTTGTATTTTCATCAGTTCTTCACAAACAGTCAACTTCTGCTCATCCATATTGCTAATAGCAAGCCATGGGAACGCTTTATATTTCTTAGTGTCCCCAATGAGAAAATTGTACCCTATCAACTCATTTTCACGGAAAACGAAATAGAATTGTGGGCCTGAACCTGGAACTGACTTTTCCATAATTTGCTGCATTGTTCTCACGCCGCCGTATGCCGGAAAAAAACCTATTCGCTCAAGAGCATTTAATATGTCAATCCTTTTATCTGTGGGTATGTCTCTATAATTGATAATCTGTTCCATTTGCTCTACCCTCATTGAAGTTTAATTTGTCAGGCTCTAATTATACAACTTTTCTGTTTAGCGGTCAAAGCGGAACTTCAACAGGCTTTCTATCAGTTGCCTGACGATATGCTCCTGCATATCCGTGTTAATCTGTCCGTCCATTTTCGCACAAGAGCGGATATATCCCGCATAATGAGATAGGACGGCGGCAACAGCTTCCGGGTCGCCCTCGCTTGCCTTAACGATTGTCTCATAGGGAAGTAGCTGGCTCATAGGACAAACCCTCCAACTCTGCCCGTAGCCGCCGTAAAATCATCTGAATACGCCGCCCGGTTGTGTTGCCAGCCCGTCCATATCTCCGTCCAATCTCCCTATGCGTCAATCGTTGGAAGTAGTACAAGAAAATGATTTCCTGTTCCATCTGTGATAGTGCGGACAGGGCTGCGGCAAGCTCTGGACTTTCCAAAAGCACCATCTGACCACAGACGAAAAGCGGATAGCTGGTCATGCCGGATTGCTCCGCAAAGTATTTATCTGTGGTACTGAATGGATAGTGTTTTTCTTCTATCAGATATTCAAGCGAGATTTCCCGCTTGCGGCGGCTCCGTATGCTCCGGGCTGCGTCTATGGCAGCGTGGCGAATAACAGTCTTGCAAAAGGCATCGTGTGTATGCCGGATATGTTCTTGATACTTTTCGTGTTCGGTCATGGAAAATCCCCCTTTCTGAATAATGGCAGAGGGCGGCAGCATCTTGTGCTGTCGCCCTCTTGATTACCGAACAGCAAAGACGGGCGGGGCTGTCAACGGCGGCGCATTTGCGCCGTTCATCTTGACCGTTGACAGGCTCGGCTGGGTTTGCTATCTGCTCACGGCAATTCACTCTCATTGATAGGAATTGCCTCAAGTTCCGTATTCAAATTGTTCCAATAAGAGCCGATATCCGCACTTGTGAAATACTTAAAACCGCCTGCTGCTGACTTCAATTCGCCGTTTTTAACCCCATAGCAGGCGTAAATCAAATCGTAGCTTGTTCCATCTGAGAGGTTAAATCTAAAGCTGGTCACATCTGCTCCGGCAGTTTCCTCAGTCGTTTTGTCTTTTAGGGATAAGCCCTTGAACTTATCATACAGGGTCTTTATATCATTTTCAGCAACAACTACTTTCTTTTCTGCTGATGCAGGCACTCCGTCATAGTGGTACATTTCAACGTTTTCGACATCTTCAACCTCAAATGGGAAGTTGATTTTGACAGGCTCATAAGCAATGTTTATAGGTAACAGAAAGAGAGCTGTAAAAATTGCAATGATACAAAGAGCGATGGAAACGAGAACAGCAATCGTTATCTTTTTTCTGCCTCTCTGCTTTTCTTTTGCCTCATGGCGCATAATAACGCTTTCGCTTTCTTCGTGAAGAACATCTTCGCTCGTGTGAGAAAGCAATTTCTGATAAATTGCGTTACAGTCAGCACAGGCGTTCAAATGCTCTTTTACCATCTCTGCGCTTGCTTCGCTGCAAGCACCGTCAACATACAGCGGAAGAATATCTCGAACAATATCGCATTGTTTACTCATGCTTTTCATCCATCCTTTCTTGAATTTTTAGCTTTGCACGATGATAAGTAACTCTCGCCCATGATTCTGTTTTTCCAAAAATTGCAGCGATTTGTGAAAAAGATAGTTCCCCGAATACGCGAAGCTGAAAGACTTCTTTGTATGGTTCTTCCAAACGGTGAAGAACGAGGTGTATGCGGAACGCCATGTCAGAATCTGCAACTGAGTTCTCAACATTTTCATTTGATGGCAAGTCATTGATTTCACTCACATCAGCTACTCGCTGACGGCTTCGCATTTCATCATGGTAAAGGTTTTTTGCTATGGAGCAGAGCCATGTCAATTCATCTGACTTACCTTTGAATTGTGATGTTGTAGAAACAGCCTTATAGAATGTGTTCTGCGTGATTTCCTCTGCTATCTCACGATTTTTGGCAAGAGAAATAGTATACGAGTATACCTGTAAATAGTAGGCTTTATAGAGCTTTTCATAGTCCATACTTGTCATCACCTCCTTCAGCTTCATAGGTTAGACGGAGAAATCGGAATTTCGTTACAAAGAAGTTTGAAATTTTTATACCTTTACGCTACTCTTGCTTTGTGCGGACTATTGGTAGACGCGCATTAACGGCAAGTAAAGAGATTGCTGTGTCAGCTTGATATGTTCAAATGCTAATTAAGTATAGCATACAGCTATGAATTTTTCTATTGCGTTCCCCTGACTTCGGAATAGTGGCAGGGCTGGCTATCCTTGTTTTGCTTTGTGCTTCTCTACCGTACATGAGCATTAGAGCCGGGGTTGTCGTTACCATAACCTTCCAGTAGGTTGATGGCACCCCACACGCCGAGACCGGCACCCAGAGCGACAACCAGAGTCTGAAGAACTTCGATAGCAGAGTTAAAGAATTCCATAGTCGTTTCTCCTTTATTTTGAAAAATTGTAGACCATCCGTACACACCTGAAGCTGCCTATTGAAGCCGCGAACTGCGGCGAGAGTGGACTTTCTGGTGTACCTCTCTGGTCAGGACAAAATAAAACCGCCTACCGGGTCAGGCAGACGGGAGCGAATCAGCATCAATCACAACAAATTCATCATTGGGATTGATTTTTTCTTTTCGGTTCAGATATTTTTCAATATCGAAGATGTTTTTGGGGTCATAGTCCGAGGTCAACTTGTAGTTGGGGTGCTGGGTCAGGTCGTACTTGTCGCTCAAGAATGGGCGCACACCACGCAGCTGCAAAATACACTTGCCGCCGTCCAGCACCGCCAGCTCGTCCCGGCTCAGTAACTCGTGCCCCATCTTTTGGAACGTAGTGCCGTAACTGGGGCTATTGCCACGGGTGTCCGAGGTGTTGAATGCGTCGATGGTCTCTTTTCCCAGCATTTCCGACAGGTCTTTCAGGGTCGTGGGTTCGGAGCCGCCGAGAAAAATTTGACTGTCCATGTTGCCCACAATGGTATCTGCGTTGTCCTTGTAGATGGCTTTCAACTGGCTTCTTGCCTGTAAAACAAGGCAGGCAGAGATTTCACGGCTGCGGATGGTGGCCACCAACTTTTCCAGATTGGGAATTTGCCCGATATTGGCGCACTCGTCGATCAGGCACCGCACATGGATGGGCAGTTTGCCGCCGTACACATCATCTGCTTTATCGCAAAGCAGATTGAAAAGCTGGGTGTAGACCATGCTGATGAGGAAATTAAAGGTGGAATCCGTGTCCGACATGATGAGGAACAACGCCGTTTTCTTATCGCCCAGCGTGTCCAGTTGCAGTTCATCGTACATGGTGAGGTCACGCAGTTCTTGGATGTCGAAGGGCGCAAGCCGGGCACCGCAGGAAATGAGGATGGATTTTGCGGTCTTGCCGGCAGCCAGCTTGTAAAGTTTGTACTGCCGCCCGGCAAAGCTGTTGGGCTTCTTTTTTGCCAGTTCTTCAAACAGCAGATCCACCGGGTTCTGGTATTCCTCATCGTCCTCCAGCACCTGCATGGTGTTCAGCATTTCCAGCAGGGTAGCAAAATTCTGTTCCTCCACCGGGGCCTCATAGTGCAGATAGGCAATCAGAGCAGTCAACAAAAGACGCTCCGATTTTTCCCAGAATGGGTCCCCACCGTTGCCTTCCCCCTTGGTGTTGGTCATCAGGGTTGTGACAAGTTTCAGAATGTCCTTTTCGCTGTGGACGTAGGCGAAGGGATTGTAGTGCATCGACTTTTTGAAGTTGATGGTGTTCAGGATTCTAATCTTGTAGCCGTTCTTCAACATCGCATTGCCACATTCCAGCAAAATCGTACTTTTGGGGTCAGTAACTACATAGGAACTGTGGCATTGCAGGAGGTTGGGTTTAAGCCAAAACCGAGTCTTGCCGCTGCCGGAGCCGCCCACCACCAGCACATTTTTGTTCCGGGCGTTCTTGGGGTCCGGTGGACGGTTGCTCATCATCAACCGTTCTGTTTTGGTTAAAATAATGTTGTCGGCAAACTTGGGAGCCATGAACGGCTCAATGTCCTTGGGCGTACCCCACCGGGCAGAGCCGTACTCCATGCCGTGACGGTACTTCTTGGCGTTTTTGCCACGCAAATAGACCGCCAGTCGCAGCCCTGCGCCGCAGCACAAACCCACCAGAATATCAAGCGGATGCAGGCTGGGCAGAGGGTTCGCAAACGCCAGCGGAACGGTGCCCATCATGGACATGATCTTATCCCCCAGCTCTTTGCCCTCCGCAAGCCGCCACGCTTGGCCAAAGTTGGTTGCCACCAGCCCCAGCAAAATATAGGGCAGATACAGTGCCAGCAGCTTTGTCAGCTTTTTCGTGGTCACAGTCCACGCTCCTGTTCCTTATGCCGGACTTTGCCGGGGAGTTCTGCCGCCGCCTGCACCAGTTCATGCAGTTTTGCCAGCACCGAGGGGCGTTTGTCTTTGTTCAGCAGAAATGCCGAATACTCTTTGAACGCCGAGTTGAAGGCTTCTGCGTCCGGGGCTTTGAAAAAGATCAGATACCGGGGCGGCACTTCAGAACTGTCCTTGCGGATAGCGTAGTCGATGCCATACTTTTTGGCATAGCGTTCCAGCCCACGGATGCCGGTCTTGCTGATCTCCACGCTGGACACGCCCCGGTTCTGCCGCAACAGGGTGCGGACGCTCTGCTTGCCTTGGGATGCTTTGGACTGGTACAGCTGAAACGCCGCTTTTACCGCCCGGAGAACGGTCCGGGCAGACAGCTTTGTGGTGGAGATCATAATGTTGAATGTCTTTTGTTCGATTTCTTCCTGCACTGCCATCACCTCCCGTGCAGCAGGGTGATTTTAGCGGTCATGCTCTGCCGGGGGCTTGGTGCGGGGCTTTTCTGTGGGAGGTTCATCGGGCACCGGCAGCACCAACAGACGGTTGCCCAGTTTCAGAAAGGCTTCCGGCTGATGAAAAAGTTGTTCGTACTTTTGCGCCATCTCCGGGGTCAGGGAGGCAAAATCCTCCTCGCCCAGACCCACCACGAGAAAAGTCCCGGCAACGGCATCATACATTTCTCCGTTTTCATCCCGAAGGGCACGGTTCAGGGGTAGTCCCATGAGCTTGCCGTCATCGTTGTAAACGATGGCAACAGGATCTTCAAACGGATAGCTTGCGCCGATGGAGCCGCCCACAGCCTGCTGCAAGGCTTTCAGGTCGTTATCGATCTCGACCTGCTGCGGATGCTGCCCCGGCGCAATTTGCAGCACCGAAAGGGTATTCTTTTCCTGTTCCATCCGTATCCTCCTTTACCGTAATCACAATTTCTCCGGTTCGTGCCGCCTGCATCAGGGAAGCGGCAAAAAGGCCGCAGAAAACGCCCAGTTCAAAGAAAGCAAAGCCCACAAAAAAGCTCATCATTGCGGCCTCCTCAGTCCAGGCAGATGCAGTTCAGATTCTTGCCGTCGGCCATAAGCGCCATGCTGTGCTGCTCCAGATACTCCTGAATGCAGTGCAGGTCGCCCATCGTCAGGGAGACATACTCGCCTTCCATGTTGAAGCGGACGAAGACGACCGGGCCGGTCAGGTAGCGCTTGCCCGACAGCTCCAGCACCTGCTTGGGGTTGTAGCAGCCCGCCACGGGCAGCTCCTTGGAAATGCCGAAAGTGTCATCCGTCTCGTCAAAGCAGGGCAGAATGCCGGGCGCTTCTTCCAGCAGAATGGCGCTCAGGTCCCTCGCCGGGCCGACTGCCGCCAGATAAACCTGCGGGTCACCGTACTTGCGCTCCGCAATGTCGCTCATCTTGTTGAAGAAGCCGGAAACGGCACGCTCCATGCTGTCGATTTTGCGGCTCATGTTCTCAATGGTCTTTGCGGTCTTGAAATCAATCGTGGTATTCATAGTCGTTGTCCTCCAAATTTTTGCAAACAAAAAAGACCCTATCGGGTCTTGCGTTACGGGTCAGCGCTCATTGCGGCGCTGCTGTTTTTTCTGCCACGCATCCAGAAGCTGGATGATCTTCTCCTCCATCTGTTTGGGCGTGTAGCTGCGGGGGAAATACTTTCGCAGGGTCTCGTTTTTGATGGTCACGGTGTCTTTCTCGCTCTTTTTCTCCTGTCCCATCACATCAAAGGCTTTTTCGTAGCTGAACTCTCCCTGCTGTGCCATCTTTTTCAGTTGCTGTGCCTGCGATAAAGACGGTGCATTCTGGGTGTCCTCCATGGCTTCTAAAAAATCCCGCTGTTGGCTTTCGTCCAGATAGGACAGCTCCACAGCGGGATTGAAGGCAATTTTCTTTTCGTCTACCATGTCCAGCAGTTCCGGGATGAGGTTGGTCAGACGGATAAAGCGCTGGACTTGTCTGCCGCTTTCTTCGTTTCCTTTTCCAACCAAATCAGCCGCCTCCAACTTCCCGACAACTTGTCGGGAAGTTAAATCCGACCTAGCACCTTGATTTTTTAGAGCTTCCAGTTTCATCTTGTACGCCAAGGCCCGTTCACTGGGCAGGATGTGTTCACGCTGCAAATTGGAATCCACCATCAACAGGACGGCGGCATTATCGTCCATACTGCGGACGATAACAGGCAGCGTGTCCAGCCCGGCAAGTTTAGCCGCATACTGGCGGCGGTGCCCGGAGATGATCTCGTAGCCGTCACCGTCCGGGCGAGGGCGGGCGATCAGCGGAGCCAGCACGCCGTACTGTGCGATACTCTCCACCGTCCGGGTCATGGCTTCATCGTCCAACACCTTGAAGGGGTGGTTGGTGAAGGAGTGCAGCGCATCAATGGGAATCTGCTGTACCTGCTCCCGTTGTTCCTCCTGTCGGTTTTCTTCGGTGGAAAACAAGTCATCTAGCCCTTTCAGAGCTAAGTTTCCGCTGTCGATCGGCATCTGCCAGCACCTCCTTCGCAAGAGATTTGTAGGCTTCTGCCACCTTGCCCTTGGGGTCATAGGCAAAGATGCTTTTGCCTGCCGCACTGGTTTCTGCTGCACGGACGGAGCGAGGGATGGTCTGTTCAAACACCTTCAGGTGCTTTCCGTATGCCTGCCGGATCAGATTGCTGATCTGCTTTCCGTAGTTGGTACGGCTGTCAGTCATAGTCAGCAGAATACCCTCGATTTTCAGTTTCGGGTTGATCTGCCGCCGGACCTTCTGGACGGTCTGCAAAAGCTGTTCCAGACCTTTTGCGGAAAGATACTGCGCCTGCACGGGAATCGGGGCAGCGTCTGCCGCCGCCAGTGCGTTGATGGTCAGTATCCCCAGCGAGGGCATACAGTCCAGCAAAATAAAATCGTACTCCCGTTTGGCACTGTCCAGCACTTGCTTGAGCATCTTCTCCCGGTTCATACTGTTCACGAGGGCTACTTCCAGCCCTGCCAGTTCAATGTTTGCCGGAATCAGGTCAACGCCCTCCGCGTGGTGCAGAATGCCCTCGCCGGGCTGGATGGGCTGGTCGTTCATGGCTTTTGCCATCAGGGTGGACAGCGTGGTAGGCAGTTCATCGGGTTGCTGCCAGCCCATGCTGATGGTCAAGCTGCCCTGTGGGTCGGTGTCCACCAACAGGACTTTTTTGCCCTCCATCGCCAGCCCAATGCCCAGATTCTCACAGGTGGTGCTTTTCCCCACACCGCCTTTTTGATTGGTGACTGCGATAATCGTAGCTTTCTTTGCGATAACATCACCCCGCTTTCGGTGAACCACGCGCAAAGTCGTGGTTCGTCTTGTTCTGATAGTAGAGGTTCATGGTGGTGGGCGCATTGTAGAGCATCGCCAGCAGATACTGCTTCATGTTCCGCACCGGGGCGGTGTTTTCTGCCAGAGAATTCAGCACGAAACGGATGTGGTCAGCGTTCAGCTTTTTCAGCCGACTGCGTACCACCTCGGCGGGCTTGTCATCTCCGGCGATCCGCAACATCTTGCGTTTGGTGGAACAGGTATCCACAAGCAAGTCCACGATCTGGTAGATGGTGTCCTCATCGTCCGGGCAAAGCCGGAGCAGGAGATCAACCTCCAAAGACTGAGAAAAATATTCTTCCAGTCGTGTGCGCTCATCCGCACCGTCCCCTTTCTCGGAAAAGAAAGGGTCAGTCTCACTCATTTCAGTATTATTCCACTCAGTCTTATTTCCTCGTTGTTTTGCCGCATCCTGTTCCCCGGAATCAGCGTTACCGGAATCGTTCTTATCACGATTGCGGTATCGTTGGTCTGCAAAGTTTTTGACGTAGATGAGGTTCGGCTTTCCCAAGCCCCGGCGTTTCCGTTCGACAAGTTCGGCGTTTTCCAGCTCACGAAAGAGCTTCGTTGCCTTGTTATCGGCACAGCCAAGCGCATCCATAACCTCCTGTATGGGAAAAATGATATACACTCTCCCCTGCCCGTCTAACCAGCCGTTTTTCACGGACAGGCTCATGCGGTCCAGCAGGATGCCGTACAGGGTCTTTGCATCGGTGGACAAGTCTTTGAAGCGTATGTCCCGGAATAAAATTTTGGGCACCCGGAAATACGAGAACATCTCGCCCGACTGCCCATAGAAATAGTCAAACATTCTGTTTTTCCCTCCTTTTTGACCGTTTACATCCTTGACACCTCCGTCCCATTTGTGATGAAATATGTATGACTATCGTTATTTTTCTTTACAAAGATGGCTTGTCATGCTACAATAGCCGCATCTACGGCCACCGGACAACAGGAAAGGAGTATCTCATGGCCAAAACTGCCGACACCATTGCCATCTATTCCCGCAAATCCCGCTATACCGGCAAGGGCGAAAGTATCGGAAATCAGATCGACCTCTGCCGCGAATATATCCGCACTCACTACGGCGATGCCGCCGCGGAACATGCCGTTGTCTTTGAGGACGAGGGCTTTTCCGGCGGCAACCTGAACCGCCCGGACTTCAAAAAGATGATGACCGCCGCCAAAGAGCGGAAGATCCGTGCCATCGTGGTCTATCGTCTGGACCGCATCAGCCGCAACATCAGCGATTTTTCCAGCCTGATTGAAGAGCTTGGACGGCTTGGCATCGACTTTGTGTCCATCCGGGAAAGCTTTGATACCTCCAGCCCCATGGGACGTGCCATGATGTACATCGCATCGGTGTTCAGTCAACTGGAGCGGGAGACCATTGCAGAGCGCATCCGGGATAATATGCACGAACTGGCAAAGACCGGGCGCTGGTTGGGCGGCACCACCCCCACGGGATACGCCTCCGAGAGCGTCAGGAGCATCACGGTGGACGGCAAGACAAAAAAAGCTTGCAAGCTGAAGCTGCTGCCGGATGAGGCAGAGATCATCTACAAAATTTTCGACCTCTATGAGCAGTACGATTCCCTGACCATGACCGAGACCGAGCTGCTGCGGCAGGGCGTTAAAACAAAAACCGGGCGTTCTTTCACCCGGTTCTCCATCAAGTCTATTTTGCAGAATCCTGTCTACCTTATTGCAGACAAGGACGCCTATCAGTATTTTGTGGACAACGAGGCAGAACTGTTCTCCCCGGAGTCCGATTTTGACGGTGTGCGGGGCGTACTTGCCTACAACCGCAGCGATCAGGAAAAGGGGCGTGCCACCGTCTACAATCCCATCAACGAGTGGATCGTTTCGGTGGGCGAACACCCCGGCATCATTTCCTCCAACCGGTGGATCCGGGTGCAGGAATCGCTGGAGCGGAACAAATCCAAGTCCTACCACGCATCCCGCGGCAACGAGGCGCTGCTGACCGGTCTGCTGTGGTGCTCCTGCGGCAGCCGGATGTACCCCAAGGTCACCGGGCGCAAAACGGCAGACGGGCAGGTGGTTTTTCCCTATATGTGCAAGCTGAAGGAGCGCAGCCGCCGGGAGCTTTGCAGCGTGTCCAACGCCAACGGCAATCTGTTGGATGCCGCCATCTGCGAACAGGTCAAGCACCTTGCCGACCATTCCAGCGACTTTATGAAGCAGTTGGAAAAGGCACGCTCTGCCCATGCGGGCAATCGCTCCGAGTGTGAGACCAAGCTTTCTGCCCTGCGCAAGGAGCAAGCCGAGACGCAGCGGAAGATCACCGCCTTGATTGATTCGCTGACAGATTTCGGCGACAGTACCGCCGCTGTCCACCTGAAAAAACGCATCGAGGAACTGAACGGTCAGGATGCCGCCCTGAGCTCCCGCATCCGGGAGCTGGAAAGCCTTACGGACGAAGGCGTTCTGGCAGGGATGGAATTTGACCTGATGCGTCAACTGCTGACCGTGTTCCACGACAACATCGACGATATGACCGTGACCCAGAAGCGTGCTGCCATCCGCACGGTGGTACGCAAGGTGGTGTGGGACGGCAAGGTGGCGCATGTGGTGCTCTTCGGCTCACCGGAGGATGAGATCGACTGGACCACCTTCCCGGTAGACCCGGAAGAGGGCGAGAATGACCCCGATGGCGGTGGAGATGGTTCCGATTCTCCATCCGGCGTTCGCTCGGGTGAGGATAGTATTTTCAATGCAGCGGCTCGCATAGGTTGAGAACCGTGCCTTCCGGGTAGAGTCGAAGGTATCCACCGCCTTCATCAGGCCGATGGTTCCAATGGAGATCAGGTCTTCCTGGTCGCTGGGCTGGGCGTAGTATTTTTTCGCCACATGCACCACCAGCCGCAGATTGTGCCGGATGAGCGTTTCCCGCGCCGTGGGGTCGCCCGCCCGCAGGGCTGCAAAGGTCTCGACTTCTTCCCGTGCGCTCAGGGGCTTGGGGAAGCTTCCTGCTTCCAGATGCAGCGCCAGCACCAGAAATTTCGTGGCAAAAAATTGCAGCAGAGTCAACAGCATACAACGCACCTCCCAAACTATGGTCCTCCTACACTGTATGAGCGGGGACAAACGGTTCAGAAGTTGTCTGCCTGCTGCCTTTCCTGTATCCTGTTCTTGCTGCAATCTGATTCATTGCAGTTTCAGCTTACAACAAAAAATGAGATAGGCTCCCTTTCGGGGAAGTCTATCTCATTGGCTCTTTGAGTTTCCTGTGTCAACTTTTATTGTACAACACCACTTTTCAACAGCCTGGTTCCATGTTACAATAAGAAAAAACGAAATCGGGTGATCTTTTGGAATTTTATGGCACCATCGGCCCCGCCTGTGCCCAGCCGGAGACCTTGCAGCGCATGGTGGAAGCTGGCATGACGGGCATCCGCATGAACCTTTCCCACGGGCCCCTTTCGGCCCACAAAGACTGGCTGGACATGATCCACGCCGTGGGCATCCCCCAGCTGCTCATCGACCTGCAGGGGCCGGAGCTGCGCATCGGCACACTGACACAGCCCCTTGTGCTGGAACCGGGGCAGAGCCTCCGGCTGGGGCAAGGGGGTGTTCCCTGCCCGGCGGCGCTGGTGCAGGCGGCCCGGCCGGGCCAGAACCTCCTGCTGGACGACGGCAGGCTCCTTGTGCAGGTTGCCGGAGCCGACGGCGCGGCCCTGCAGTGTACCGTGGTGCGGGGCGGCACTCTGCAAAGCCGCAAAAGCCTTGCGGCGCCGGGGCTGGCGGTAGCCTCCCCCACGTTGACGGAGGCAGACCTGCAAAACCTGCAGCTGGCGGGAGCCTGCGGCGTTACCGGGGTGATGCTGCCCTTCGTGCGGGGGGCCGAGGACATCCGCACCCTGCGCCGGGCGCTGGAACAGGCCGGGGCCGGGCAGATCCGCATTTTTGCCAAGATCGAGAACCTTGCGGGGGTGCAGGCCCTGCCGGAGTTCCTGCCTCTTGTGGATGAAGTGGTCATTGCCCGCGGGGACCTCGGCAACGCCATGCCCCTGTGGGAACTGCCCCGGTGCCAGAAACAGCTTTCGGCGGTCTGCCGGTCTGCCGGGGTGCCCTTTATGGTGGTGACCCAGATGCTGGACAGTATGTGCAGCCGGGCGGTACCCACCCGCGCCGAGGTCAGCGACATCTACAACGCCGTGTCAGACGGTGCTTCCAGCGTGATGCTCACCGGGGAGACTGCCGCGGGGCAATACCCGGTGGAGGCCATGGAGTATCTTGTGCGCACTGCCCGCACTGCCTTGGAATAACCAGGATGAAACGGTTGTTTTCTCTAGGATCGGGGGATTTGGGACAACAAAAAAGCCGCCCGGTTCACAGGATATATTCCATCTGCCGTTCCTTTGTTTTCATACCCATTTTTTCGTAGAAGTGCTCTGCCGAGGTGTTTCCTGCCCAAACGTTCAGTGTCACCTCATAGCAACCCTGCTCTTTCGCCTGCTGCTTCACATATTCAAACAGGCTTTCCCCGATATGCCGTCCCCGTGCCTGCTGATCGACGCACAAATCATCAATGAACAGCGACTTAAAGGGCACCATATTCGTGGAAAAAGGCTGTTCCTGCATCTGACAAAAGGCGTAGCCCATGCACACATCGTCCTGGTCTACAGCAACGTAGATGGGTTTCTCCTCCTGCTTCAAAAGCCCGGCCAGCTCACAGGCGGTGTATTTGGTGGTGCCGGAGACAAAAACATCCGGACGGATCTCTGCATGGATCTGCAATACCTGCCCCAGCAGCGCAAGAAGTCTGGGAATATCTTTTTCCTCTGCTTTACGGATCTTCATTTTACTTTCCCTCATATCTTTCTCAAAACCGCTCGTTTTCTACGGTGGTTCCTGCAAAGATTATACCGCATTCGCCACCAGGGTGGCAATGAGCCAGCCGCCTGCTCTTTACACAAACGGATTGTAGAACCGCCCGAACCGGATGGTCACGGTGAGGCTGAGGAGCAGCAGGAGCACCCCGACACCCAGCGCGATGAGATCGCAGCGGACGAAAGGCCGCTGGGTGTACCAGGTGCGCTTGTTCTTTTTGCCAAAGCCGCGCAACTCCATCGCGTTGGAGATGGTGTCGATGCGGTTCAGGCTGGTCAGGATGAGCGGCAGCAGGATGTTGACGGAGTTTTTGAGCCGCTTGAAGAAGGGTTCCTTCCTGCCCAGCTCCACGCCGCGGGCCTGCTGGGCCTGGCTGATGCTGTGGTAGTCGCGCTGGATGTCCGGAATGTACCGCAGCGCAATGGCCACCGAGTAGCCCACCTTGTACGAAATGCCAATGCTGTTCAGGCTGGCCGCAAACTCGCTGGGGTCGGTGGCCGAGATGAACAGGATGGCCACGGGCAGGGCCACGAAATACTTGAGCGAGATGTTGCACATATAGAATAGCTGCTCAGCCGTCAGGTCATACCGCCAGAACAGGTGGCAGAGCACCGTGCGGGTGCCGTACAGCGTCGTGCCCTGGTCGGGGTCGAACAGGAAGATGAACAGGTTGTTCAGCAGCAGGAACACCAACATGAACACCAGCATGAACCGCACCTCGCGGAACCTGATCCGGCTCAGCTTGAACGCGGCCAGACTGACCGCCAGCAGCGCCAGCAGAACCCAGGTGTTGTAGGTGATCATGCTGGCAAAGGTGAACAGCAGAAAGAACGCCAGCTTGGTGGTGCCGGTGAGCTTGTGAATGACGCTCTCCCGCGGGAGATAATTCAAAACAGTTTTAGCGGCCATGTTCCCGCACCTCCCGGTCCTGCGCGATGAAGCGCTCCACAAATTCCTGCGCGGGCGCAATGCCGCAGCGGTTGGCCAGCGTGTAGAGGCTGGTCTCCTTCAGTGCGGCCTGCTGGATGAGGGCGGGGTCGCACAGAACACCCGCCGGGCTGCGGTCTGCGATGAGTTCACCGTCGCAGAAGACCAGCGCCCGCTGGGTGTATTCGAGCATCAGGTGCATGTCGTGGGTGATCATCACGACCGTGACGCCCTGGGCGTTCAGCCCCCGCAGGAACTCCATGATGTCGGTGTAGTGGCGGAAATCCTGGCCCGCCGTAGGCTCGTCCAACAGGATAAGCTCCGGGTCCAGTGCCAGTACGCTGGCGATGGTGACACGCTTTTTCTGGCCAAAGCTCAGCGCCGACACCGGCCAGTTCCGGAAGGGATACAGCCCGCAGATCTTGAGCGTCTGTTCCACCTTTTCCCGGATCTGCGCTTCGGTCAGGCCGGAGCGCTGCAGGCCCAGTGCCACTTCGTCATAGATCATGGTCTTGGAGATCATCTGGTTGGGGTTTTGCATCACGTAGCCGATGTGCTGGGCACGGCGGCGGATGTTCTCCTCGGCCAACGATTTTCCGTTGAGGAAGATCTCGCCCGCATCCGGCGTCTCGAAGCCGCAGATGAGCTTGGACAGCGTGGATTTGCCCGCGCCGTTCCGGCCCACGATGCTGACCATCTCCCCTTTGCCGATGGAGAAGCGGACATTTTTCAGGGTCGCCTGCCCCTTCTGGTAGCCAAAGCTCAGGTCCCGCACTTCCAGCAGCGGTTCCGGGGCCGGGGCCGCTTCCGGCTGCGGATAGGCGGTGAACCAGCTTCGCAGGGCCGTGGTGTCGGCTTCGTTCAGGACGAGGCTGTCCACATGCGAAGGGTGCTTTTCCGGGGTGATGTCCACGCCCGCATACCGCAGAGCGGTCAGGTAGAGCGGTTCCCGGATGCCGTTTTCGGTCAGCAAGGAGGTGGAAAGCAGCTCATCCGGGTGGAGGTCGGCCAGAATTCTGCCCTCGTTCACGAGGACGATGCGGTCCACGCTCCGCCAGAGGACGTCCTCCAGCCGATGCTCGATGATGAGCACGGTGGTGTCGGTCTTTTTCTGGATCTCGTCGATGAGCTCCATGGTCTGCTTGCCGGTGGCCGGGTCCAGGTTAGCCAGCGGCTCGTCGAAGAGCAGGATCTTGACCTGATCCACCATAACGCCCGCCAGACTGACCCGCTGCTTCTGCCCGCCGGAAAGCTCATGCGGTGCATAGCCGAGGTGGTTCTCGATGCCCACCAGCTCCGCAGCGCGGCGGGTGATGGTGTGCATTTTCTCCTGCGGCATACAGCTGTTTTCCAGCGCAAAGGCGATGTCCTCGCCCACGGTCAGGCCAATGAACTGGCCATCCGGGTCCTGCAATACCGTGCCCACATGGGCCGACAGCTCAAAGATGCTGCTGTGCGGCGCATCCACGCCGTCCACGGTCAGGGTGCCGGTGCACACGCCGGGGTTCGAGAAGGGGTTCAGGCCGTTGATGCAGCCCGCCAGCGTGCTTTTGCCGCTGCCGGACGGGCCTGCGATGAGCACACGCTCCCCTGGATAGATGTCCAGGTCGATGCCGGTCAGCGTGGGACGCTTCTGGGCGCGGTACTGGAACGAAAAATCTCGGAACGAGATGATGGGTTCGTTACGTTCTGCCATGGGCAAATTACCTCAGCTGTTCAAACAAAAAGCCTTTCCTCCGGCGGATGGCCGAGGGAAAGGCTACGGGTTCCATCCAGAGTCGCTCCGGCCAGGATCACTCCTGGTCGAGAGAGCCCTTCTTGGCGATGGTCCTGGTGTAGGCCAGCACCAGCAGGCCGCCCACCACCACAGCGGTGATGATGTTGGACACAGCGGCAAAGGCACCCTGCGCAAAGACCTTCTTGACCGGCTCGGCGTAGATCAGGATATCCAGCACCGGGGCCACCACGATCCAGGCCAGCAGATGGGCTGCAATGTTGGCGACCGTAAAGGCGGCCATCTTCTTTTTGCCGAACTCGCCCTCCTGCAGGTCCAGCTTCTTGGCGAACAGGCCCACCACAACGCCCACAAAGGCCGAAGCGATGACCCAGCTCCACCACGGGCTGCCGCCCCAGGACAGGTCGATCAGGGTGTGGCCGATGAAGCCGATCAGACCGCCGACCACCGGGCCGTACATCGCGGCCAGCAGGGCCAGAACGGCGTACTGCAGGCTGATGTTGGTGTTGGGCACCGGGCTGGGAATGGCCACGAACCGGCCCAGAACAAAGAACAGGGCTGCGCCGATGCCGACGGCGACCACTGGTTTGATGCTGTTGTTGTTTTTCATATTCTTTCGCTCCTCTTTTTTGCACCGCAGTGTGCGGCATTTTTTTCAAGGCATTGTCAGTATACGACAAGCCGGGAACCCTTGTCAATGGACAAACGGCTCT
Organism: Faecalibacterium sp. Marseille-Q3530; assembly: GCF_017377625.1. NCBI lineage: Bacteria > Bacillati > Bacillota > Clostridia > Eubacteriales > Oscillospiraceae > Faecalibacterium > Faecalibacterium sp. Marseille-Q3530. The sequence continues at coordinate 103,156 of NZ_JAFREH010000007.1, read as the reverse complement.
CTTTGCAGAAAAACCGCCGGTTTTGCCGTTTCAGCGGGAGCTTTGGGGCTGCGGCACCAGTTTGCAGACCAGCCGGACCATCACCGGCGTCAGCGGGAGCCACACCAGTGTGCACAGCAGGTTGAACAGGGTGTGGGCGTTGGCGATCTGCCGCGCCAGCACTTCCAGCTCCGGCCCCTTGGGTGAGACGGCCTCCACCAGCCTTGTCATCCAGGGCAGAGTCAGCAGGCAGACCACGCTGCCCGACAGGTTGAAGCAGCAGTGCGCTGCCGCCGTCCGCCGGGCATCCGTAGGCTGACCCACCGCCGCCAGCACCGCCGTGATGGTCGTGCCGATGTTGTCCCCCAGCAAAATGGGCAGGGCACCGGCCAGCCCCAGCACACTGTGGATGCCGTCCGGCCCGGCCTGCTGTGCGGCCCGCTGCAGCACCGCGATGGTGGCCGAGCTGCTCTGCACCACCAGCGTCATCCCGGTGCCCAGCAGCAGCCCCAGCAGCGGCGTATGCCGCACCTGGGTCATCCAGCGGAGGAAGACCGGGTGTTCGGCCAGCGGAGCCATCGCGCCGGACAAAACTTCGATGCCGTCGAACAGCAGGCCGAACGAAAACACCGCCAGCCCCAGCTGCCGCGTCCGCTCCCGCCGGGCCAGCAGCCAGACCAACACCCCCGCAAACAGGATGGGGAACACCCAGTCCGCCAGCCGGAACGCCACCAGCTGGGCCGTCATGGTGGTGCCCACATTGGCCCCGAACACCACGGCCACGGCCTGCGGCAGCTCCATCAGCCCGGCGCTGACGAACCCGATGACCATCACCGTGGTGGCCGAGCTGCTCTGCAGCACCGCCGTAACCAGCAGCCCTGCCAGCGCCCCGGTGAACGGTGTGCGGGTGATGCGGCGCAGGAACCCCCGCATCCGCTCCCCTGCCGCCTGCTGCAACGCCCGGCTCATGTTCTCCATCCCAAACAAAAACAGCGCCAGCCCACCGGCCAGCCCGAATGCCGCCCGAACGCCTTCCCCCATGTGTCGTCCTCCTCTCGGTGTGGATAACACAAAAATACTCGCCTTCCGGTGGGAAAGCGAGTACATTTTGCAAGGGAGCCGGTCATTTGTCCGTCCGGACGCAGCGCAGGGCATACCGCGCCTGCCCGCCCGTGGTGCAGGTAAACAGCTCTCTGCAAGTCTTGCTCTTTGGGGAGGAGTTCTTAGTTCTTGCTGGTCAGCTTGAAGCCGTTCAGGGTGTGGATGGTGGTCACGATGACATTGACGTTGTTGACGATGGAGCTGCCAGCAGAGAAGACGCGGGCGATGTAGTTGAACAGGGTGCCAACGTTCAGGAAGATCTTCCAGGCCTCGGTATCGGTGATCGAGCCACCGTTCAGGTAGACCATCTCGTTCTCGTCGATCTCGGCAAAAGCAGCGGGCATCTTGATTTCGTTCATAACAGGGATTCCTCTCTTTCAAACATTCGATTCGTTTTTGTGTTTCAGCAATGCAGGCCGACTCAGCCGTGCATCGCAACCAGTGTCACGACCAGGACCGTCGTTCCGACGATCAGGATCTCGCCCAGGTGGTCCTCCAGCCGGAAGGTGCTGGCGGGCTGTTCGGCCGCCTCCGGCTCCGGCTTCGCGGTGGACTCGCCCGACACAGGCGTCCAGTGGGCATACAGGGTCTGCCCATCTTCCTGGAACTCGTACTCAGCCGGCTTGATCTTATCGCCGCCCACAAGATCCGTATACCAGCCATCGAAGAGGTAGCCTTCCATGGTGGGGGTGGGCAGTCTGGAAGTCCGGTAGATCTCCGTGCCATCCGAAGTTTTGATGCGGTAGACGAAGATGTACTCCGGGGTGCCGATGCCGCCCTGCCGCTCCAGATAGATGGTGTAATAGTTGGGGTTGTCCGCAAATGCCAGCGGCGTCACGCAGCAGAGCATTGCCAGCGTCACCACACCGAGCATCAGCCGCTTCAGGAATTGCTTCATCGTTGCTGCCTCACTTTCCAGTCTTGCCGGTTCCGGGCAGACTTTCTCTATATAGGTTATACGATAAACACAGCATTTTGTCAATCGGAACTGCGCAATTTTCGCATTTTCATGTTTTCTGAAACCGCAGCCCCGCACCGTGCTGCGGCATCAGGGCGCTGTGAGCAGGGAAACCACGGCACCAGCGCAGGGTCTTCGGCAGAATGCCGCCTGCCAGGTGATGTGTTCCGGCTCCACCGGCTCAAAATAGCAGGAGGAACACGCCGCAGCCACACCTTCTGCCTCGTCTGCACTCCCGCGCACCGTGCAGAACACCGCCGTCGGGCCGTCGGCCCCGCCAATGACAGCGATGGCCGCATCCCCTTCCCCCTGCGGTTCCAGTCCATACTTCTTTTCCAACGCTGCCCGTTCGGGCGGCAGATTCCGGGGTCGGCGGCGCGGGTGGTCCCCCTCAGCGCAGTCGGAGAGGAAGAAATTTTCGGCAGCCGGGGTCAGGCGGTAGGTCATCATACAGAAGCGGTTGGGCCACTCCCAGCCATCACAGTCCGGAAGTTCCAGCGTTTCCGACCGGACATCCAATGCAGTCAGCTGATAGGTCTGTGCGTTTCCCGGTTCGTGCAGCGTCACCGACCCGCCCACCGCAGGGGTCCGGAACCGTTCCGCCGGGTGTTGTTCCAGTTCCGCTTCCAGCCGCACCTCCAGGGCACGGAAGCGCTTCGGGCAGCTCTTCCGGCTCCGGGTCGCCCAGGGGTAGCTTTCCCGCCAGAACTTCCAGACCGTCGTTTCATCCAGCCCATAATGCCGCAGGAGCGCTGCGACTGTATCATTGCCGGCCATCTCTCCCGGAAGATAACCTGCCCCACAGCCATCTCTGGAATGCAGCCGCATCCCATTCAGTTCCAGCTCCGCACAGAACCCCACATTCAACGGATTTTCCTGTTCCATCTGCTGTTCCTCGGCTCTGGTCAGGGTGCGGCTGCATTCGCCGTCTTCGGTCAGGCCCCATTTTTCCATATAGGCCCGCAGTTCTTCCTGCGGCACCTCCATCGCAAAGTCCACGACCAATCCCTGTCGGCACCGGTAGACCGCCGGGATGCGCCACTTGTACCCATGCCATTCAAATTCGCGGTCCACGCGCAGTTCCTCGCCGGGGTCGTTTTCCTCCTGTGTTCCCCAGAAATTTTTCCCAAAGCAGACCTTCCAGCGGCGGTGTTCGTGTCTCATGGCAGTTGTCCCCTTCCGTTTTTCTCTATTTTAACACCATTTCATCGGCCCCGCAATTTCTTTGCGAATTTTTGCCGGTTCTCAGCCGCCTGCCCCTACACAAACGGCGGCGGTTGTGCTATGATAAGGCTGAAAAATCGGTTTGGCACTGCCAACCCATGAAGAAGGTGTCGTTCATGTCTGATCTGCTTGATACCCTGCGGCAGGAGGGCGTCGATCCCGCACTGCTCGCCGCTGTGGAAGAATACCGCGCAGCCCACCCGCTGGCCGAGGCGCTGCGCCCCCGCATCCCGGTGTCGGCCTTTACTTATTATGGTAAGGACGTCTGGGAGCAGGCTCTGGCCGCGCTGCTCTGCGGCGAGAACCTGCTGCTGGCAGGCGGCAAGGCCACCGGCAAAAATGTGCTGGCCGAAAACCTCTCCGCCGCCTTCGGCCGCCCTGCATGGGACATCTCGTTCCATGTGAACATGGACGCAGCTTCCCTCATCGGCATGGATACGTTTGAGGGCGGCGCGGTCAAGTTCCGGCCCGGCCCGGTCTACCGCTGCGCCCAGTGCGGTGGGTTTGGTGTGCTGGACGAGATCAACATGGCCAAAAACGAGGCGCTGGCCGTCCTCCACGCCGTGCTGGACTTCCGCCGCGCCATCGACGTGCCCGGCTATGAGCGCATCCCGCTGGCCGAGGAGACCCGCTTCATCGCCACCATGAACTACGGTTATGCGGGCACCCGCGAGCTGAACGAGGCGCTGACGTCCCGCTTTGTGGTCATCCAGATGCCCACCATCACACAGGACAACCTCGAAAAGCTGCTCCGTGCCCAGTTCCCCGACCTGCACGCAAACTATGTCCACCAGTTCGCCCTGCTCTTCCTCGACCTGCAAAAAAAGTGCGACAGCGCGGAGATCTCCACCAAGGCGCTCGATCTGCGCGGGATGCTGGATGCGCTGCGGCTGATCCGCCGGGGCGTCCCGGCCGGGGCCGCGCTGGATATGGGCATCACCAACAAAGCCTTTGATTCCTACGAGCAGGGGCTGATCCGGGACGTCATCGCCGCCCGCATCCCGGCGCAGCTCACTGCCGCAAAGCTGTTCCGCTGATGGAAGCGCAGAGCTACACCGCCGAACAGCGGCGCGCAGCCAATCAGGTCTGGGCGGCAGCCGGTGCCTATGGGTTTGAGCCGCTGTTCCTTGCACACAACACCGACGGCACGATCGATTTTTACATGAACTGCATCGTGGGCCTGGTGCACAAATATTACGGCGACGATCTCATCCGGAGCCTGTTCGGGCTTTGGGATGGCGACATCCGGGAGGCCGAACTCGACGACCTGACCTGGCTCTACCTCGAAAGCGCAGCCTATGCGCTGGAGCTGCCCCGCCGCCCGGTGCTGGCCGAGCTGCGCCGCGCCCATGCGGACTACTTTTTCGGCATCCAGTACAAGCTCTCCCGGCAGGAGTGGATGGCCAAAAATCAGCTCGTCTACACCATGCAGGCAGACCGCTGGCGCACTGTGCAGGGCCGCCGCCCGCCGGTGATGACCCCTTACGAAGCCGACCTTGCCGCCGCGCTGGCCCCGCAGACGCCGCCGGAACCGGCTGCGCTGAAACCGGCCCTGCTGGCCCTTTTTGCCCGCGCGAAGCTGTTTGACGGCACCGTGCACAAAAAGGCCGCGCTCCACCTGCATCTCGAAGGGCTTCTGGCTTCGCTTGCCACCAAAACGCTCCCCACCCAGATGATCAAGACCGCCCGCGTCATGGTCGAGCACTCCAGCGCGGTGGATGCCGCCGGCAGCGGCGGGCTGACGGTGGACAAGCGGCTGGCCCACATCACCCTCCGGCAGAACGCCGCCGAAGACCGCGCCTACATCGAGAGCTGTTTCGGGCGCTCTCTCTACCCGCCGGAACGGCTGCGCAAGGCCGAGCAGGAGCTTTGCACCGGCGATCATCTGGGGTGTCATCTCTGGTTCGCTGCCGGTGTCCCCAGCCCCGAACAGGCCCCCACCCCGGAAGCAAAGCATCTGGCCGAACAGGCGCAGCTGCAGGCCGACCGGAACCGCGCCTACTACGCCAAGAACCGGGAGCTGCACCGCAGCGTCGTGCTGCGGCTGACCGAGCAGATCCGCAACTGCATCCTCGTGCACCAGCAGCCCCATGCACGGGTGGCCCGCAGCGGCGGTCTGGACCCCGTGCGGGTCTGGCGGGCCCCTGTGCTGGACGACGCCCGCGTCTTCCGCTGCGCTGAGGAGGAGAATCAGCCCGCCTTCACCGTAGACCTGCTGCTGGATGCGTCGGCCTCTCGCTTGCACTGTCAGGAGGTCATCGCGGCGCAGGGCGTCATCCTTGCCGAGAGCCTGACCGCCTGCGGCATCCCTGTGCGGGTCAGCTGCTTTTCCAGCCTGCGGGGCTACACGGTCCTGCGGGTGCTCAAAGGCTTTTCGGACAAAAATCTGCAGAACATCCACCAGTATTTCGCCTCCGGCTGGAACCGCGACGGCCTGGCCCTGCGGGCAGCGGGCGACCTGTTGGACTTTGCGCCCGGCCCCGCGCCGCGTCATCTGCTCATCCTGCTGACGGACGCCTCCCCCAACGACAGCCGCCGTGTGCCGCCCTCTTCGGAAAACCCGCTGGGGCACGACTACGGCGGGACCTTCGGTGTGGACGATGCCGCCGCCGAGGTGCGCACCCTCCGCCGCAAGGGGCTGCGGGTCTCCGCTGTCTTCATGGGCGAAGACCGCTCCATCCCCGATGCCGAGCGCATCTACGGCAAAGATCTGGCCCGCATCCGCGGCATGGACCAGCTGGCCCGCGCGGCCGGGCAGCTCATCCAGAACGAGATCCGCGAGCTGGGCGATTGACTCCTCGCACCAAAAGACCGGGACTGCATGTTTGCAGCTCCGGTCTTTTGGTTACAACCATAGTGTATACCCTTTCCCCCAATGTGCAAAAATATTTTTGCAATCTTCAAACTTTTAGTTGTAATTTGTGACAACTTATGCTATAATACAGCCAGAAAAAAACGAATCAATGGTTGTACGAGGAAGGAGACCCGCTATGGATGCCAATCGTTACTTTGAGCAGATGCACCAGGTCATGTCCGCACAGAAGCGCGATTTCTCGTTGATTTTGAGCATAAAGGTGCAGGACCTTGGCGGCGCGGATGCCTACATCGAGCTGCGCCGGAACGCATCCGGCCGCGCACGGGTCTTCTATTCCACCATGGGCCGCCGCAACCTCAACTTCCAGTTGTTCCGCAAAGGCTGGCAGTTGTGCCACAACGCATCCGGCGAGATGACCGGCCGTTTCCCCACCAAAGCGGACGCCCTGTTGGACGCAGCGGACTTTTCCGCCTGCATCCGGGACGATGCCTTTGACCCGGCCCGCACGGAATTTCTCGTGAACCAGCTCCGACTTCTTTCGGACGCCTCCTGCCCTTCCCTGCCGCAGTCGGCCCGTGAAGGGGCACTCATCACCGTGGACAGCTTTGTGGGCCGCGGCGGGCACTGGTGCTATTGGAGCACGCAGGCCGCTGACTGCCTGCCTCTCGCCGCGCTGCTCTGCTGGCTGGGTGATTTTCTGGCTGGGAGCGAGCGCCGCACCCTGCAAAACTGCCCGCAGGCCATGGAGCTGGCCGCGCAGTGGCAGGCGGAGCTTTGCTCGCCCTTCACCCGCCCGGCGGACGGTGTCCGTTCTCCTGCCCAGCGCCCGGCCCCGCGCCGCGCCGCCCCTGCCGCGCAGAACCCCCACTGGCAGAGCATTCTGGCGGTGCTGGCCACCGTATGACAATCGTGCCCCGCCCTCTGGTTTTCCAGAGAGCGGGGCACTTGTTCAATATTCGATCCCCTGCCGGGCGGCGATGCCCTTCTGGTAGGGGTGGCGGCAGCACTTCATCTCGGTGCTGTAATCCGCCGCATCCAGCATCCACTGCGGCGCAGCGTGTGCCGTCAGAACGCATTCCTGCTCATCCGGCCGGTGCAGAACCGCCGATTGCAGCAGCTCTTTGTCCACCATATCCAGTTCCCATGCGGAACCGGCCTCGTCCAGAAGAAGCAGATCGGCCGACTGGGCCATGGCAGCCCGGAGGTTTTCATTTTGCAGCGCCCGCGTAGCCGCCTTTTCGGCGTCGTTCATCTGGAAGACAAACTTCTGCCCGGCCTTGCCGCGGTAGACTTTGGCCCCCAGCTGCTCCAGCAGCGGGATCTCGCCGCTTTTGCCGCCCTTCAGGAACTGCACGATGACCACACGCTTTCCGCTGCCCAATGCGCGCAGCGCAAGACCCATGGCGGCTGTGGTCTTGCCCTTTCCATCGCCCCAATAGAGATGCAGCAATCCGCGCTCCATCATGCGTTTTCCTCCGTGTACTGGACGGTTTTCACCATGTGCAGGATGTGTTCCGCCTTCCAGTCGCAGGCATCCAGCACATAGCCGCCCGCATTGGGGCCGCACCATGCGTGGAAGGTCTTGTGCGGCACCGCGAACCGCTCCATTGCGGCCATCTGGGTGCCGCCGTGCGCCACGATGACCAGCCGCTCCTCGCCGTCGGCAAGTGCCTTGTCCACCAGAGCGGCAAACGCCGCGCAGACGCGGTCACAGAAATCGCTCTTCCGCTCCCCGTCCGGGTGAGCGCTGGCTTCGTTCTGCCGGACCCACTCCAGATACTCCGGGTCCTGCTCCACACGGACGAACTTCTGCCCCTCGAACCGGCCGAAGTTCATCTCCTTCAGCCCCTCTACCGGCACCAGTTTTGCATCCGGAAAGAGGATCTTTGCCGTCTGCGATGTGCGCTGCAGCGGCGTCACGTAGACGACCTCCGGGGAAAAGTCCGCCCGCCGCAGCTGGGCCGCGCTTTCGGGCGAAAGCGGGATGTCCCTCTGGCCCTGATACCGTTTCTGGGCGTTGTATTCCGTTCTGCCATGGCGCAGCAGATAGATCCACATGGTGTTGTCTCCTTTTTTCATCCTTTTGCCGCCCCATTATAGCCGATTTCCGCAAAAGATACAAGCCGCCCACGGTTCATTCTTCCCCCCGCCTGCCACAGCATTCTTTTTGGTTTGCAATATCCAACCACGCGTATCCGTATGACACGCCCGTGCGCCTTTTGTCAAGCGTAAAAAAGCACCCGCCGCAGGATGTGCAGCAGGTGCCGGAAATTTGACCGTTCTTATTCGTACAGGGGGAACGCCTTGGTGAGCGCCAGAACGCGGGCGGAGATGTCGTCCCGCTTCTCGTCATAGTGCCAGATGCAGTCGGCAATGCAGTCGGCGATGATCTTCATCTCTGCCGGGCCCATGCCGCGCGTCGTGACGGCAGGGGTGCCCAGACGGACGCCGGATGTCACGAAGGGGCTGCGGATCTCGCCGGGCACGGTGTTCTTGTTGGCCGTGATGTGCACACTGTCGAGGCGGGCTTCCAGCTCCTTGCCGGTGCACTCCTCCTCCCGCAGGTCGAGGAGCATCAGGTGGTTGTCGGTGCCGCCGGACACCAGCTTCACGCCGCGGGCCTGCAGCTCAGCCGCCATGGCCTGTGCATTCTCCACGATCTTGCGCGCATATTCCTTGAATTCCGGCTTCAGTGCTTCCCCGAAGCAGACGGCCTTTGCCGCGATGACATGCTCCAGCGGGCCGCCCTGAGTGCCGGGGAAGACGGCGGAATTGATCCGCTTGGCCAGCACCGCATTGTTGGTCAGGATCAGGCCGCCGCGCGGGCCGCGCAAGGTCTTGTGGGTCGTGGTGGTCACAACGTCTGCATAGGGCACTGGGCTCTGGTGATAGCCGCCCGCCACCAGACCGGCGATGTGGGCCATATCGACCATCAGGTAAGCGCCATAGCCGTGGGCGATCTCGGCCAGCTTTTCAAAGTCGAGGGCGGGGGGGTAAGCCGACGCGCCCGCCACGATGAGCTTCGGGCGCACCGTTTTGACCTGCTTTTCCAGCGCCGCATAGTCGATGACACCGTCCTCGTTGACGCCGTAGGAAACAAAGTGGTAGTTCTTGCCGGACATGTTCACCGGCGAGCCGTGGGTCAGGTGGCCGCCCTGCGACAGGTCCATGCCCATGACGGTATCGCCAACGTCCAGCAGTGCAAAGTAGACGGCCAGGTTGGCCTGTGCGCCGGAGTGCGGCTGCACGTTGGCATACTTGGCCCCGAACAGCTTGCAGGCGCGCTGAATGGCGATGTTCTCCACCTCATCCACATAGGCACAGCCGCCGTAATAGCGCTTGCCCGGCAGACCCTCGGCATACTTGTTGGTCAGCACTGTGCCCATCGCAGCCATCACGGCAGGCGAAACGATGTTTTCGCTGGCGATCAGCTCGATATTCTCCCGCTGGCGGGTCAGCTCGCGGCCCATCGCCGCAGCCAGCTCCGGGTCAGCCTTGCCCACCAGACCGATGGTGTCCATCATTTCATCGTACATTTTTACTACCCCTCTCTGACAGATCGTTCCGGGCAGAGCGGCTCCGAAGTGAGCCTTGCTCCCCTCCTCTTTATGATAACAAAATCAGCCCCGATGCGCAACCATATTTTCGCCTAAGCCCTTGCTTTTTTTGCGGCCAGCGTTTATTATATCTGTATAAAAATCCGTTCCCGCGTTTGTGCAGCTTTTCAGAATCGACCCACACAAACTCCGGCGAAAACAAGGGAGGAAACCGCAGATGGATCATTCCCTGCAAAAAGCAGCCCAGCGCAAAGCGGGCATTGCCGCACGGCGGGCGCTTTCCGCCGCCGCACGTTCTGCCGCAGACGCCGCGCTGTGCCGCCGCATCGCAGCACTGAACTGCTTTCAGAACGCCCGGACGCTCCTTGCCTATGCCGCCTTCGGCGGGGAGGCAGACCTGTCCGCTTTGCTGGCGGAGGCCGTGCAGCAGGGCAAGACCGTTGCCTACCCCATCTGCGGCGCGGGCTTCACCCTGACGGCCACTGTGCCCGGCCCGGACGGCTGGGAGGTGGGTGCATACGGCATCCAGACCCCCATCCCGGAACGGGCGCAGCTGCTCCCGCCCGAAGCGCTCGACCTGGTGCTGGTGCCCTGCACGGCCTTTGATGCCGCCTGCCGCCGCGTCGGGATGGGAAAAGGCTACTATGACCGCTACCTGCCCCGCTGCCGGAACGCCGTGCTGCTTGGCGCTGCCTTTGAGGCACAGCGGGTGGAACAGGCCGCTGTGGACGCGCACGACCAGCAGCTGGACGGATTTGCAACAGAGGAGAGGATCTATCGTGGAACTGATGAATTTGAGCTGTGAAGCGTTTTTAGAAGACCTTGCCGGCAGTGCCCCGGCACCGGGCGGCGGCGGGGCTGCAGCTCTGGTGGGTGCCGCTGGAGCCGCCCTTGGCAATATGGTCGGCAGCCTGACCGTCGGCAAGAAAAAATATGCCGCCGTGGAGGCGGACATCCTCATCCTGAACCGCCGTGCCGCCGCCCTCCGCAAGCGGCTGGAAGGGCTGGTACAGGCCGACGCCGACGCCTTTACACCGCTGGCCGCAGCCTACAAGCTGCCCAAAGAGACCCCGGAGCAGCAGGCCCACAAAGCCGCTGTGCTGGAGGCCGCGCTGGAAGGGGCCTGTGCTGTGCCGCTGGAGATCATGTCCGCCTGCTGTGAGGGCATTGCGCTGGCGGCGGAATACGCCGAAAAAGGCAGTGTGATGGCCGTATCGGATGCCGGGTGCGCTGCACTGTTCTGCAAGGCCGCTCTGCAGGCCGCCGGGCTCAATGTCTTCATCAACACCCGGCTGATGGCCGACAAAGCCCACGCCGCCGCCCTGAATGCACAGGCCGACGCCATGCTGGCGGAGTTTGTGCCGCAGGCCGACCAGATCTACGAGAAACTCACACATTCATTGAGGGGGTAATTCTGATGGCAACGATTTTGAAGGGCGCGCCCGTTGTGGCCGCCATGAACGAAGCAAACGCCGCCCGCTGTGCTGCAATGCAGGAAAAGGGCATCGTGCCCACGCTGGCCGTGGTGCGCGTGGGTGCCCGCCCGGACGATCTTTCCTACGAAAAAGGCGTCTTGGCCCGCTGCGGCAAGGTGGGCGTCGCCGTAAAGCAGTTTCTTCTGCCCGAAGATACTGCACAGGACGCGCTTCTGGAGGTCATCCGGAAGATCAACGCAGACCCGTCCATCCACGGCTGTCTGCTCTTCCGCCCTCTGCCCAGGCAGTTCGATGACCGCGCCGTCCGCGCGGCGCTGGCCCCGGAAAAGGACATCGACGGCATCACGGACGGTTCGCTGGCCGGTGTGTTCACCAACACCGCCATCGGCTACCCGCCCTGCACCGCGCAGGCCTGTCTGGAGATTCTGAAGTATTATCAGGTGCCGCTCTCTGGTCGGCGGGCCGTGGTCGTGGGCCGCAGCCTCGTGGTCGGCAAGCCCGCCGCCATGATGCTGGACCGTGAAAACGCCACGGTAACGCTCTGCAACTCCCGCACCCAGGACCTGCCCGCCCTCTGCAAAGAGGCCGACATCGTGGTCGTTGCCATGGGGCGGCAGGGCTTCATCGGCAGCGACTGCCTGCGCGAAGGCCAGGTCGTGGTCGATGTGGGCATCCATGTCAACGCAGAGGGCAAGCTCTGCGGCGACGTCCGCTTTGACGAGGCAGAACCCCTCGTCGAGGCCATCACCCCGGTACCCGGCGGCGTGGGCACCGTGACCACCTCCGTGCTGGTCGGCCATGTGGTGGATGCCGCAGAAAAGACGCTGTAACAAACGATAGCAATTCAACTTTTATAGCAGTTTGCGTTTTTCATGCACAAGCAGCACCCGCAAACTGCATATCGCAAAGATGCCGTTTGAATGTTGCACTCATTTCTTGACTTTCGATAAAATTTGCGAGAAACGATTTTTTGAAGGAATGTAATCATGTCGAAAGATGAATATTTGATCACAGATCCACCCCTGAAAGCGCTGACTGTTTTTGCGATGCCGATGATCCTTGGCAGCTTTTTTCAACAAGTATACAATATGGCCGACTCCATAATAGTTGGTCAATTTGTTGGCTCCTCGGCACTTGCGGCTGTTGGTGCTTGTGCTGCACTGACCAATGTTTTTATTTGTGTGGCGCTTGGTGCTGGTGTGGGCGCAGGTGTGCTTGTAAGCCGCTATTTTGGTGCAAGAAATTATGGTAGAATGAAAACCATTGTGTCAACGTCCCTGATCAGCTTTTTGATCTTAAGCATTGTCCTTGGTGTCTTTGGCTTTTGCTTTTCCCATTTCATGATGAGCGGATTACAGACCCCTGCCGATATATTGGAAGAAGCAGCATTGTATCTGCGTGTCTACTTTGTGGGTTTCCCGTTTCTATTCATGTACAACATTCTTTCCACCATGTTCACTTCCATCGGTGAATCCAAAATTCCGTTGGGCCTGCTGATATTCTCATCGATCCTGAATATTTTTATGGATCTCTGGATGGTGGCTGGTCTTGGTCTGGGGGTGTTTGGTGCAGCCCTTGCGACCTTGATCGCACAAGGAATTTCTGCCGTGTTTTCGTTTTTGATCTTTCTGTCTCGGATGCGGCAATACAAGAGCTCCTTTCGCAGGTTCGACCGGCAGGAGCTGTATTCCATGCTTCGCATTGCGGTACCATCGGTTTTGCAGCAGTCCACAGTGTCTATCGGTATGATGATCGTGCAGGCAGTGGTAAATCCCTTCGGCACACAGGCACTTGCCGGGTATGCGGCAACGATGCGGGTAGAAAATGTTTTTTCGCTGATCTTCGTATCCATCGGCAATGCCGTTTCGCCGTTTGTATCCCAGAATCTTGGCGCAAAGAAAATTGAGCGTATCAAAAAAGGTTATCATGCTGCACTGGTGTTGGATCTATGCTTTGCAGTTCTTGCTTTCGTGGTCATTGAGACACTGCACACACAGATTTCCTCGTTGTTCTTGGGAAAAGACGGAACCGCGTTGGCCTATCAGGTGTCCGGTGATTATATGAGATGGCTTGGTTACTTTTTCATCTTCATGGGCATCAAGATGGCAACGGATGGCGTTCTTCGCGGACTTGGGATCATGCGGCCGTTTCTCATTGCAAATATGGTAAACCTTGCAATCCGCTTGTCTGTTGCTTTGATTTGTGCACCGCGTTTTGGCATTGCTTTTGTTTGGCTTGCAGTCCCGGCAGGTTGGCTTGCAAACTTCCTTATTTCCTATGCGGCGCTCAGAAGATCGTGGCCAGAGGATAAAGCAGCGGTATCTCAATGATTTCATGCAGTGGAGCGGTGCTTTTCAAGCTGTTTCGCCTTCTGACTGCTCAGGCTGGTTCAAATCTTGTGATGATTTGCACTATCGCAATTTTCAAAAATAGTACCTATCAACACAGCATATTTGCCTTTGCAGGGTACGAAAAAAGGCGCTTGGTGAGTGTTCACCAAGCGCCTTTGCTTTCGATGCTTAAAGTATAGCGTTTTTTTCGTTCGCTTTCAATCTGAAAACTGCAACAACTTTTCCGCGCAGATTTCCGTGTTTTGTAAAGTTGTACAAAGCCAGACCTTTATTTTTGTCGATTACCGGGTCAGCAGCAGAAGCCAGGCCGAAGCCACCGCCTGCAGGATGAGCCAGCGGGCCACCACCTGCTCATCGCTCCAGCCCATCCGCTTGCGCACATGGTCATGCAGCGGGGTCAGGGTGTGTTTGAGGATGCTGATGTGTAAAAACCGCTTGAAGCTGATCTTCAGGATGCCCAGGCTGCCGTCCACGATGAAGACCAGCGCCGCCAGCAGGAAGGAGAACGGGTGGCCGCTCTTGAGCGCCAGCACCGCGAGGAAGAAGCCCATGGCGCGGCTGCCCGCGTCACCCATCAGCAGGGTGGAGGGCTTGGCATTCATCCACAGGTAGGCCAGCAGTGCGCCGATGAAGACGATGGCGGCGGTGCTGTAGTCCCCCAGTTCCTCGCCGTAAGCCAGCAAGAAGGTGCCGATGCTGACCACCGCCAGGCTGGCCGACAGGCCGTCCACACCGTCGGTGCAATTGACGACGTTGATGCTGGCCCAGATGAGGACGACGATGAGCACGAGGTAGAGCGGATACGGGATGGCAAAGCTCCACTGCAAAAAGTTCACGGTGGTGCTGTTGAAGTTCAGGTAGGTCACACCCGCCACAATGGCGATGACGAGGTCGATGAGGCCTTTTTTATATTCGTTCCAGGCCACCTCGGAGGCATCGTCAAAATAGCCGGAGAGCATGGAGGCAATGAGCAGCACGGTATAGATGATATACTCGGTGCGCAGCGGCACCACCGCCAGCGTGACCAGCGCGATGCAGAGCACGAAGATGAGGCCGGAGCCGCGGGCCTTGCCCTTGGAAAGCTCGCCGTTCACCGCAAACGCGCGGCCATGGTCGTGGGGGAGCTTCTCCCGGAAGACCGAATCCATCAGCGCCGTCAGCGCAAAAGCCAGCAAAAATCCCAGCGCGTCCACGGTGCGCTGACTGCCCGATAACAGTTGGAGCATACGATTTTCCTCTTTCCCGGAGCCGCATACAGCGCCGCTCCTGTTGTTTCACTCATAGGTAAGGAAAGTGTATCACGCCCGGCTGAAAAAATCAATCTCCTGCGCACAAAACACGCCGGTTTGACATTTTTCGTCCTTCCTTATATAATAAGTGTATTCTGTCCCCCTGTGCGGGGCATTTTTTATGCGAACAGGAGAAGCCATGACACTTTCACTCGAACAGCTCTCCTCCCGGATGCGCCGGGGGGAGGACATCCCCTTGCGGGAAACAGCGCAGGTCGTGCTGGCGCTGAGCGTCCCTTCCATTTTGCAGCAGATGGTCGTCACCGCCATGGAATACATCGACGCCGCCATGGTGGGCCACATCGGGGCCGAAGCCACGGCCGCCATCGGCATCGTCAGTTCCAGCACCTGGCTGCTCCACGGCATCCTGGTGGGGCTGTACACTGCCTTTTCCATCCAGATCGCGCAGTATCTCGGTGCCGACCGCCAGGCCGACGCACGCGGTGTGCTGCGGCAGGCCATGCTCTTCAACCTTATCCTGGGTCTGGCGGCGGCAGGGTTCGGCATCGGCATCAGCCGCTTTCTGCCCGGCTGGCTGGGCGCTGACCTCTCGCTGCAGGCCAACGCTTCCGCCTACTTTGCCATCTGGTCGGCCGCCCTCCCCTTCACCATGGCCATGGGTATGTACGCTGCCATGCTCCGTGCCACCGGCGACGCCCTGACGCCCGGCCTCATCAGCGTCTTCGTCTGCGGGCTGGACGTCGTGTTCAACTTTTTCCTCATCAACCCCACCCGGACGCTGCCCCTCTTCGGCACCCGCGTCACCGTCTGGGGTGCCGGGCTGGGCGTTCCGGGTGCGGCGCTGGGCACCGCCCTTTCCAACGTGATCGGCGGGTTGCTGGCGCTGGCCATCCTGCTGCTGCGGGACGGCCCCCTCTGCATCCGGAAGCCCGGCTCCTGGAAGATCACCCGCGCCTGCCTGCTCAACCTCTGGCGGGTGGGTGCCCCGCTGGCCGCAGAGCGCGCAGCCCTCTCCTCGGCGCAGGTGGTGCTGGTGCGCATCGTGTCGGGGCTGGGCACGGTGGCCATCGCCGCCAACAGCCTCGGCGTCAGTGCCGAGGGGCTGTGCTACATGGCCGGTTACGGCATCCAGGATGCCGCCATCGCCCTCATCGGGCAGGCTGTGGGTGCCAACCGGAAGGACATGGCTAAGCGGTTCGCCTGGCTCTGCACCGGCATCGGCATCGGCATCATGGCGCTGTCCGGCATGGGGCTGTGGGTGTTTGCCCCGGCGCTGATGGGCATCTTCACCGCCGACGCCGCCGTCATCGCGCTGGGTGCGCGGGTGCTGCGCATCGAAGCCTTTGCCGAACCGATGTTCGGGGCCAGCATTGTGGCCAGCGGTGCTATGCAGGGCGCGGGCGACAGCACCGCCTGCTTCGTGCTGAACCTCGTCAGCATGTGGGGCATCCGGCTGACGCTGGCCTCCTTCTTTGCGCCCCGGTTTGGGCTGGCGGGCGTGTGGGGTTCCATGTGCTGTGAGCTCTGCATCCGCGGCCTGCTCTTCCTCTTCCGCCTTGCCCGCGGCAAGTGGCTGGAAAAAGGAGCCTTAACCTAAACAAGACCCTCTCAGTCTCGCATTCGCTCGCCAGCTCCCCCAAAGGGGGAGCTTTGCTGCTGGCACAAAACCAGTGCAAAACCTCGCCCTTGGGGAGAGGTGGCATTGCGAAGCAATGACGGAGAGGGTCTTTCCTTTTTTTACTTTCTGCCGTGCAGGATGGGCGACAGCGGCTTATAGATCACCATGCAGAGCACCGCATCCAGCAGGCCCTTGACCAGCGTGAAGGGCATGTTGAAGATGACGAGGCACTTGATGAGGCTGTCTGCCGAGGGCAGGATGGCCTGGTACATGCCGAGGATGGCTTCCAGCGGCATGTGGTAGAACTGCACATAGGCCGGATAGGTGATGAAGTAGTTGGACGGCACACTGAACACCGCCATGGCCGCTGCACCGATCAGCGCACCGAGAATGGCCGTTTTGCGGCTTTTGTGGTGCTTGTAAATGCAGCCCGCCGTAACCGAGAAGACCGCACCCAGCATGAAGTTGCACAGCTCGCCGACACACGCGGTGCTGGTGCCCTTGATGACGATGTGGAGCAGGTTCTTCATGAAGCTGATGACGGCGCCGTACACCGGGCCCAGCGCAAACGCACCCAGCAGGGCGGGCAGGTCGGAGAAGTCCATCTTGACGAAGGACGGGATGAGCATCGGGATGGGGAACTCGATGAACATCAGGATGAAGGCCACCGCGCTGAGCATGGCGGCTACGGTCAAGTTGTGGGTCGTATTTTTTTTCATGGTAATTTCCTCCCGTGGGGGCGCATGGCCCCGCTCAATTGAACTGGAAAGCCCTTTTCGCGCCGTACCGGAACCGGGAAGACAACCAAAAACGCGCCCTGCCGCAGCAAACACTGCAACAGGGCGCGCAAACAATTCGATTTGTCTGCCGTTTCTTGCATCCGGACTATACCGTTGGCCCCGGAGTCTCACCGGGTCAGCACTCTTTGGGAGTGGTCGCGGGCTGTACCGCCAGTGGGGAATCGCACCCCGCCCTGAAACGAACTTTCTGGGCAGAGTATAACGCGCCGGGCTGCACTTGTCAACCCCCAATTTCGGTTGCCCTTTCCGCGCGCTTTATGGTATACTGAGGCGTAATATTTTATTTCCGAGGAGTTTTTGCCATGATCTTTTCCATCCGCGATCTCGCGTTCGAGATCGGTTCCCTCTATCTGGAAGGCTGGCTTGCCCTGGCGGCGCGCTGCGTCTGTGCGCTGCTGCTCTTTGCTGCCGGGGTGCTGGTCTCCCTGCTGCTGCGCAGAAAGATCTTCCCCATCCTGCAGGCCCGCAGCTGGCATTTTGCCGCCACCCCCATCCTGCTGCGCAGTCTGGATCGCCCGCTGGAACGGATGGCCGTCTTCACCGGCCTCTACCTTGCTCTGACCAGCCTGCCGTGGGCCATCACCGGCCTGCCCAAATTCCTGCTTGTGGCCTACAAGGTCGTGATGAGCTTTCTGTTCTGCGAGGGTCTGTATCAGGCCTCGGATGTGGCTGACCTGCTGCTGGCCTCCTGCAGCCTGGAGATCCGCTCCAACAAGACCCTGCTCGCCCTGCTGAACACGACCTACAAGGTGCTGGTGGTCGTGCTCGGCGTTGCCACCATCGCGCAGGTCATCGGCTTCCCCATCGGCAGCATCGTCGCCGGTGCCGGTCTTGTCGGTCTGACCATTTCGCTGGCCGCACAGGAGAGCGCCAGCAACCTGTTCGGCGGTCTGGTCATCCTGCTCGACAAGCCCTTCTCGGTGGGCGACTGGATCACCGTGGGCGAGATCGAGGGCGAAGTCATCGACATCAACTTCCGCTCCACCCGCATCCGCGCCATGGACAAAACGGTCAGCATCGTCACCAACAGCAAGATCTGTTCTTCCACGGTGCAGAACGCTGCGATGCGCACCATGCGGCCCTATCGGTTCACGCTGGGCGTCACCTACAACACCACCCGCCCCCAGCTGGAAAAGCTGATGGCCGACCTCAAGACCATGCTGGACGAAAGCCCCTATACCCAGAAGGGCAGCAACATCGTCCGGCTGACCAGCTTTGGCGATTCCAGCATCAACATTCTGGTTTCCGCCTATCTTCAGACGAACGCCTATGCCGTCTTCCTCGAAGAGCAGAACGACCTGAACCTGAACATCATGGACATCATGCAGGCCGACGGCGTGGACTTTGCCTTCCCCTCCACCAGCGTCTACATCGAAAAGTCCGGCTCCTGAGCTGCACCCTTCCGCTCCCTCTCACGAGGGAGTTTTTTGTTTACAGGCAGATGGAGTTTTCGTGCATTGCACTCACAAGGCCACATCCAGCGCCATCATCAGCGCAAAGCCCAGCACCACGCTGATGACCCCGGCAGGCTCATCGGCCTCCACGGCTTCGGGGATCATCTCCTGCGCCGTCACGCAGACCATGCACCCGGCGGCAGCGCTCATCAGCCAGGGCAGAGCAGCCTGCACCCAGCCCGCCAGAGCCAGCGCCAGCAGCGCCCCCAACGGCTCCACCAGCCCAGAGGCCAGCCCGGCCCCGAACGCCCGCTTCCGGCTCTCCCCGTTTTGCAATAGCGGCAGGCTGACCGCCGCGCCCTCCGGAATGTTCTGCAGCCCGATGCCCAGCGCCAGAGCCAGCGCACCGCTCATGGCGTCCGCCTCCCCGGACAGCGCCAGCGCAGCCGCCAGACCCACCACCATGCCTTCCGGCAGGTTGTGCAGAGTCACAGCCAGCACCATCCGGCCGCAGTGCCCGGCCCCGGCACCTGTCAGCAGCGTCCCCGCCGCCTGTTCCAGCCGCAGCAGGCCCACTGCTCCGATGACCAGCCCCGCCGTGGGCGGGAGCCACGCAGGCAGCAGCCCCTCCTCTGCCCGCTGGATGGCCGGCAACAGCAGGCTCCACACACTGGCCGCCAGCATGATGCCCGCCGCCATGCCGCAGAGCATCCGCCGCGTCTTCGGCTCCTGCGTCGGCCGCATCAGAAAGACCCCGGCCCCCCCCCCCGTCGTGCAGCAGGCGGGCAGCAGCAGGCCCGCCGCCAACAAAAAAAAGATCCCGTTAAAACCGCATCCCCCCTTCCCGCCGTTCTATGCAGGAAAGAGGAATGTGGTGAACGGGATCGTCCCTGTTTCAGAAGGGATCGTCGTCTTCTGCGTCGGCATCGCCGCACGCTCCATCATCGTCCGAGGCGAACGCGCCGTCCGTATCTTCGCCGCCGAAATTGCGGTCGAACGCGGTCATATACTGTGCATAGCCCTCATCCCCTGTGCCAAAGGAACCAAAATCAAAGTCTTTCATCGCGGTGTCCTCCTGCTGTCGTTTTTTGTTCCGAACAGGCCTTTCCTGTTCGGTTTCCCATTATACACTTTTGCCATCCCATAAACCGGATATTCAAACTATGATTCTGCACCGTTGGCGCAGCGGCTTTTGTGCGCCCTTCTTTTGCCTGGTTTTGCAGATTTTGTGAAAATGACAGTCTGCTAAAAAAGCTTTGACTTTTGGGCAATATTTCTAACAAATGTGTGGATTTTCCTTTGCGAATGCAATCTTTGCCGAAAAGCCCTTGATTTTTTTGACAAACGGACTAGAATATCATTTTGCAGAACGATCCCGCCTGTGAGAGGTCGGCTGTGAATTTTTTAGATCGTAAGGAGATTTTGGAATATGAAACTCAAGAATGTTGCTGTTGTCGTTGCTGCTCTGGTTCTGGCTGTTGGTATGACTGCCTGCGGCGGCTCTTCTTCCACTGCCGCTTCTTCTACCGCAGAGTCTGCGGCTTCTTCCGTTGCTTCGGTCTCTGCTTCCTCTGAGGCAGCTTCCAGCGAAGCCGCATCCTCTGAAGCTGCATCTTCTGAGGCAGCTTCTTCTGAGGCAGCTTCCAGCGAGGCTGCTTCCTCTGTGGCTGCTTCTTCCACTGCCGCCTAAGTTCTGATTTTGTCCCGTTGCAAATAGCGGAATGCCGCCCTACAGGCTCTCACCTGTGGGGCGGCATTCTGTTTTTTTTACTGACACTTCTCCCGAATGGGTCAGACGCCCCAGAACAGGATGCCCAGCCCTGCCGCCAGAACGATCATTCCGATCGGCGAGGGGGCTTTTTTTATTACCTTTTTGTAGGCGAAGTGCACCGCCCACAAAAGGGCAAACACCGCCGCCGACCGAGCCGAAACGGAGACCCCGCTGCCCACGGTCGTGAAGCCCGCCAGCGTGGAGAGCGCCATGGTCAGGGCCGTGGCCAGGATCATCGCCACGACGCAGGGCCGCACCCCGGAGAGGAAGGCTTCCACCCCCGCATACTTCATCAGGTTTTGCAGCACTGCCGCGATGAGCAGAATGATGACGAACGAAGGCAGCACCACGCCCAGCGTAGCAAAAAACGCCCCCAGCAGCCCTCCTTGCGAGGAACCGATAAAGGTCGCCATGTTGACGGCCAGCGGGCCGGGGGTGGACTCCGACACTGCGATGAAGCTCAAAAACTCGCTCTCGGTCAGCCAGCCATGCGAAAGCACAGTCTCCCGCACCAGCGAGATCATCCCGTAGCCGCCGCCAAAGGAGAGCGCCCCGATCATGAGAAAGTTCAGGAACAGCTGCACATAGATCATCTTCCCGCACCCGCTTTCTTCACAAGATAGAGCAGCACCCCCGCTGCCCCGCTGAGCAGGATGTAGTAGATGGACGAAAACGACACCGCCGCCACCGAACAGCCCACCATGGCCGCGATGACTGCCGCCAGGATGCAGACGTTGAACGCATTCCGTTCCAGCTGGCGCAGCATCTTCAGCCCCGCCGAGAGGATGAGGTAGATGACGCAGACCTGGATGCCCCGGAACGCATGGGCCACCACCGTCAGGCTCAGAAAGCGGTCAAAAAACAGCGAGATGCAGTAGATGACCACAAAGGACGGGATGCAGACGGCCACTGTGGAAGCTGCCGCTCCGGCGGTGCCGTCGATCTTATAGCCGATGTAGGTGGCGCTGTTCACCGCCACGGGGCCGGGCGTTGACTCGGCGATGGCGACCATATCCAGAAATTCCTCTCTGGACACCCACTGTTTTTCCTCGACGAATTCGTGCTCCAGCAGGGCGACCATGGCATAGCCGCCGCCAAAGGTGAACGCGCCGATCTTCAGGAATGTCCAGAACAGGGTCGAAACTTTTTTCATTCCGGTTCCCTCCCAAAAACGAATCGTTTGTTTGTTCCATGTCTCCTTACTATATCGCCCTGCCGCCCGCCTGTCAAGAATCGCCCCGCCCGCAGAGATTGGATCTCCGTGCAGAAAGCGGCGCAGCTCTTCTCTTTCTCCGCGCGGCATGGTATACTGAACGCAGACACCCGATGTTACAGAAAAGAGGTCTTATTTTATGAAAACCGCATTGACCATTGCGGGCAGTGATTCCAGTGGCGGTGCCGGCATTCAGGCCGACATCAAGACCATGGCGGCCAACGGCGTCTTTGCCATGAGTGCCATCACGGCCCTGACCGCACAGAACACCACCGGTGTGGCCGGCATCTTTGAGACGACGCCGGAGTTTCTGGCCGCTCAGCTGGACGCCGTGTTCACCGACATCTACCCCGACGCCGTGAAGATCGGCATGGTGTCCTCGGCACCGCTCATCCGCACCATCGCCGAGCGGCTGCGCTTCTATGAGGCAAAACACATCGTGGTGGACCCGGTGATGGTGGCTACCTCCGGCTCCCGGCTGCTGCGGGACGACGCCATGCAGGCCCTCACGGAGCAGCTGCTCCCGCTGGCAGAGGTCGTCACGCCCAACATCCCGGAGGCCGAGATCCTTTCCGGCTTAGTCATCACCGACGCCGCCGGGATGGAGGCCGCCGCCCGGAAGATCAGCGAGCAGTACGGCTGTTCCGTCCTCTGCAAGGGCGGGCACAAGGTCAACGATGCCGACGACCTGCTCTGGCGGAACGGCAGCGGAAAGTGGTTCCGTGGGGAGCGCATCCATAATCCTAACACCCACGGCACCGGCTGCACCCTGTCCAGCGCCATCGCCTCCAATCTGGCCAAAGGCTATGACCTGGACTCCTCAGTCGAGCGGGCCAAGGAATACATTTCCGGCTGTCTGTCCGCTATGCTGGACCTCGGCAAAGGTTCCGGCCCCATGAACCACATGCACAAACTCTTCCTCGATTAAGCAGCACGAAGCCCCCGTCTCTGCACCGCAGGGATGGGGGCTTCGGTCTGCGTTATTTTGCCCAGGTAACCGCCTCGTTGCCGGTATAGTCGAACCGGCCGTCGTTCTTTTCTTCCAGCGCCTTGATCATGTGGTAGGTGTATTCGTTGTAAGGCGTCGGGATGCCCAGCTCTGCGCCCATCCGCATCAGGGCACCGGAGAACATGTCGATCTCGGTGTGGCGTCCGGCATCCAGATCCTGCAATGTGGAGTAGCGGGCCGTGGGCGGCACAGCACTGCCCCGCCCGGCGGCGGCATCGGCGATGCGCAGGTCGATGCCTTTGGCCGCTGCAACGGCCTCCAGCTCCCGGCGCAAACCGTCGCTGATGGCCTGCATGTGTACGCTGTCCCGGTAGCAGCCCACGCCCGCGCCCAGGATGGCCTGGGGCAGGTTGTTGCAGACGTTCAGGCGGAACTTGGCCCACATCTCTTCCCGGATGTGCTCCGTGACCCGGTAATGGATGCCGCTCCCCTCGAACAGTTCCACGATGGCCTGCACCCGTTCGCTCTGGAACGGCGCCTCCTGCTCGCCGAAGATGATGCCCAGCGTGGCGTCCGGGTCAAAGTGGAAACCGTCGGCCTCCTTATGAGACGCCACCTTGATGAGCGAGCGGATGACATGCGCATCCCCCACCTCAGCAGCGATGCGCTCCTCGCTGTCCACGCCGTTCATCAGGCTCATGACCACCGTGTGCTCTCCCACAGCCTTCCGGATGCTGTCCATTGCGCCGGGCAGCGCACCGTATTTCAGGCAGACCACGAGAAAGTCCACCCCGTGGGCCTCCTCCGGTGCCCAGACCTCCGGGCGGTAGGTCCTGCCGTTGATGCCAATGCCGTTTGCCCTCAGCCGCGCGGCGCGTTCTCCCTCGGCCAGCACCCCCAGCCGGATGCCCGGCTTGCCCGCCAGACCCCAGATCACATACGAACCCACGGCACCGGCTCCCAGCACCGCCACAGTTTGCATCTTCATTCTTCGTTCCCCCTCGTTTTGTATTGCGCTTTCATTCTAGCACGAAGCCGCGCCTCTTTGCAAGATGCTGCCCTGCCGGATGTTCTTTTTGGGGCGGGCCTGCTCTGTTTTCCTTGCAAAGTGCCGTCCGCTCCTCTATAATGAAATCTCAAGCTGTCGATTTCAAAAAAGGAGAAGTACCATGGAACATTGGCACCGCAGCGGGCAGGCCCTGCTCAACGAAATTTCATCCACCCGGCTCCCCGCCAGCCAGCTAGCCGTCTGGGCTATCGGCCAGTGCGGGTTCATTTTCAAGTACGAGGACACCGTCGTCTGCATCGACCCGGTGCTCAGCGACCTGACCGGCCCCAGCGGCTCCCGCCGCTGCTACCCGGCCCCCTTTGCACCGGAGGCACTGCGGGCAGACCTCGTGCTCTGCACCCACGGCCACGCCGACCACATGGCAAAAGATACCCTGCGCGGGCTGGCCCGGCATCCCGCCGCCCGGTTCGTTCTGCCCGCCGGGTGCTCTGCCCTCGCCGCCGAATACGGCATCCCGGCAGACCGCATCACAACGGTGCAGGAAGGTTCCATCCTGCCGCTGGGCGGAGTCACCGTCCGGGCCTTTTCCGCCGCCCACCCGGAGCACATTCTGGATGCGGGCGACCCCGGCATGGCGCTGGGGTATCAGCTTACCTTCGGCGGCTTTACGGTCGTGCACCTGGGCGACACCTACCTGACGCCCCATCTGTACGAAACGCTGCAGGCGCTCCCCCGCCCCGACCTGCTGCTGGCCCCCATCAACGGGCAGGACTTCTTCCGCACCCAGCGCAACTGCATCGGCAATCTGGAAGCCGAGGAGGCCGCTCAGCTGGCCGTCCGGCTGGGCGCAGCCTGCACCATTCCCACCCATTACGATATGGTGCGGGGCAACACCGTGGACCCGCTGCGGTTCGCTGCGGCCCTGCGTCAGCTGGACCCCGCCGCCTGTTTCGCCCTGCCTGCGCTGGGCGAGCGGCTGCTCTTCCAGGCCGATGCAGGTCGGAAGGACAGCAGCGTTTTCTCCTGCCCGCCGCCGTCCTCGTCCATCCAGCGGTAGTCTGTGCTGCGGGTGAGAAGGCCCTGATAGCGCACACCGTCCGGTCTGGCCATCGACGCCAGCAGCCAGTCCACCTCCAGCGGCTGGGCAAACCGCACCGTGCCGCTCAGGGTCACAAACGACTGCCCCTCGATGGTGAACCGCACTGCACAGCCGGTCTGTGTGCGCAGGACTTCCAGCGACGCCGTGTCGGTCCGGAGCGTTTGGGTCGTATTCGCGGCCAGCCGGGCTGCCCGGACGATCTGCTCTGCACGGAGAGTGCAAGGCTCCTGCGGGTCCATCCGCAGGTCGATGAGCGCTTCCACCGTCCGGATGCTCCGGCGTTCCAGCGCCGTCTCCACGGCCCTCCGGGTGGTCTGCCCACCCCGGTAGAGCACGACGGCCCGGTCGTTCTGCGAGAGGATGACCGCCGGAGCCATTTTACTGCCCACCAGTTCCACGCGGACCACGTCCCGGCTGAAGGCGTTTCCGGCCCCGATGGCCAGCGCCGCTGTGAGCAGCACAGCGGGCACCGCCGCCCGCAGCCGGATGTTCCAGTGCCAGGCCAGCCCCAGCAGCGCAGCCAGCAGCAGGCAGACGAGCGCCGCGTAGGCCGTATCAAAATAGATCTGCGCACCCGGCCAGCCGGACACCCACAGGGCCCAGCGGTCGAGCAGGTCCACCAGAACTTCTGCCCCGAACGCCGTGGCCCGGTGCAGCGGCTCCAGCGCCGGGGCCAGCCCGGTGAGTGCTGCCGCCAGCCCCAGCAAGAGGATCGGTTCGACCAGCCAGAGCACGGCCACGCTGGAGACCAGCGCATACAAGCTGGTGCTCAGGCCCCGCAGCACCAGCACCGGAAAGGTCGCCATGCAGGCACAGCCGGAGACGCAGAGCGTCTCCCACACCGCTGCCCCCTGCTGCCGCAGACCGTTTGCAAGGACTCCGCCGCGTTTGCCGGCGGTTTTTTTGTTGCGGCGGCGTTTTTCTTCCCCCCGCCCTGCCCCGCGGCGGGCCAGTGCGGCACCCGCCAGCGTCCCCAGCACCGCCGCATAGGAAAGCTCAAACCCGATGTCGCAGACTGCGTAGCTGTTGCCTGCGGTCATCAGCACACCCGCTACGCCGAGGGAGGTCAGCGCATCCGCCGGGCCGTAGACCCAGACGCCCAGCGCGCTGATCCACACGGCCGCCCCGGCCCGGAGGACGGACGGCGTGAAGCCGGTCACTCCCACCAGCAGCACCGCCATCCCGGCCCGAAGCAGAGCATTCCGGAGGCAGCTGGCGTAGCTGCGCAATTTTCTGCGTTTCAGTCGGAACCGGGCCAGCACACTTCCGCAGAGGATGGAGACGTGCATCCCGCTGACGACCAGCACATGGGAAAGCCCGGCCCCGCGGTACGCATTCCGGAGGCGGGTGGAGAGATGGGTGCGGTCACCCGTGACCATTGCAGCCAGAACACCCGCCGGGCCCTCCGCCATGCCGCGCCGCAGCGCAGCGCTCAACCGGCTTTGCAGGCGGGCCGTCCGGGCGCGGAACGAGCGGCTCTCTCCCAGACGTTCCAGCTTCGCGCCCCCGGCAAGTTCTGCATTCAATGCAATGCCGTCGGCATAGGCGGAACGCTGTTCTCCTTCCGGCAGTGCTTCCAGCGCAAAGGTCCCGCGCACCCGCTCCCCGGCGCTGCATCTCGGCAGGGCGGCGCATTCCACGCGGAAGTCCGCTGCTTCGCCGTCCACCGTTTCCACACGGAGAACGGCATCCACGACGCCCGGATAAAAGGAGGTGCGGACCTGCTCCACCTCGGCGGTCAGCGTGACAGAGGTGCCGTCATAGGCGGCCTGCAGAGCGTTCAGCCGGGCGTGGGTGCGCAGCACCGCCCCCAGGCCCAGCACGGCCCCTGCCAGCAGCAGAATGCCGCCCAGTTTCAGGGACTTTCGGCCCAGCACAGCGGCAAGGAGCCCGCAAACAAAAATTGCCGCAAGCAGCGGCAAAAGCCATGCTTGCGGCAAAAAGGCGCACACCAACTCCACCCCCAGCGCACCGGCGCAAAAGAGGCAGAGCGGGCGTCTCATGATTTAGTGCAGGAAGAGGGGCAGCGGCTCCAGGAAGATGATATCCTTGCGCTCCGCTGCATCACCCTCGGCCAGAACAGCAGCCTGACCCACGATGGTGCATTTGGTCTGCTCGGCCAGCGCATCCAGCGCCTTCAGCGAACCGCCGGTGGAGATGACATCATCCACGACCAGCACCCGCTTGCCGTTCATCTTGTCCAGCTCCTTGCGGTCGATGACGAGCTTCTGCTTGCCCGCAGTGGTGATGGACTGGTCCTCGACGACGACCGGCTCCTTCATATAGAGCTTGATGCCCTTGCGTGCGCAGACGTAGGGCTTGCCGCTCTGGCGGCTCATCTCGTGGGCCAGCGGGATGCCCTTGGCCTCGGCAGTGAGCAGGATGTCAAACTCCGGGCACTTCTTCAGCAGCTCGGCGGCAGCGGCCACGGTCAGCTCGGTGTCGCCCAGCATGATGAAAGCAGCGATGTCCATGTGGTCATTGACTTTGCAGATGGTCAGTTCACGGGTCAGGCCCGCGACGTTCAGCGTATAGGTTTCAGCCATAACAATTCCCCTTCTCTTTGTAGTTCCGTTTGGTTTTGGCTCAGATGGGCAGTTTTTCGCCGCCCAGCACATGGAAGTGCAGGTGCTTCACGGTCTGACCGGCATCCTCGCCGACATTGGAGATGACGCGGTAGCCGTTGTCGAGGCCCTGCTCCTTGGCGAGCTTTGCGATGACGGCAAAGATGTGGCCCAGCAGGGCACCATCTTCTTCGGTCAGCGCAGCGGCGGAAACGATGTGCTTTTTGGGCACGACCAGGAAATGCACCTTCGCCTGCGGGTTGATGTCGTAAAAAGCAACGACCTGATCGTCCTCGTACAGCTTTTTCGAGGGGATCTTGCCCTCAGCGATCATGCAAAACAGACAATCTTCCATGGGAATTGCTCCTTTCGGATCTTTTTTATTCCTCTGCACAGCACCTCTTTTCAGGGGCGCTGATTGAGAGGTTATTTTTTGATGTTCAGCCCAGCTGCTTCTCAACGATGCCCTTGACGGCTGCCAGAGCTTCGTCGATCTTGTTCTCGTCCTTCAGACCGGCCATTGCAAAATCGGGCTTGCCGCCGCCCTTGCCTCCGGCGATGGCGCTGATCTCCTTGACCAGAACGCCCGCCTTCAGGCCCTTTTCCTGTGCCATCTTGTTGACGGTGACGGCCATGGTGATCTTATCCTCGGCTTTGCCGACCAGAACGGCCACCACAGGGTTGACGGCCTTGTCGCGGACGGAATCGCACATGCCGCGCAGGGTGTCGCCGGAGGTGCCGGTGAAGTAAGCGGAAGCGATCTTCACGCCGCCCACTTCCTCTGCGTCGTCGAACAGGCTGGTGACCTTGGAGGCAGCGATCTTCGCCTTCATATCGTCCAGCTCCTTGCTCATGGCCTTGTTCTCGGCCATGACAGCCTCGGCGCGGGCAGGCAGACCGGCCACATTGTTGGCCTTGAGGGCAGCCGCCACGGTGTGCAGCATCGTTTCCTGCTTGTTGGCGCGCAGCAGCAGGTTCTTGCCGGTCACGGCCTCGATGCGGCGGATACCGGCAGCCACAGAGGACTCGCTGACAATCTTGAAGCAGCCGATCTGAGCAGTGTTCCGGACATGGGTGCCGCCGCAGAACTCGGTGGACCAGCCCTCGATATCGACGACGCGCACGACCTTGCCGTACTTCTCGCCGAACAGAGCCATTGCGCCCAGCTTCTTTGCCTCGTCGATGGGCATCTCCTTCACGGTGACATCCATGGCGTCAAAGATGCGGTCGTTGACGATCTTCTCCACGCGGGCCAGCTCGTCTGCGGTGACTGCGCTGAAGTGGGTGAAGTCGAAGTGGGTGATCTCGCCGTCCTGATAAGAACCAGCCTGGTGCACGTGGTCGCCCAGCACTTCGCGCAGAGCAGCCTGCAGCAGGTGGGTAGCCGTGTGGTTGCGGCAGACAGCCATGCGGTATTCCTTATCGACCTTGGCGGTCAGATGGTCGCCGACCTTGACGATGCCGCTCTCCAGCACACAGGTGTGGACGTAGTAGCCCTTGGGGGTCTTCTTGACGTCCAGCACACGCAGGGAGCAGTCTGCACTGGTCAGCACACCGTGGTCGGCCACCTGGCCGCCCATCTCGGCGTAGAACGGGGTCTTGTCCAGCACGACCAGAACGTCTTCCTTGGCCTGCTCATCGGTGGCGATGGCATCGGTCAGGGTCTCCTCGTCGCTCAGGGCGACCACGACGCCGGTGTCGTTCAGGGTCTCGTAGCCAGTGAAGACGGTCGGCTCCGTGTTCAGGCTGCCGAACAGGTCCTCGCTCCAGCCGGAGATGTTTTTCTTCAGACGCTCGGCGCGGGCGCGCTCCTTCTGCTTCTTCATCTCCGTGTGGAAGCCTTCTTCGTCGATGTCGATGCCCTGCTCCGCTGCGATCTCCTTGGTCAGGTCGAGGGGGAAGCCGAAGGTATCGTTCAGCTTGAAGACGTCCAGACCCTTCAGCAGATGCTCGTGGGCCTTTTCCAGGCCGTCGATCATGTTGTTCAGGATGGTCATACCGGCGTCGATGGTGCGGGCAAAGTTTGCCTCCTCGGTGCCGATGACCTTCTTGATATAGGCGTCGTGCTCACGCAGTTCGGGGTAAGCAGACTCGCTGGACTGGATGACGGTCTCGACCAGCTCCACCAGGAAGGGGCGGCAGATGCCCAGCATCCGGCCATGGCGGGCGGCACGGCGCAGCAGACGGCGCAGCACGTAGCCGCGGCCCTCGTTGGAGGGCAGGATGCCGTCGGACACCATGAAGGTGCAGCTGCGGATGTGGTCGGTGATGACGCGGATGGAGATGTCGTCCTTTGCATTGGCACCGTAGGTCTTGCCCGCGATGTGCTCCACATGGTGCAGCACACTCTGGACGGTATCGACCTCGAACAGGTTGCCGACGCCCTGCATCACGCAGGCCAGACGCTCCAGGCCCATGCCGGTATCAATGTTGGGCCGTGCCAGGCGCTCGTAGTGGCCCTTGCCGTCGGCATCGAACTGGCTGAACACCAGGTTCCAGATCTCCATATAGCGGTCGCAGTCGCAGCCCACGCCGCAGGTCGGCTTGCCGCAGCCGTACTCCGGGCCGCGGTCGAAGTAGATCTCCGAGCAGGGGCCGCACGGGCCGGAGCCATGCTCCCAGAAGTTGTCTTCCTTGCCCAGACGGACCATGTGGTCGGGGGCGATGCCCACCTTCTTGGTCCAGATGTCGTAAGCCTCATCGTCCTCTTCGTAGACGGAGATGTGGAGCTTATCCTTGGGGATGGCCATCCACTCGTCGCTGGTCAGGAACTCCCATGCCCAGGGGATGACCTCTTCCTTGAAGTAATCCTGGAAGGAGAAGTTGCCCAGCATCTCGAAGAAGGTACCGTGGCGGGCGGTGATGCCGACACGCTCGATATCCGGGGTGCGGATGCACTTCTGGCAGGTGGTCACGCGGTGGCGGGGCGGCTCCTCCTGTGCGAGGAACCACTTCTTCATCGGGGCCATGCCGCTGTTGATGAGCAGCAGGCTGGGGTCATCTTTCGGGACAAGCGGGAAGCTGTCGAGGCGCAGGTGGCCCTTGCCTTCAAAGAAGCTCAGGTACTTTTCGCGCAGTTCGTTCAAACCGGTCCATTGCATAACTGTATCTCTCCTCGTGGTTTTTCCGGCGTCCTCCTCCGGACGCAGTATTTTTATGACAGGCGAAAACAAAAACAGCCTCCGCCCCAACAAAGGGACGAAGGCTGTGTGAAAGCTCCGTGGTACCACCCAAATTGCAGGAAACCCTGTCCCCTGCCGCTTTGTGCGCGGTAACGCTGCGCTGCGTCCGGCTTCTTTCGCCGGAAGCTCCGGGGCGGCTTGAAAAACCCTCTGCCGGAACGCCTTGCAGCCCGAAGCGGGCGTTCTCTCTGGGCGGCATCGTCTGTTTTTCTGACCCCATCGTTGCCATCTGTCATAATCTGTTTTTCCACACAAACGGGCAAATCTCCCCTTTGCGCTCAATTCAGATTATAGCATGGTTGCGGCATTTGTCAAGCCCCTCTCAGGCGCTTTCGCGCCAGCTCTCCCAAAGGGAGAGTCCTTGGCAGGTCGGGCAGGCTGTACGCAACCCGGAGCATGCCGGGCTTCGCGTTCCCTTACGGCACCCAGATGCGGTGCACTTCCACGATTTTGCCCTCCTGTACTACAAGGGTCGTATTGTACACCGTCCAGTTGTCCGGGTCTGCATTGATTGCAGCCGCCACAGCCTGCGCACCGGTCGTCTCCACCGCGTCGGCCTGCGGGTCAGCGGAGCTGTCTTTCAGCACCACATCGTCTGCCAGACTCAGTTCTGTTTCACCGACTTCATAGTAAACCGGATAGTCATCAAATGTTATGGTACGGTAATACTCCGAACCATCCATTAAAATCAGGTCCAGACCACCCTCCTGTTCGATTCCACCGTTGATCGTTACAGTATGATACGAATCGTTCTTCTCGATGCTGGTCACTTCCACTTCGGCATACTGATTTCCCGTCATATATTCTACGTGGAGCCGAATTTTATCGCCTACTTTCAGCGCATCAATGTCGGCTTTCTCGTAGGCATCATAGCTGTAGATTCGGGCTGTGACGGTTCCGTCCTTGACCTCAGAAGCAATATCCGCCGAAACGAATGTGATCGTGTCCGGTGTTTTCGTCACGTCTTCTATGGTAAAACTGCCGACAGGTTCCACAACGCCTTCTTCCTGCACACGGGACGAAGCGGGCACAGCACTGTTCGAAGCCGCCGGGCTGCTGGCCGTAGAAGCGGACGCCCCGCAGCCTGCCAGCCCTACGCCGACAGCCAGAGCCGCAGCAAGCATCCATACTTTATAATAGCATCTCATACGAACCCCTTCTTTCTGTGCATCCGATGATACACGCTTTTCACAAAAAAGCAACCCGGAATTTTTCCGTTCCGCTCGCTTGACGGAACGGCCCGGTTCCGCTACAATAAAAACGATTCAAAGACGCATTCTATTTCAAGATAGAGAGGAAAATTTCCGTGAAGATCGTAAAAGTAAAATGTCTTGCCCCCACCCGGCTCGACAATTATCTGATGCAGCAGTTCCCGGCGCTGAATCCGGGCCGCCTGAACAAAGCCCTGCGCGAGAACAAGATCAAGCTGAACGGCAAAAAGCAGCCGCTTTCCACCCGCGTGATGGCAGGCGACGAGATCAAGCTGTTCATTCTGGACGAGGTGTTGGACGCTGACAAGCGGGTGGAAGGCCCAGCCTGGAAGAACGCCCGCGGTCCGGCGCAGGTCATCTACGACTGCCCGCAGATCCTGGTGGTGAACAAGCCCGCCGGTCTGGCCGTGGACGGCCCGGAGGACGACACCCTGCTCAACCGCGCGCTGCTCTACCTCAACCAGCAGGGCGAGTATAAGGAGAACGACCTCTACACCCCCGCCCTCTGCCACCGGCTGGATACCGGCACCAGCGGTCTGGTCATCCTCGCAAAGACGCCGGAGGCGGAGCAGCTGTTTCTGGAGGTCATCAAGAACCGCGAAGTCAAAAAGACCTATCTCTGCGTCACCTTCGGCCGCCCCGTGCCGCCGGACGGCACCCTCGGCGGCTACCTGCTCAAGGACGCCGACCGCGGCATCGTCAAGATCGTGGAGGACAAGCAGCCCGGTGCCAAGGATGTGGAGACCCAGTATGAGACCATCGCCGTCTCCGGCCGTCTGGCCCTGCTCAAGGTCCGGCTCATCACCGGCCGCACCCACCAGATCCGCGCCCACATGGCCAGCATCGGCTGCCCCATCCTCGGCGACAGCAAGTACGGCAACAATTCCGCCAACCGCGAACTGAAGCTGAAGTATCAGGCCCTCTGCGCCTGGGAGCTTGCCCTTCCCCGCTTCACCCAGCCCGACTTCGCCGACCTTTCCGGCAAAGTCTTCCGCGCCCCGAAACCGTGGTATTATCAGCAGGTGCTGGATGGGACGCTGAAATAAGTTGTTCCAAACTGGAGGTTGAATATGGCACTCCCAAAGTATGATGAATTTTACCGTCTCGTATTGAATGCCTTACAGGATGGTAAGTCACATTCCATGAAAGAAGTCCGAAATTCGATTGCGCAGACACTTCATTTAACAGAGCAAGACCTGAGTGAAACCCTCTCGAATGGTTCTTCCGTATATGCTGGACGTGTTGGTTGGGCCAAAACATATCTCAAAAAAGCTGAAATGATTGATTCTCCTCAACGGGGATATATCACAATCACTCCTGCTGGTCAGTCTCTTCTTGCCAGTAATGAACCTATCACAAATGCACTTCTTGCCAAACTGTCATCCGCCTTTCTTGATTTTTACCGTCCGCAAAGCGGAAACAGCACATCCACTCAATCAGATTCAGGAAACACGCAGATTTCTACACCGGAAACTCCACAGGAAACTTTTGAACGTGTTTATAATCTCATCAACGAACAATTAGCCGATGAACTGTTAAACGATGTATTAAATCAGTCCCCTGTTTTCTTTGAACACCTTGTGGTCGATTTGATGAAGGCTATGGGATATGGCGATGGACTCGTCACCAAATACAGCGGCGACGACGGCATTGACGGCATCATTCACGAAGACAAACTTGGCTTCAACCTTATTTACATTCAGGCTAAACGTTGGAAACCTGATATTACCATTACAAAGCCAGAACTTCAGAAATTTGCTGGCGCTATGATGGGCCCGCCGAAAGTGGAAAAGGGACTTTTCATTACAACGGCCAAATTCTCACCGAAAGCAAAGGAATACGCTACTGCTCAGCATATCATTCTGGTAGACGGAAAAAAGTTGACGGAACTGATGATAGAATACGGCGTTGGCGTGTCCACTCAGAAAGCATACCTTATCAAGCGAATCGACAGCGACTACTTCTCCGACGATAACTGATCTGCGGCAGCGCCGCAAATCAACAAACCCCTGAAAAATCGGAACGAGATCTTCACGCCGCAGGCGGGAATCTCCCGATTTTCAGGGGTTTGTCTACTTCTTTGGGGTTCCAAGGGGCGAGCAGCCCCTTGGCCGTGCCTCCCGTCCTTGCCGCGCTAAACACGCGGCATTTGCTTCGCAAACCGGACGTCGGCTTAAAAGCCCCGCAGGGGCTTTCATGGCTTCGCCACCGCCGAGCCTCTCAGCGCGGCTTTTCTGGTACTCTTTTGGCGCGCAAAAGAGTACCTATCACCTTTAGATGCGCACCATCTCGCGGGTGATCTCGCTGATGGAGTGTGCCCCGCACATCTGCATCGTATCAGCCAGTTCCCCGGCGATCTTGTCGATGTAGCACTTGACGCCCTCTTCGCCGCCGCCGTAGACCGCCGTGACGAAGGGACGGCAGATGAGCACACCGTCCGCGCCCAGAGCCAGTGCCTTGAAGACGTCCACGCCGGAGCGGATGCCGCCATCGACCAGAACTTTCACGCCGCTGCCCTTGAGGGCGTCTGCGATCTCCGGCAGGACTTCTGCCGTTGCCGGGCACTGGTCCAGCACACGGCCGCCGTGGTTGGAAACGACGATGGCCGCCGCTCCGGCTTCCTTCGCCTTGAGCGCACCCTTGACGGTCATGACGCCCTTGACGATGAAGGGACGGCCTGCCAGTGCAACGATCTCCTTCAGCTCGGCCACGCTCTTGCTGCCCGCCGGAGGAGTCATGTTCTTCAGGAAGGGCAGACCGGCAGCATCCACATCCATGGCAACGGCAAAGCAGCCGCTGGCCTTGGCCTGGTCCATCTTGGCCTTGACCGTGTCGATGTTCCAGGGCTTGATGGTGGGCACACCGCAGCCACCTGCCGCGCCGATGGCCTGCGTCGCCATGGTCATGACGTCGGGGTTGGTGCCGTCGCCGGTAAAGGCGGCGATGCCGTTCTCCGCGCAGGCGCGGACCAGCACATCGTTATAGGTCATGTCGGTGTAGGCGTCCGAGTAGTGGAGGTTCACCGCGCCGACCGGGCCTGCGAAGAAGGGCAGGCGGAAGCTCTTGCCGAACAGCTCCACATGGGTGTCGGGGGTGCCGTTCTCGCACAGGGTGTCCATGTTGACCCGGATGTCGGCCCACTTATTATAATTGCGGATGGCCGTGTCACCCACGCCCTTGGCACCGGGGCCGGGGATCTGGTTTTTGCAGGCCACGCCGTTGCACACCGGGCAGGCCTTGCAATACTTGCCGATGTTCTGCCGGGCATTGCTCAAAACGTCTGAATAATTCATTGCGATCGTCCTCCTATTTACATTCCAATCCCTGCGGAATTTCCCATTCCGCGCACTCTCTGCCCTCATCATAGTCCCGTTTGGGGCTTGCGTCAAGAGGATTTATCGGGCAGCGGCATTTCCTTCAGAATTTCTTCTTCGAGCCTGTGTCATTTTTTGATTTTCTGAAATTTTTTCAAAAAAATCCTTGACAAAAGTGCTTCTTTCAGGTATTATAGTGGAGCGCTGAGGGCCATGGCCCGAAACGCTGAAAACCGAAGATGTGGAAAGATGGCTGAGTTGGTCTAAGGCGCACGACTGGAAATCGTGTAACGTGTCAAAAGCGTTCTGGGGTTCGAATCCCCATCTTTCCGCCAAAATGCCCGGAACCGATGGTTCCGGGTTTTTGTTTTATCGGCCAGCGGGCCTGCCCTCTTCGTCCGCTTCGCAGACAGTTCTCCCAAAGGGAGAGCCCTGGCAGACCGGGCAATTCCCCGCTTTTTACAAAGGCAGCCGGACTCCGCGTTCGCGGGCAGCGGCTGCAAACAATGAGGCAGTTGAATATGCGTGTTGTGATCGCCATGCCGCGGATGAGCACCGACCCGGAGCCGACCGTGGCACAATCCAAATACATTGAAAGTCTGGCCCGCGCCGGAGCCGGGATGCGCTGGGTCGAGCTGAGCGACCCCGAACAGGCAGTGCAGGACGCCCTGACCTGCGACGGCCTGCTGCTGCCCGGCGGCGGCGACATGGACCCGAAGTTCTACGGGCAGGCGCGCATCCCCGCCTGCGGCGAGCCGAATCTTCTCCGCGATGCAGCCGAGCCGCTGCTGCTGCGCGCCTTTCTGGCCGCAGACAAACCGGTGCTGGGCATC
This sequence comes from Faecalibacterium sp. Marseille-Q3530, assembly GCF_017377625.1. NCBI lineage: Bacteria > Bacillati > Bacillota > Clostridia > Eubacteriales > Oscillospiraceae > Faecalibacterium > Faecalibacterium sp. Marseille-Q3530. Next base: position 67,528 of record NZ_JAFREH010000007.1, on the reverse strand, counting down.
TGCCGGGGCATCCAGGTCATGAATGCCGTGCTGGGCGGCGACCTGTATCAGGACATCAAGCCCTTCGAACATCTGCCGCACAACGGCCACTGGGCCAAAGTCCACACCGTCACCGTCCGCCGGGGCACCCTGCTTTCCCGCATTTTGGGGCAGGACACCGTGCTCGTTAACAGCCAGCACCATCAGGCCGTGGACCGGGTCGCCCCCGGCTTCACCCTCGCCGCGCTGAGCGAGGACGGCATCGTGGAGGCCATCGAAAAGCCGGACGCAAGGTTCTGCCTCGGCGTCCAATGGCACCCGGAGTGGCTCAGCGATGCAGACCCCGCCATGCAGGGCCTGTTCGATGCGTTCGTGAACGCCTGCTCGAAATAAAGGAGGTTTTTCCATGACTGCTCCCAAAAGCAACAAGCGGGGCCGTGCCGCCCTCGTGGTAGTTCTCTGCCTGCTGGCGCTCTGCCTGGTGGCGGGCGGCACGGTGTACGGCCTGCTGTCCCGCAAAGTCAAGGCCATTCAGGCCGGGGCGGACTTCGACTTCCGCTACACCGTCACCTCCACAGCCTCCCGGACGCCTGCGCTGTACGGGGTGCTGGAACAGGTCGGGGCCACGCAGGGCACTGTCTCCGGCCAGTATGCGCCCGGCAGATTTCAGTTCACGCTGACCTCCCAGAAGAACAGTTCCGCCTTCACGCGGGTGTACATCGACGCGAACGAGACGCTGTACGACGCCGGGCAGCTCTACACCTACCTGCGCGGAGAGATCGTGGCTGCGGCCCCGCTGGCCGGGCTGGTGCTGCCCAACTGGTCCATGGGCAGCTACATCTCCCAGACCCAGCTGGCTTCCCTGCTGGGCGTGGAGCTTTCCGCCGTGGAGATGCAGGACATGACGAACCTGACGCTGGGGCTTGGGGCCCTGCAAAAGGTCACACCCGCCGGGGCGCTGGACGGCTACACCTACTACCAGCTGCCCGCCGGGGAGACCGACCTCACCTGCATCGTCGGCCTGCCGCTGAAGGAATTGTTCTCCGGCACGACGCCGCTCCACATCCTGCTGACCATCCCCGAACACGAAGTGCGCATCTCGCTCAGCGGCACCGTCACCGCCGCTGAGACTGCCGTGGTGGCCCCCACCTCCCGGATGAGCGACGCCGATGTGGATAACTTCGTCCAGCTCCGTCAGGCACTGGAGAAATTTGCAGAAGTGCTTCAGAAAGCCGCCTCTTAAACAGCAAGAGCTGCTGCACCCGTCGTGCAGCAGCTCTTGCTTTCTCTTTTTATCGGTCCAGGATGCGGCCGTCGATGGAGAAGGTCACCACCTGCCAGGGAATGAACTTGCCGCTGTTCTTCAGGGCCGTCACGGCAGCGTGTTCGAGACCGCCGCAGCAGGGCACCTCCATGCGCAGCACCGTCACGCTCCGGATGTCGTTCTGGGAGAGGATGGCCGTCAGCTTCTCGCTGTACTCCACGGCGTCCAGCTTGGGGCATCCGATGAGGGTGATCCTGCCCTGCATGAACTCCTGATGGATGTTTGCATAGGCGTAGGCCGTGCAGTCTGCCGCGATGAGCAGCTTTGCCCCGTTGAAGTAGGGCGCGTTCACGGGCACGAGCTTGATCTGGCAGGGCCACTGGCCCAGCTGGGAGGGCATCGCGGTGCCTGCCGCAGGGGTCGGGGCCGGTTTGCGGTCGAACTGGTGCATCTGGTGGCCGGGGCAGCCGGAGTGTGCCGGGGCAGCAGCGGCAGCGGCCTTTTTCTGCTTGTTCTCCAGCACGGCCTGCTCGTCGTACGCCGCAGCCTCGCGCTCTTCAAAGGTGATGGCACCGGTGGGGCAGCCGGGCAGGCAGTCGCCAAAACCGTCGCAGTAATCGTCCCGCATGAGTTTGGCCTTGCCGTTGACCAGGCCGATGGCTCCTTCGTGGCAGGCCGTGACACACGCGCCGCAGCCATTGCACTTTTCCTCGTCTATGTGAATGATTTTCCGAATCATAAGGGAATCCTCCTTGCTTTTTCTGTGCACAGTATACTATAATGACAGCAAAGATTCGGTTGTTGTAACCACAAAGAGGGATTTTTATGGATTATCACTCGATTTTTCTGTTTCAGGGCCTGACCGAGGCCGACATCGCCCAGATGGAGCACGACCGCTGCCTGCGGCGGAAAGCCTTTGCCCGCCGCCAGACCATCTTCCACACCGGCGACACCGTGCATGAGATCGGCATCGTGCTGCGGGGTACCGTCCACATCGAGAGCATCGACCTCTGGGGCAGCAAGAGCATCCTCAGCGAGGTGGGCGAGGGGCAGGCCTTTGCCGAGACCTATGCGTTCTGCGGGGAGCCGCTGATGGTGGATGTCCTCGCGGCGGCAGACTGCGAAGTGCTGTTTCTGGACACGGCTGCCCTTGCCCGCCCCCACGCCGAACACAGCTGGCAGGACCGCCTGCTGCGGAACCTGCTCCGTGTCTCCATGAAAAAGAACCTTGCCCTCTCCCGCCGCATCCTCTGCACCGCCCCCAAGACCGTGCGGGGGCGGCTGCTGACCTATCTGTCCGGCCAGGCCGTTCAGGCGGGCGGCATGGAGTTCGACCTCCCCTTCAACCGCCAGCAGCTGGCCGACTACCTCAACCTTGACCGCAGCGCCCTCTCCAAGGAGCTGTGCCGGATGCGGGACGAAGGGCTGCTCACCTTCCGCAAGAACCACTTCGTGCTCCGGCAGCTGCCGGAGCTGCTGTGAGTGCCAGGTACAGAAAAACGCGCAGAGCCGCTTCCCCCGCTTCGGGAAGCACGCTCTGCGCGTTTGTGTTATGTTCGGTCTTACTGGCCCATGTCCGCGTGTTCCTGAAGCCACTTGCCGCCTTCGCCCTTGCCGGTCACCTGGCTGTAGGTCACATTCGTCAGCTCTTTGATCATCGCATCTTTTTCTTCTTTGTACTCTTTTTCCGCAGCATCTGCAATGCTCTGGTCGTAACCATTTTCCCGCAGGTAGTGGCGCAGCTCCGTGACGATCTCCTTGAACTCCTTGTCGCATTCGCTCTGCAGTTTGGTCAATTCCATCGTCTTCCCCAGCACGATGGAGACCTTCAACGCCAGATTCCGTTCTTCCACGGGATGCTCCATATATTCACTGTACGCACTGCTTGCGGTCTGATACAGTTTTTTGCTGCTGCGTTTTTGCAGGTTCCGGAGCCGCCGCACATACGCATTGATCTTTGCGTCCGTAGTCTCCGTTGTATGCGAGCTGCCGGACAAGGCCGACGTCGAAGACGAAGACGAAGAGGACGCCGCATGAGACGAAGCGGCCGAATGCGAGGACGATGCCGCGTGGGACGACGCCGCCGAATGTGCAGCGGGCTTCGAAGAAGCGGCGTGGCTCGAAGCCGCCGAATGCGCTGCGGGCTTCGAGGAAGCGGCTGCTTCAGACGAGGACGCACTTGCATCCCCGCTCTCTGCGCTGCTGTCCGCTTCCTCCGAGGAGGCGTCCGGCTCCTCTTCCGGCTGCGGCTCCGGCACACTGGTGGAGGCTGCGGCACTGGCCGTACTGGACGCCGGCGCTTCTGCCTGCGCTTCCGAACCGCTGGCCGCAATGCTGGCTGTAACCTCGTCGGTGGGGTCTGCGTTTGCGATGTGCAGTGCGAGCGGCACCGCTGCAATAAGAAGCAGCGCAAGGGCTGCGATCAACTGTTTTGTGTGTTTCTGCATCTTCTATCAGACGCTCCCTTCCCCTGAAATTTCCCGCAGGAAGCTGCAAAGTGTCTCAAGCATACCATTTTGCACCCCGGAACACAACCCCTAAATCGTGAAATTTCTGTTTGATTTTCGTTTCGGGCCGGTCCGCGAGGGTTCCCGGACGCAGCGTTCAAAGGCTCTGCCGCCAAAGTGCAACCAAAAAGAACCGCCGTCTGCTCAAACGAATCCAAAAGCAGACGGCGGGTTTCAAACGAGAAGAGGGAAGGACTGTTTTTCAGGGGGTCAACGGGCCAGCAGGATGGCTGCGGTCACTTCTTTTGCGTCCGTGCTCAGGTCAAAGTCGCCGCCGTCCTGCAGGGCGAAGCGGATCTCGTACACCTTCTGCGCACGGAGACGGCCGGAGGCATTTTCCAGCGACCAGCTGCCCGTAAAGGCGTGATACTGCCCGTCGGTGCCCTTGGCGTAGAGCTTGTAGTCGGAGGCCTTGCCGGTCAGGCCGTTGACCCGGATGGCGGCAATGGTCTGGGGGTGGAGGTTGTCGAAGGTGACGGTGTGCAGCCAGGTCGCCGGGGTGCCCTGCCCGCCTGCTGCGGCAAATTCTGCCGCCGAAACGACGGTGCGGCGGGTCTTATCCAGGTCCACCTTGCGGTAGGGCATCTCCGGCAGGTAGACGAAGCGGTCCTGCAGACGGAGCAGCTCCTTGTAGCCGGTGGGGCAGTACAGCTTGTTGCCGTCCCGCCCGGCATACATGCCGATGGCCATGTTGTTGTAGCCGTACAGCGACGCGACGTCCACGGTGAGGGCGGTCCTGCCCGTCTCAAAATCCAGCACGATGTACTGCCACATGCCGCTGTCCACATCCTGCACGAAGCCGTAAATGTAACCGGTGGCCGTGGAGAGCTTCATCATGGAGGTGTCGCTGAGGTCGTCGCGGCACCAGACGCTCTTCATGGTCCAGCCGTCGCCGGTCCGGATGGTATCCACCCGCTCGATGCCGGGCATGATCATGCTGTTGCCCTTCATCAGCCAGTTGCGGTCGTAGATGTTCTCGTAGCTCTGGATGGAGGAATCGTTGTCGGGTTTGGCAAGGTTCGGGCTGCCGGCACCGAACCAGTTGCAGACGATGGTGCTGATGGTGCCGGTGCCGTGGTCATAGACGATGGCGGAGTTTTCCACCGAGACCGGCATATTGGCGGGCAGCTCGTCGATGACGGGCAGGCTGGCCACGATGGCACCGGTGTGGATATCCAGCGCCAGCAGGCTCACGGTGTCCAGATTGTCGGTGAAGAAGACCAGGTCCCGGCTGAGGGAGGGCGAGCAGCCGCTGCCCCAGGCCAGACCGCCGCCGGTGGTGGCGTCGCCCTCATGGCTGTCCTTGGCACCCACGCTGTTGTAGCCGGTGTGCCAGACGACCTCCACACCGTTGTTGGCCCGCAGCAGGTAGCAGGCCAGGTTCGTCAGGATGACCGCGCCTTCCTTGCAGGCGGCGATGCCGTTTTCGGCACCTTCCCCGGCGATGGGCGCATAGACGTGGACTTCGTGGTCGAGGTCGGCCGTGCCGCCCGCCAGGATGGCCTCGATGGCGGCATGGGAGACATAGCCCATCGCGCCCTGCTGGCCCCGGCTGGGGTAGATGCGGAAACCGCCCGTCACGAACCAGAGGTTGCCCTCGTAGTCAAAGACGACGGAAAGGAGCTTCTGGTCCAGCGTTCTGCCCAGCACCTTTTCGGCTGCGGCCTTGATGTCGATGTCCAGCACCTTTTCGAACACCGGCAGCGGGGTGCCGTTCTCGTCGGCGGCGCGGAGCATCAGGACGTGGTTGTGGCTGGTGGGGCAGACGATGAGGTTCCGCCCGTCCACGAACGAATAGGAGCTTTGGATGACATACCCGCCGCCGTCGTGCTTGGTGGGCGAGAAGAAGCCCCGCGTGGTCACCTCTTCCGCATCCAGGTCCCGGATGGCGAGGCCGCCCAGGAACGGGCTGATGGGGTTGTCGAAATTGTCAAAGAAGATGGCCGGAGAGGCATTGGGGTTGACCTTTTCCATCGCCACATTGACTTCCGGGCAGATGCCGATGGGCAGAACGGCATCTGTGGAGTCGGTGTTGTAGCAGTCGTGGTGGATGTTGGATTCGCTGAAGCCCATAAAGGGGTTGGCATCCACGACCTTGGCGGTCAGAGGCTTGGGCGGAAGGGCGGTCTCCGCTTTGCTGCCCAGCAGCCCGGTCAACAGGCTGTTGGTCTCCTCCGCATGGGCGGCAGGTGCAAGGCCGCAGGCCAGCAGGGTGAATGCAGATGCGCTGAGAAAGCTGCGTCGTGTCATTTTCATCGTGTCGATCCTCCAATTTTCCATTGATGCGTTGTCGATTCGTTATAAATTCAGGAGCACATTGGCTCGGAAGACGTTGTTCTTCGTTTCTACGGTCAGATCGCCGTTGTACTTGTGGACGGCGGTCTCGATGGAGACCAGCCCGATGCCGATCCCCTCGTGCTTGGTGGAGTGCAGGATGCCGCTCTGCTTTTTCAGCACACCGTCGTAGCGGTTCTCCACCACGATGCCCAGCATGGCAGGGCTGAGCATCCGGACCATCACCCGGATCTGCCGCTGGTCCGGCGTCAGCTTCCGGCTGGCGTCGAGCGCATTTTCCAGCAGGTTGCCCAGGATCATGCACAGATCGGCTTCCGGCATGGGCAGCAGAACGGGCAGCTCCAGCTTCCATTCGATGGGCACCCCCTTCTGCCGGGCCTCGTGGTCGTAGTGGCCCGCCAGCGCATCCACTGCGGGGTTGGCGCACAGGGTGGGGCGGGCCTCGCTGAGCTCGCTCTCGTACTGGCTGAGGTAGTGTTTCAACTCGTCCAGCTGCCCGGCCTCGGTCAGGCCGGAGATGACGTGCAGGTGCTGGCGGAAATCATGCCGCAGGCGGCGGGTCTGCTCCATGTATTCCCGCAGCTCCATATAACGGCGGGATTCCACGCCCAGCAGCTGGTTTTCCCGGTCCAGCTGGGTGTTCCGGGTGTACTCCTGCGCCACCCGGTACATCTCGTACAGCAGCAGGAAGATACCCAGCAGCGAGATGGACACCGCCAGCACCGCAATGATCATGATCCGGTTGAGCAGGACGACCGATGGGTCCAGCGGGACGCAGAAGATGAGGAAGGCCGCATAGATGGCCGGCAGCGGCCACGCCGACTGCCAGAACGCTTCGCCGTGATATTCCTGCAAGAGCCATGCGCTCCACCGGACGGCTGTGAAATGGAAGAGGACGCTCAGCACCGCCGAGAGCCCCAGCGCCAGCAGCGCTGTGGAGACCAGATTGGCCTCCTGCTGGTTGCCGGTCTCGGCGCGGGCGTTCAGCACCACGGCCATCAGCGAACAGACCGCCAGCATGACAGCGGAGATCGAGAACAGGAAGGCCGTCTGGCCGACGGTCACTCCCTCCGTCCGCCATCGCAGCAGCCGGAACGAGACGATGAGGATGGGGAGCAGGAAAACGTTGCTGGGCAATTCAAAGATCGTGCACAGCGCTGCACACCCAAGGCACAGCACCGTGAGGGCACCGCCCGCGATCCAGCAGGTCGTTTTGGGGGCCTTCAGGTGGTCCCGCAGCGGAGCCAGGCAGAGATAGGCCCCCGGATACAACAATGCAAATTCGAGAAAGTAGCGTCCGAACAACACAGCATCCACGGCGTTTTTCTCCTCTCAGAACTCCCGCTGCATGTGGCGGAATTGATATTGTGTGAATTGCGCAAACAGGCTGTTTTTATCCTTTAGGCGGACGGGCAGCCGGGCACCGTCCAGCATCTCGATGCAGTCGCCCTCAAACCGCAGCACCTTATCCATGTTCAGCAGCAGGCCCCGGTTGCAGACAAGAAAGTTCTCCTGCGTCTTCAGCTGCTGCTCCACCTGTGCAAAGGTGGTTGCGGCCCGGCATTCGCCGTCGTCGGTCACGATCCGGACGAAGTGGTTCTGGGATTCCGCATACAGGATCTTATTCAGCGGCAGCTGCACGGTCTGGCGGGCGATACGCACCTCCAGCTCCGGCTCCTGGCGGCAGAGCACCCGCCGCAGTTCGGCGGTCAGCTGCCGGATCTTTTCCTCTTTATATGGCTTGAGCAGATAATCGAACGGATGCACCGGAAAGGCTTCCCACACGTATTCCGGCGACGAGGTCACAAAGACGATGAGGAGATGCGGGTCTTTTTCCCGCAGCTGCCGGGCCGTCGCGATGCCGTTCGTGCCCTCCATGCAGATATCCAGGAACACCACGGCATACGGCCCGGCGGCGGCTCTGTGCAAAAATGCGTCGCCGCTCTCGTACAGGTCGCAGACGACAGGATCCCCCCACGCCTGCCGCAGCAGCCGCTCCAGCCGCTGGGCTTCAAACTTCTGGTCTTCAACGATCGCGATCCGCAGCTCCATCGCTACGCTCCCCCCTTGCAACTTGATTGTACCACATTTTTCCGCCCCCTGCACCTGCCTTTCACGCACGAAACACCCCCTTTCACGCAGAATTGCCCCATCTGCGCCGCCAAAGCGTATCGAAAAGCACCGAATCCGTCTGGTCTGCCCGGTTCCTGCCGCTTTCTCCATAATCTGTATTTTTTCATTCCTTTTTTCACATTTTCTCAAAAAAGGATTGACAGCGCGAAACCGGCATGATAAGATAACATTCGATTTTGAGAGACAAAGCATGTCGGAGTCTTTTCAAAGCAATTTACCTGGGACCGCCCATCGGGGCTAAGGCCATACGGACAGCCGGGTCCACTGCCGACCGGCGGCATCGCCGCCATTATTGATTGAGTTAAGAGCTCGAATTTTATAAGTTGGTTCCTTTACAGCCATGAAATTGCGCACCCGCTGCGCAGACTTGTGAAACGGTCAATAAGAGTAGTAAAAGTGTAATTGCTATATAGACTCTCCTCATCCCGTCTTTTGGATCCTGCACACCGTCCGGCTCCGGCTCTCCGCCGGGGGCTTTGTGCGCACATTCAAACGCTTTTTGCAAAGCGCAGGTCTGCACCTTTGGGTGTTGGTCCTGCGCTTTTTTGTTTGTCAGGGGATCAGGGACGGAGGAAAAAAAACATGAGTGAGAACCGTACACGGTTCCGGCTGGACCAGCGCCGGGCACCCATCTACGAAGCGCTGGAACAGTTCCGGCAGATGCGTGTGGTGCCCTTTGACGTGCCGGGCCACAAGCGCGGCCGGGGCAACCCGGAGCTGACCGCCTTTCTGGGCCAGCAGTGCGTGGGCGTGGATGTGAACAGCATGAAACCGCTGGACAACCTCTGCCACCCGGTATCGGTCATCCGGGAGGCCGAAGAATTGGCCGCCGACGCCTTTGGCGCGGCCCACGCCTTTTTGATGGTGGGCGGCACCACCAGCTCGGTGCAGAGCATGGTGCTGACCGCCTGCAAGCGGGGCGATGAGATCATCCTGCCCCGCAACGTGCACCGCAGCGTGCTGAACGCACTGGTGCTCTGCGGCGCTGTGCCCGTTTACGTGAACCCGGAGGTGGACAAGCGCCTGGGCATCTCGCTGGGCATGAAGCGGGAGCAGGTGGAAAAGGCCATCCGGGAGCACCCCAACGCCGTGGCCGTTCTGGTGAACAACCCCACCTACTACGGCATCTGCAGCGACCTGCGCGCCATCGTCAAGATGGCCCATGACGCCGGGATGCTCTGCCTGGCAGACGAAGCCCACGGCACCCACTTCTACTTTGGCGGTGGGCTGCCGGTCTCGGCCATGGCCGCAGGGGCCGACATGGCCTCCGTTTCGATGCACAAGAGCGGCGGCAGCCTGACCCAGTCGAGCCTGCTGCTCATCGGGCCGAACGTCCACCCCGGCTATGTGCGGCAGATCATCAACCTGACCCAGACCACCTCCGGCAGCTATCTGCTGATGTCCAGCCTGGACATCTCCCGCCGCAATCTGGCCCAGCGGGGGCGGCAGGTCTTCCACCAGGTGGCCGACATCGCCGAGTATGCCCGCGAGGAGATCAACGCGGTGGGCGGCTACTACGCCTTCGGCAAGGAGCTGTGCAACGGCAACTCGGTCTTCGACTTCGACACCACCAAGCTCAGCGTCCACACGCTGGACATCGGCCTGGCGGGCATCGAGGTCTATGATATCCTCCGCGATGAATACGACATCCAGATCGAGTTCGGCGACATCGGCAACATCCTGGCCTACCTCTCCATCGGCGACCGCCCGCAGGAAGTGGAGCGGCTGGTCAGCGCACTGGCCGAGATCAAGCGCCGCTACCGCACCGACGGCACCGGCCTGCTCAGCCAGGAATACATCGACCCTGTGGTGGCCACCAGCCCGCAGGAGGCCTTCTATGCGCCCAAAAAGAGCCTGCCCCTGCGCGAGACCGTGGGCATGGTCTGCAGCGAGTTCGTCATGTGCTACCCGCCGGGCATCCCCATTCTGGCCCCCGGCGAGCGCATCACGAAGGAGATCCTGAACTACATCGAGTACGCCAAGGCCAAGGGCTGCAGTATGACCGGCCCGGAAGACCCCGACATTTTACACCTGAACGTTCTGGCCTGAGGAGGAAAACATGGAATTTTGGTTTTCGGAATTTCACACCCCGGATGTGAAACACAGCATCCGGGTGAATAAGCAGCTCTACTCCAAGCAGAGCGACTATCAGCGCATCGACATCTTCGAGACCCCGGAGTTCGGCCGGGTGCTCACGCTGGACGGCAACGTCATGCTGACCGAGCGGGACGAGTTCATCTACGATGAGATGATCGTCCATGTGCCCATGGCCGTGCACAAGGAGGCCAGGGACATCCTCGTCATCGGCGCAGGCGACGGCGGCGTGGTGCGGGAGCTGACCCGCTACGACCGGGTGGAGCGGATCGACCTGGTGGAGATGGACCCGCAGGTCGTGGAGGCCTGCCGCGCCTATCTGCCCGGCAACGCCTGCCGGATGGACGACCGCCGGGTGCACATCTACTTTGAGAACGCGCTCAAGTTCATCCGCCGGTGCGAAGAAGAATACGACCTCATCATCGTGGACTCCTCCGACCCGTTTGGCCCGTCCGAGGGCCTGTTCACCCGCGAGTTCTACGGCAGCTGCTTCAATGCGCTGCGGGCCGACGGCATCATGGTCAACCAGCAGGGCAGCCCCTTCTACGCCGAGGACGCCAGCGCCATGCAGCGCAGCCACAAGCGCATCGCGTCCACCTTCCCCATCAGCCGGGTGTATCAGGCACACATCCCCACCTTTGCCGCCGGGTACTGGCTGTTCGGTTTTGCCAGCAAGAAATATCACCCCATCGACGACCTCGACGCCGACGCATGGAAGGCGCTGAACATGCGCACCCGCTATTACACTGCCCGGCTCCATGTCGGCGCATTTTATCTGCCCGCCTTCCTCGAAGAGATGCTGCGGGAAGTGGAGGAACACTGATGCAACCCAACGTTGAGACCTTTATCGGCTGCGACAGCAGCTACCGCGCCGCCAGCATCGTGCTGTACGGTGCGCCTTATGATTCCACCACCAGCTACCGCCCCGGTGCCCGGTTCGGCCCGGCCGCCATCCGGCACGAGAGCTACGGTCTGGAGACTTACAGCCCCTATCAGAACGCCGACCTGACCGACTTCGACGTCTTCGACAGCGGCGACCTGGAGCTTTGCTTCGGCTCCAGCGAATCGGCGCTGGCCGACATCGAAGCCCGCGCCGAAGAGGTCCTGAAGGACGGCAAGTTCCCGCTCCTGTTGGGCGGCGAACATCTGGTCACGCTGGGGGCCGTGCGGGCCGCCGTAAAGAAGTACCCGGACCTGCACATCGTCCACTTCGACGCACACGCTGACCTGCGGGACGACTACCTCGGTGCCCGGCTCAGCCATGCCTGTGTCCTCCGCCGCTGCCACGAGCTGGTCGGCGACGGGCACATCCACCAGTTCTGCATCCGCAGCGGCGACCGCGCCGAGTTCGAGTTTGCAGCCCAGCACACCGAGATGCACAAGTTCGACTTCACCGGCCTTGCCGAACTGACCGAGCAGCTCTGTGCCAGCAAGGCCCCGGTCTACCTGACCATCGACCTCGACTGTCTGGACCCCTCCTGCTTCCCCGGCACCGGCACCCCCGAAGCGGGCGGCGTGAGCTTTTTGCAGCTGCTGGATGCCATCCGCACCGTGACCAGCGCGAACATCGTCGGTGCCGACCTCAACGAGCTGGCCCCCACGCTGGACACCACCGGCGTTTCCACGGCCACGGCCTGCAAAGTCCTGCGGGAGCTGCTGATCGCGCTCGACAAGGGCTGGCCCGGCTTCCAGGTCTGACGAAACCACGCGCAGGCGTTCGCTCTGCGCTGCGATATATGATAACAAAGGAGAAACCTACCATGAGCAAAGTTCTGATCATCGGCTGCGGCGGCGTGGCTTCCGTCGCCATCCACAAGTGCTGCCAGGTCCCCGAAGTGTTCACCGAGATCTGCATCGCCAGCCGTACCAAGTCCAAGTGCGACAAGCTCGCGGCTGAGCTGGCCCCCAAGACTGCCACCCAGATCACCACCGCCCAGGTGGACGCCGACAAGGTGGACGAAGTGATCGCCCTCATCAAGAGCTACCAGCCCGACCTCGTGATGAACATCGCCCTGCCCTATCAGGATCTGACCATCATGGACGCCTGCCTGGCCTGCGGCGTCAACTATATGGACACCGCCAACTACGAGCCGGAGAACACGGACGACCCGGAGTGGCGCGCCATCTACGAGAAGCGCTGCAAGGAGGCCGGTTTCTCTGCCTACTTCGATTACAGCTGGCAGTGGGCCTATGCCAAAAAGTTTGAGGAAGCCGGCCTGACCGCGCTGCTGGGCAGCGGCTTCGATCCGGGTGTGACCCAGGCTTACTGCGCCTACGCTAAGAAGCACGAGTTCGACACCATCGACACCATCGACATCCTCGACTGCAACGGCGGCGACCACGGCTACGCCTTCGCCACCAACTTCAACCCGGAGATCAACCTGCGCGAGGTCTCGGCCCCCGGCAGCTACTGGGAGAACGGCCACTGGGTCGAGATCCCGGCCATGAGCATCAAGCGGGAGTACAACTTCGATCAGGTGGGCGAAAAGGACATGTACCTGCTCCACCACGAGGAGATCGAGTCTCTGGCCAAGAACATCCCGGAGGCCAAGCGCATCCGCTTCTTCATGACCTTCGGCCAGAGCTACCTCGACCACATGCGCTGCCTGGAGGACGTGGGGATGCTGTCCACCACGCCCATTGAGTTCAACGGGCAGGAGATCGTGCCCATCCAGTTCCTCAAGGCCCTCCTGCCCGACCCCGCCAGCCTCGGCCCCCGCACCAAGGGTAAGACCAACATCGGCTGCATCTTCACCGGCAAGAAGGACGGCAAGGAAAAGACCTACTATATCTACAATGTCTGCGACCATCAGGAGTGCTACCGCGAGGTCGGCTCGCAGGCCATCAGCTACACCACCGGTGTGCCTGCCATGTGCGGTGCCCTCATGCTGCTGACCGGCAAATGGACCACCAAGGGTGTCCACACGGTGGAAGAGTTCGATCCGGACCCGTATCTGGACGCTCTGGACAAGTACGGCCTGCCCCGTTCTGAGAGCCACGCCCCGGCTCTGGTGGACTGATGCGGCTGCGGGACACGCGCCCGCCCTTTGCCGGGCTGGCGAACCTCTCCGAGACCGCCCTGTCTGCCCTGCCCACCCCCTGCTATCTGCTGGACGAAGCCCAGCTGCGCCGCAACGGCGAACTTCTGCTGGGGGTGCAGCAGCGCACCGGCTGCAAGATCCTGCTGGCACAGAAGGCGTTCTCGAACTTCGACCTCTATCCCCTGCTGGCGCCTTATCTGGCGGGCACCGAGGCCAGCGGCCTCTATGAGAGCCGCCTCGGCCGGGAAACGCTGCCCGACAAGGAGAACCACGTGTTCTGCGCTGCCTACCGGGCCGACGCATTCGACGAGCTGCTGCACTACGCCGACCACATCGTCTTCAACTCGCCCCGCCAGCTGGCCAGATTCGGCCCGGCAGCCAAAGCGGCGGGCAAGAGCGTCGGTCTGCGCATCAACCCGGAATGCTCGACCCAGGAAGGCCACGCGATCTACGACCCCTGCGCCCCCGGCAGCCGCTTGGGCACCACCCGTGCCCAGTGGGACGCCGCTGTGCAGGCAGACCCGGCCCTGCCGGGTCTGCTGGACGGCCTGCACTTCCACACCCTGTGTGAGCAGGATTCCGACGCGCTGGCCCTGACGCTGGCCGCCGTGGAAGACCGCTTCGGCGACCTGCTGCCCCGGATGCAGTGGCTGAACTTTGGCGGCGGACACCACATCACCCGCCCCGGCTACGACCTGCCCACGCTGGAGCGCTGCATCACCGAGACGCAGACAAAGTACGGCGTACAGGTCTATCTGGAACCCGGCGAGGCCTGGGCGCTGAACGCAGGCTATCTCGTCACCACGGTGCTGGACACCCTGCGCAACGGCGATACCAGCCTTGCCATCCTGGATCTGTCTGCCGCCTGCCACACGCCGGACGTCATCGAGATGCCCTACCGCCCGCCCCTGCTGAACGCAGGCGACCCCGGCGAAAGGGCCGTCACCTTCCGACTCGGCGGCCCGACCTGCCTGGCCGGGGATGTCATCGGCGATTATAGCTTCGACGCCCCCCTCACCGAGGGCGACCGTCTCTTCTTCGGGGATATGGCCATCTACACCACCTGCAAGAACAATACCTTCAACGGCATGCCCCTTCCGCCCATCTGGACGATGGATGCCTCCGGCACCTGCCGCGAGCTTGTAAAGTTCGGGTATGAGGATTTCAAGATGCGGGTTGGAAATAGCAAAAAATAAAATATCCCGCATTCAAACGCGCCCCTTCCCTGTGGCAGACCACATCGGAAGGGGCGCGTGGTTTATGATGGAGCTCACATAACAAAAACACCCTTCCTCTCACGGAGACCCGCAAAAGGAAGGGTGTAGAACTCAAGTTCCTGTTGTCGTACCAATCACAGCATGTTCGTACCACGATTATATCACGTTTTAGCGTTATTTGCAAAGTTTTCGCCAATTTCACATCCGGTCTGCATTTTTCTCATATTTGAAAGTCTATTTTCATGGAACACATAGTTCGGAGCGTCCGGGGCCCGGAGCTGCCGCCGGGGGCGTTTGCTCTGCCCAGATACGCTCCTCTGCTGCCTCTTTTGCTGAAATTTCACCGGAAGTGATTTTGAGGCTTGGAGTGAGAAACGGATGCGTTTTGTTCGATATGAAGCAATCGTTCCATTAGAAAACCGTATGGATGGGATTTTGTAACTCCGTCCACACGGTTTTGGATTTTGAAAAGATTATTTCAATTTTTCGAGAATCTCGTCTGCACTCACGCCACTTGCTAACAGCTTTTTCAGCACATCCTCTGCTTCGCTCTTCTTCGCTGCTTCGGCGGCCTTTTGATCAGCTGCCGCTTTCTTGGCTTCCAGCTTGGCCAGCTCCTTCTGGGTGACCTTTAGCGCAGTCTTCTTCTCTTTCAGGTCAGCCTTCAAAGTGTCGATGTTGGCCGTGATGGAAGCAGTCTCCGCCATCAGGGAAGCAATGGAAGACTGCTTCTCTGCGATCTGGGATGCGATGTCGGTAGAGATTTTCGGTTTATTTTTGCTTCCTTTAGTTCTGGGCATTGTTGTGTACCTCCAGTTTTTATTTGATAATAAGTGTATAAATTAGATTGGTTCGATGATAACTGGAATTGGGATGTACGGCCCACACGGATGCTATATGAGCTTCTGCTCTCTCCTACTTACCGATGGCCTTGGAAAGTGAAAATTGTATGCTCGTATAGGTGGGGCGCGGAATTTTCAAAGTGCCCATGGTGCGGAACCACTATGGAGCGTGAGTACCAGCTCTTTTGCGACCGTTGCGGACAAAGGTTAAATTGGAGTGGATTTGATGAATGTGAAGTGAAGTACATATGGTGGGACGGAGTTGATGAGGAGGAAGATGATTAGCTTTTGGTTCTAATCACACTTACCTTTTAAATTATACTACTGTCTCTTCCGATTTGCTAGTCATTCCGAAATCTCATCCATCTCTTTAGCTTCCAAACTTTCCATGTACTTTTTAGCATCTTTCATAAAGCTGATTGCAATCATCACGATTACAGCACCAATCGGAAATGCAGCAACAATACTAACCGACTGAAGATTGTTCATGGAGCTTTCTGCAAACAGCAAAGCAATCGGAAGCAAAATAAGCAGAATACACCACATCAACTGAATGCCCTTGTTCGGCTGCTCACCATCCTCCAGTGTGTGATAGCTGTAGCAGGATGCTGTCAATGCAATCGAATCAAAAGAGGTCGCATAGAAGGCAATCATCGTCAGCAACACAACTACCATGATAACAGGTGCACCCGGCATTGTTTTGATGATAGACACAATCATGCCATACAGATCTCCGCTTGCCAGATACTGTGCAATAAAGTCAGCCTTTCCAGTGACTTGCATTCCCATAGAATAGTTGCCAAGTACGATGAAACTTGTCAGTGTTGAACCGACGCCAAATACATAGCCACCAAGGATTGTCTGACGCACTGTTCTACCACGAGAGATGCTACCGATAAAGAACGGAGCGGCCACACACCAAACCATCCAATAAGCCCAATAGTAAATCGTCCAGTTCTGCGGGAAGTTAGATGTACGAAGCGGATCAGTAAATGTGGACAGATCAACGAAATTCTGTACCATCTTGCCAAGAGAAGAAAAACCAGTTTCGATAATATACCGTGTCTCTCCACCAAACAGCAGTACAAAGGCAATCAGACCAAAGAACATATAGATACAAATATTGGCCAGCTTACTAATTCCCTTAAATCCATGCAACAAAGAATATGTATATACAGCGCAGGTAATCAGAAGAATGATAATGTTAATCACAGTACGACTAACGGCAACATGGAACAGCTCACTAATTATGGTTGCCATCAGCGGTGTTGCCACACTAAAAGTGGTGGCAGTACCAGCAAGAAGCGCAAACACAGCTAACAGGTCAATAATTCGACCTGCCCAGCCATCGGTATGCTTTCCAAGAATCGGACGGCAAGCCTCTGAATACTTCTGACGGTTTCTTTTTCTTACATGAAGCATAAAACCAAAGGCAACGGCCAGTACCAGATAGAATCCCCAAGGAATAAAGCTCCAATGGAACAGCGGATATACACCAGCCCAATCCTGAATGCTACCCATTTCTGCCAGATGTGGATCAGTCGCATACAGCACCCATTCCGAGAACGAATAGAACAAAATATCTGCTGCGAGACCACAGGTGAACATCATCGAACCCCATGCAAAGAAGGAATACTTCGGCTTCTCATTCTGCTCGCCAAGGACGATGTTACCGTACTTAGAACCGGCAATATACAGAGAAAGAATGAAAATTCCTAATCCAATTACTAAGTAATATGTACCAAAGGTATCACCAAAGAAAAAACGGATCTGGCTCAGTACAGCATTCGATTGTTCCGGTACCAAAAAGAATAGAACACATAATGCAATCACGATTGCCAAAGGCACCAGTGTTATCATCCAGTCTATTTTTCCATGTTCTTTTTTCGTATTCATTTACTTTCCCTCCGCATATTTTTTGTAGCTGGCATCTAGAGCAATTAACTCGCTCAGATTATCCACTTCTATAATATCGTCCTTATTCATAGGACGGATACCCAATTGATACTCCTCCGGGTAACAGAACATCGCCACATCATCCCAGTAGATTTGTCGATTCTTCTTTTGTTCAAACTCAATTTCAAGATGGTGTTTCAGTTTTTTCCCATCCTCTGCAGTCCAGCGGGAAATACTGTACAGCTGCCATCCGCCTTTTCCGCCTGTCCGACTACATATCGTAACAATGCCATTTTCAACAGTCTGAAGCCACTCATCCGTTTCATCATCTGTCCAAACACTGTTATAACCAGAGCGTTCAAATTCTGGTGCTAAAATTTCCGGATTATAAATGATCTGATCTCCATCAAGAATGATAGCATTCTCAATATACTCTCGTGCCACATAAAGTGAAGAGATGTTGTTGCAAGTATCATAGTATGGATTTTCAATCAGCTTAACATCAGGATACTCCTTTTCAAGTGTCACAAACTGCTCTTTCAGATAGCCGACAACAACATAAATTTCATTAATTCCGTTTTTATGCAGACCATCAATGACTGTGTCAATCATCCGCACCCCATTCACTTTAACCAGCGGTTTCGGTGTTGTCAGCGTCACCGGGTGCATTCGATTTCCTAAGCCTGCCGCCATAATAATAGCTCTTTCTACTTTTGGCATTTACTTTTTCTCCCCTTGCTTTTTCAGTTCCTCTTGAACAATTCGATAGTAGTCCTTTGCATAGCGATACTGTCGAAGCGAATATTCGCCAAACTCTACACCAAGATTGCGTTTATATTCACACCAGTTGCTCCACAACAGACCACAGGCTGCAATATAGCAGTAAATTTTGATTCTGGTCGCATCATCACAACCTTCTTTAAAGTAAGCAGCAATCAGGCGATCCACCTGACGCTTATTGTAAAGTGAGTAAATACAGAACATTGCCACATCCACATGAGGATCTTGCATTCCTGCATACTCCCAGTCAATCAGTCGGATTTCCTCCCTGCCATCTTTCTCCGCAAACAGAAAATTATCCGGCACTGCATCAATATGTGTCAGGACTTTTTCTCCAGCATGTGCATTAATATAAGGCTTTAACGACAGAACATTTGCTTTTGTTTTTTCATAGTCCTTATAAACAGAAGGAGTCCCATCCCACAGCGTTTCATAGAACTCCATCTGTCCAAAAATATCAAACTCGTGGTTTACTTTCAATTTCAAGTCATGGAATGCGTGCAGCTGCTTCATACACTTCTTAACATCTTCGTAGTTCAATGGATCGCATACTCTTGCGCCTTCCAGAAATTCCGTGATCTTGTAGCCATTTTCCGGATTGATATACGCAATATCATCACAAATGTGTTTTCCGTCAATGGCCTGATAAACTGCCGCCTCCTGACGACGGTTAATAAGCTGGTCAGTTCCCTCTCCCGGAATACGCATGATATATTTTTTTCCTTTGCAGGTAAACAGGAAAGAACGATTCGTCATGCCTTTTTTAAGAACCGTAATATCTGTAACTGCTTCTGGCCTTGCATCCAGAGCCTCACAAATCACCTGAATTGCATCTGTTTTTAACTGGTTAGAATCGCTGTCGATTTCCCGGAGTTGCTCATAAGTATTGATTTCCACAACATCTGCAGAATGAACTACACGGGCAGTAACGATCATCCGATCCCTGTTATAAAGTGCTTCTTCCCAGAACGCTCCATCATACCGTTGATTTTTGCAAAGTTCATCAATGCGTTCCGCAATTATGTCGGCATCCTCTTTTACTAGGTAGCAGATACCGATCATTGCATTGCCACCAGAACTTTCCGGTACAGTTACCAGTTCCATTTTTCGGTTAACGCGAACATTACTCTCGTTATCAACGAGATCGCTGACCATATACCAAGAATATAGTTCATGCCGATGGAACGGATTTCTGTCACACCAAATATCGCAAGGAATAATGTAAGCATTCTCCAAATGTTCTTTTACAAGTCTGACCGAATGCAGATTGTTCTTTGATGCATAATCGGCATTAACCACGAGTTCTACACCATACTCATCAATCAAATACTCGTATTTTTCTTTCATGAAGCCTACAACTACATAGATTTCTTCAATCCCCACTTCATGAAGCTGCTTGATGATACGTTCAATCAGAGGCTCACCATTAACTTCCAAAAGACCCTTTGGCATTTCTGTGTTGATTGGAACCATACGCATACCAAACCCCGCTGCCAAGATAATAGCTCGCTGTGGGGTTTTCTGTTTGAATTCTGTAATTGCCTTCACTGTTGGACGTATGGATTCATCTAAGTAATCAGCTTTGATAAGTTCCTTTAGTGAACGGTTTACCACCCCCAAGGAATGACCTGATACTTCCGCCAAAATTCTTTGATTAATAAAAGGCTCTAGCAGAAGCGTATTCAAGATATCACTTTCTTGCTTGTTCATTATTTTTTATTTCCTTTCTTTCACGATTTTTCTTTTTTTATTTTTCATGAACACCCATATTATAAAAAAGCACAAGTTTTCTTACCTCTGCAGCCTACTTGTGCCCTTTCACATCCTGTATAGACCAAATAATATGGTTTATGCTATCTTACATTAAACAAACATTTTGGTTTATGTGATGTTCTTGTTATTTCTTTAAGCAGCCTGTTTTTTTAATCAAATAGATTGTTGATGCAACAAAAATTGCTGGATAGTACAATGCATAAAACAGCACATATAAATCCAAGCAGTCGAATATTACACACAGCAGAATCGCAACAAGGTTCCAGCCACCCATACTCAGTTCAGAATCCACTCTTGTAAACAACTTCATGAATGTACTTTTGGGTGCATTCGCTTCTTCTAAAACTTCTTGTACTGTTAATTTGCCATCTGCAATCTCTTTCATTTGAATTTCAGATGTATTGTTTTTCATCTTTTGAAAAAACAATCTTACCATAGTATCACAAGAGGATGTATATGCGCCAATGAGAATAATCCAAGCCGCACCAGCAGGTACCAAAAGTCCTCCTTCTCGGTAAATCGCCCAGCCAAGTACCGGAAAAATAAAGCCAACCATTGCATAGCTGCTGGTTGCATCGATAAAATCACCATACGGTTTTCCACCAACAGATCTTGCCATATTTCCGTCTGCCGAATCAGTAATCGACCAAATATTCATTAAAATAGCACCAATTAGGTACCATACTTTATTTCCAGTCAGGAAACATCCACATACCGCAAAGGCAATAATCAAGGAAATAAAGGACACTTGATTAGGTGTAAGACCTATTTCACAAAAAAAGCTAGAAAACAAAAAAGATATTGGTCTGTGAAACACTCGCGCAACAAGTGGATCTTTTTTTCTTTTCCATTCTGGCATCGTATCATGGAAAAATTTCGGTGAATACTTCATTTATTTTTTCCTCCTAAAATATGTTTAATATTTGTCACAATTTGAAATTGGGACTTTTTTCCAACCATCCATGGAGCAATGCGCACAACAACCTCATAGGCCACACTGCAAATAAGCATTGTAACCGTAACGACAATCATTGCAAGCAGGATGCTTCCTCTCACAGCATCTGTTCCCATGTGCAACGGTATTGATACAATCTTCACCACAATCCTATATACGGGACCGTGGATGCAGAGAACGATCAAAGAGATTCGACCAAGATATTGCAAAATTTTATTTTCGTTGATGAGCTGAGAAATCAAAATCAGCGCAAACACACCAATAAGGGCCGTCACAAACCACATAATTCCCGTGGTTAAGTTGTGGAGAGATAAGAAGAAATTTACGGTAAGCAAAACTACCGCAGCCACTCCAGTTCCTACATTTCTATCCGCAATCTTTGTTTCTCTTCCTGTCAAGAACACACCCACAGCATAAAATCCTATGTACTTGAACACGCGGTTAATGCCCCACGGGAGTTCAGGCATCGGAAGAACAATATAGATCAGACTCATCAATGCAGAAACAACATAAGCAATTTTTCTGCCACCCAAATTCATAACCAGTATATTAAACAGAACAACTGTCACAAAGAAGCACGGCAGGAACCACAAATGAACATTGAAGTCCAAATTATTATAGCAACCAGACAATAGACCGAACAGGGAGTCCGTGAAACTCATATTTGAATCCCGGAATCTTCTCTCTATCACCTGCCAGTATAATAGTACCAGTAATCCGAACGAGAAATACGGAACAACTATGGTCTGGATTCTTCGCTTTATATCCGTTAAAATTGTTTTTTCTTTATACACCCAGCCTGCCGCCAAAAAGAACAGCGGCATATGGAAAGAATACAGCCAATTAAAAACAATTCGATTGGAATAGATATGTCCTACCGCAACCAAAATAATACCTATTCCCTTTAATACATCAAGCCATGATAATCGCTCTGCTCTGCTCTGCTCTGCTCTGCTCTGCTCTGCTCTGCTCTGCTCTGCTCTGCTCTGCTCTGCTCTGCTCTGCTCTCAAAATTATACCCCGCTCTCACCTTTATTCAACCTCATTTCAACACTTATAACTATCCCTTAATCTTCTTTTTTATGCAATTTCTTCTTAACCTGCGAAATAACATTTCTTAGCACTTTATCCTTAAAAGCAAGTAGCACAAGTGTGTATACTCCCGAACATACAACTATTACAGCTGCAATTCTAATTATCAAGTCGCACTCTGACAATAAATTCATCAGATGGCAAGAAACAAGAAGCATTAGCACGCTACCCAAAATGGCATTTCTGAATTCGGAACCATCTACCATTCGAATGATAACATCGCGGCTATAGTAAAGCGACATGCCAAAAACCGTCATTTCAGCTAGAAGCGTTGTAAATGCCGCACCGTTTTGGGAGAAAATAGGGATAAAAATAAAATTCAAAGTTGCATTTTCGATTGCACTGACTATCGTTGCTTTTACTACATATTTTTCACGCCCCATGCAAATAAGAACTCCATTTGCTAATATATTGGCCAAAACGCCAAAGAAAATAGCAACAGCTAGAATTGATAATGTTGGTGCAGCTTCTAAATAACTACTACCCGAAATCAAAGTTATGATCTCTTTACGCAGTATAATAATCCCAACTGCCGCAGGAATCGTAAATACCGTTGCCATTGATATCATAGTCTTCGTGAGTCTTTCGAATCCACGAACATCATTGTTTCTTAAATACGCAAGTCTTGGAATTGTTGTAGCAATTACAGCGTTAAAAACCTGCTTGACTATCGTATAAATTTTAACTGCCACGCTATACAATCCAACTGAATAGTCATCTTTTAAAATACCCAAGATTGTAGTATCTGAATTTATGTAAATAGTTGTAGCTATGCTATTTACAAAGAACAAAAGGATTGAGCTCTTATATTCATTCCAATGAGTATCTGAAACCAATTTAAGCTTCACATATTTTTTAGAATGCAGGAAATTGAAAATATTGCCCAAGCTTGTCGACATAGAGGTCAAAGCCACATACAGATAGACATCATTTTCACTTTTAACAAATGTAAACATAAGAACCACGGATAATAATTGAATCACAATACTTCGTAAGGTTATGTATCCAAAGTCCTCTTCTATTGTGTAAAGCCAATCTACTGCTAAAGGAGATATTGCCACTGTAAGCCCCTGAAGCAAAATGATAGTTCTATACGTAGCCACTTTAGTTGGCAAAATCGTAACAATCACTAGAAGTCCACATGATATAATTGTCGTAATTATATTTATTGTAAATACACGGTTTGCGAATAAATTTAACTGCTCATTATTTTCTCGAATTTGCGATCCATTTCGAATTGCAAAAGTGCTTATCCCAAAGCCGGCCAACAGCACAAAGTAACTTACAACTGATTGTCCAAAATTAACTCTTCCAATATTCTCAACAGATAAAACTCTTGTAATGTAAGGATATGTTATTAATGGAAATATAATAGTAGTCAGTGTTCGCAAAGAACTTAAGGCCGCATTAATTGTTAGTGATTTTTTCATTTTCTCTACACTCTGTTATGTGATAAGTTGAAGCCTTGCTCGATACAACGCAATATATATACAAAATATATATTGGAAGCCAGCCATAAAAATCATAGAAGTAGAACGGAACTGCACATGCCACAATCGCCATAATAGAGGCACTATTTAGTTTAGTTGTGCTTTTGTTTTTACAAAAGCATTCAATAATCTTTTTTACAATTAGAATTACAACTGTTATTAATCCAACAAATCCAAATTCATACATAATTGTTAAGTATGAATTATCTATGGCATCATAAGCATTCACAAATGCGCCAGATTTATATATCCATGATTTAGATGAATTCATTCCGTATCCAAATATTTTTTGAAGCACACTAGCATCATGAATCATATAATTAAGCGTGTACATCGACATTGATTGTCTTGCAAGCTCTGATGTTGATCCACTCGCCGCCAATATGCGCTCATAAATGCTATTAATAATAGTGTCAAACATACCCATTTTATATAAGAAATAGATACATACCATAGTAAAAGGAATATAAAGTAATTTTCTTTTTTGAATTCTATGTTTCACAAAAAGTTTCACAAAAAATTCAATCATTTTTACTAGCACTAAAATTGCAATTGAAAATACAAGTCCTCCCCAAATACTTCGAGACTTTGTATAGTAAATTCCAAGAGCAATAATAATTAAGCAACTTACTCTCTTCCACCTATCATAAAAAAAAGCCACCAACCAGAACCCTATTAAAAGAATTTGTCCACATACAATTGGATGCATAAATATCGATGCTATTCTATATAATGCTGTTCCATAATATCCACGAATATAATCCGCAACAAAATATTGTTCAAATACATTGTAACTAACTAATGCCTCAATGATTCCGTATAATGCAGAAATAACAATGATACCCAAAATCATTTTCATTCCTTTTTCATACACTTCAGGTCTTTGGTTATAAATAAATAATGCATCTATTAAAATAAGCACATAGCAAAACGCTTTCGCTTCTTCTATCCAAGAAACTCTTCTAAGTACGAATGATAAAGTTGTCACTCCAAAAGCTATAACCACAAAAATTGAAAGCCACTTATTTTTGATATATGCTTTTACCATTAGCCATGAAACTACATTTTTCACGGTCAATATAATGACAGCCGCATAATACAAATACATTGAATACGTATCTTGTGCGTATACAGATATCATAAATAACATCAACATTTTCCATGCTGACACATCCTTTTTTCGTATTTTTATATTATAGTTCATCATTTCTTCCCATTTTCTTTATCAGTCCATGCACGAGTGCCTTTGGAGCAACAGTGTAATTAATATAATATTTCCCACACTTGGCTTTTAATACACGATATAATGTCTCAGCTATTATATATATATATGTTTTGATTCCCAACTTATTGACGATTGCGCAGTATATCTTATTTCTTACGACATAATACACAATAAACTTCGACATTTCACCGCCGCTGGAGGAGCTTACTTTATGCCAAAGCTTTGCGCTTGGCACGTATAGAATTCTTATATTTGCTTTATTTAAACGAATCGAATAATCTGTATCTTCACAATACATAAAATACTCTTCACGTAACAATCCGACTTTTTCAAGAACTGCTTTATGTATCATCATGCAACAACCAGTTGCAAATGTAACTTCTCTTTCAATTGAATACTTCTTTGAATCTTCTTGCCTGCCACCAATATGGATTCCATCAGAGCTCTTGTATTTTAGCATTCCACCGGCGTACCACAGTATATCTTTTCGTCCGTTCACATCGAAATAATACATCTTTGGAACTACAATCGTGTTTGCATCGGCTCTTGAAACCAGCGTTTCAATCATATTAGGATCTATCACCGTATCATTATTCAACGGCATCACATACTCGCATCCATCAGATAAAGCCACTTCTATTCCTCTGTTGTTGCCGGCTGCAAAACCAAGGTTTTCTTCCATCTGTAAAAAACGAATGCCATCTAGCTTAGACAGTTTTTTTCCTGAATGGTCAGGTGAATTATTATCAACCACAATAATCTCATAGTTCTGATATGTTGATTGTCTAATACTCTCAATACAGTCAATCGTCAAATTATAATTGCAGTAGTTCAGTAAAATTATTCCAACCTTTTCCATCAAACCAACTCCTTGCAGAGTGCTATAAACTGTTCGGTGCTTCTTTGCTCATTGTAATTTGTGGCAATCATTCTTTTTGCATTTTTCGATAACTGTTCAGATAATCCTTTATCTGAATTAACTTTCTTAATTGCCTCAGCAAATTCTACAGCTGTTTCTGCGTGTAAATACTGATTTCCAGTTTGTGCCGCAATGCCTTCTATTCCGATTTCATTTGAAATGACAGGAATACCACTTGATAATCCCTCTAAGACCTTGATTTTGATTCCTGCTCCAATAACCAACGGCACAACCATGCACATTGAATCTTCGAAGTATTGGTTCGGACTATCGACAAATCCTGTAACAATCACTCTATCCGATGCTTCCTTCATTAGGTCTTCTGGCGGATTTGCACCAACAATGGCAAATCTACACTTCAAGTTATCTAGTAAGGGCATAACATTTCGAATGAACCAAAGTGCGCTATCAAAGTTTTCTTTTCTCGACATTGCTCCCCAGAAAAGAATATCGTTATTTTTTCTGTTCCAGATAAGATTGCTCTTATCTGCAAATACTGGTGAAAACACAAAGACATTATTACCGTCTATGTCGATGCTCTCCAATCTTTCTTTGTCTTTATTACTGTACACTGCAATTAAGTTCATCGCATTCAACCATGCTTTTTCCTTTTTTACGCATGTTTTAAATCTTATGTAATGAAAAAGCCTTGCAATGGCATTAGTACTAAGTTCCCAGCGCCGTTTTCTTTTCACAAAGGCTACATCTTCCTCGATTGCTACATATTTTGCATTTGGATACAATTTTCGCAGTAAGTTATTCAGTGCCAACATTTCAGTCCAGTTGAAAATAATCAAATCCGGACTATATCCTTCTTTTTTTAACTCTATTATCTTTTCTTTTAGCTTATGCCAGCGGCTATTTGAAAGATAACCACCAAATTTATGCCACGGATTCCATCTGCTTTCATAGTCCAAAACTGAAAGTTTACCAGCTTCATCAGGAATCAACTCAATAGAAAAATTACATCCCATCGGTCGAACATATTCATACTCTTCCTTTTTACATAAAGAAACCATTTTGATTTCAACTCCTTTATGTTCTAAGAAAGATAAAACATGTTTATAAAGTGCTTGTCCCCCTGCATGTTTTACTTCTTTATAGGGTGGACACAGCGAAAGCCATAATATCTTCATCTGGTTATTTCTCCAAAAAAAATCCATCTTCAAGCATCAAGCACAGGCAGTGGTAAACCGGCATATGCAATTCTTGAATCATATAAGTTTCAGTCTGCGGAACTTTAATGCACACATCGCTCATCTGCTCCAGTTTGCTGTTCTTTGCACCAGTCAGACCGATTACCTTCATACCTTTTGCATGTGCGGTGATCGCAGCATATAGCACATTCTTGCTATTACCGCTTGTAGAAATGCCTAAAAATACATCTCCCGCTTTGCCGTAGCCATTTACTTGCTGAGCAAAGCACAGAAGCGGTTCGCAATCATTCATGTACGCAGTAGACAATGCCGGATGTCCATCCAGCGCAATAGCAGGCAGCGCACCTTGCAGGTTTTCTGCCAGAACAGTTCCAAGCTCCTTATTTTCCTTAACAAGTTTATCTGCGAAATCTGCGTCTGGTTTTCGAGGGAGTTTGAATCCTTTCATTAATTCGCCAACAATGTGTTCCGCATCCGCAGCAGAACCACCATTTCCAGCAACCAGCAATTTACCGCCATTCTTATAAGATTCTTCCAGTAAAAAATATGCTTCTACAATTTCTTTCTTAATTGACTCTAGTGCCGGATATCTCTCACAGAGAATCTCAATATGCTTCGCGATGTTTTCTTTTAGCTCGTTCACTTTTTCTTCCTCCACAAACTCCAATCTTCACATCATACGGCTAATAAATTCGCCCAACGACTTCACTGTCTCGGTCTGTCCATAATTTTCATCATTATCGCTCAAAAGCGCAGTCTTGCATCCAGCATTGATACCCGCTTTAACATCGTTTTCTCCATCGCCAATCATCCATGACTGTGACAAGTCAACATTAAAATCTTCTGCCGCTTTGAGTAACATTCCTGGTTTCGGCTTACGACAATTACAGTCTATCTTCAGTTCCGGACGTTCTCCCTCATACCCCTTATGAGGATGATGTGGGCAGTAATAAATCGCATCAAGATATGCACCTTCTTTTCCAAGAAGTGTTTCCATCTTGTTATGAATTTCTTCCAATTCTTCAAAGGATACTTCGCCGCGAGCAATAACCGGCTGATTTGTCACGACAACAGCAAGACAGCCTGATTCATTGATCTTACGGATTGCTGCTGCCACACCATCAATCAGCTTAAACTCATCTATATTTCTAAGGAATCCAACATACTTATTGATTGTTCCGTCCCTATCAAGGAAGATTGCTTTCTGCTTATGTTTTAGATTTTTTGCCGAAATTTTTCCTTCTTTGCAGTCTTTACATACGGAATAGTACCGATCTGGAGTACCCATGTCTTTAACATACTCAGGGCTGTCATAGCAGAACATCTTTCCTGTTCCTGCAAGCGGTTTTAACAACTGACGATCCAAATCGACTTTTACAGGCTTACCATCCTCGCCAATCTTCCCAACCGAATCGGCATCAATACCGACCAGCTCTAATACTTCAGGATTAATAACATGTAATCCTGCATTCACACGATTTCTGTAGTACTGTGGCCGTACATCTTCCTTGGCCAACCACCTTTCGACTGCGCCATTTTTATCCGCAACAATCAGTCCGCTATCATAGGGATGGCTGTTCGGATGTGTAAAGAGCGTAACCAATCCGCTATGTTTCCGATGAAAAGCAACAAAGCGATTGAAATCCACATCAAACATCGCATCCGCATTTAGAAGAAGAAAATCTGATGTCAACTTATCCTTAATTCTGAATAAAGCACCTGCATTGCCAAGTGGTTCTTTTTCAAAATAGTACTCAATATGTACGCCAAACGGCTTACCTGTTACCGGAGAGTTTCCAGAACCATCACCAAAGTAATCCATGATAATATTTCCCAAGTGGCTTACTGTCATGATGATGTCATTAAATCCTTGGTTTTTCAGACATTCAATTTCTCGCTCCAGTACTGGGATTCCTTCAATTTTTATCATCGGCTTAGGAATATCACTCGCTACAGAAGAAATACGAGTTCCCTTCCCACCTGCCATAATCACAACTTTCATGTTTTTAATCCTTCGGTGTATAGTCTTCCGGTGTATAATGGATTACACGCGTTCCACCATCTTCAAATTTGAACGGAATATAGAGTAGGTCGCGCATCGCCCAACGAACAGCATCCTGTCGTTCCGGCTGTACATAGAATACAAGAAATCCACCACCGCCAGCACCAAGGAGTTTTCCACCCAAGGCACCTGCGGCAATACCCTTTGCGTATAGTTCATCAATACTATTTGTGGACACCGCAGATCCTGTCTGACGCTTCAGCTTCCATGTGTGATCCAGCATTCTACCAAAATCATCCAAATCTTTTTCTCTGTCTGTCAAGACTTTTTCAGCATCATCCACAAGCGACAGCATTTCTTTTAGCTGTGCCGTTTTATCGACTTTACCTGCTGCATTTGCTTTCTGTACATCGGAAGAAAAGCGAGTAAAGCCGGTAAAGAACATCATCAAATTCTGGTTAAGTTGTTTCTTTCTCTCTGGAGAAATAATCACAGGAAGAACTTTATAACCGTCCGCATTGAAGTTGATGCGGTTAAAGCCTCCAAACGATGCTGCAATCTGATCCTGCCAGCCGCCCGCCTCCTGGCACAGATTCCGCTCCAGGTAAATAGCTTCATCTGCCAATTTTTTCTTGTCGGCATACTTGCCTTTCAGCGCATAAAAGGCATTCAGCATTCCAACCGCAAAGGAACTTGAAGTACCCAGACCCGAACGCGCCGGGAGATCTGCTTCATATGTAAGACGAATTTCATGCATATCCAGCATCTTCATCGCATTACGAATTGCAGGATGCTGAATATCCTCAATGCAGGTCACGCGTTCGGTCTTGGAATAAGACAGTTCTGTTGAATAGTCAAAGAAACGCGGCAGATGGCGCACATTCACATAACAGTACTTATCAAATGTGGTAGACAAAACGGCACCACCGTGTTCTTTAAAAAAGCTCTCCATATCTGTTCCGCCGCCAAAAAAAGACATGCGGAACGGGGTCTGTGTAATAATCATTTACTTTCTCCTCATAAAATTATCGAGCCATCCATTCGCATCATATTGATAAAGAGCTTTTTTCTCTATCGGCTGAAATGGAGTGTGCAAGAAAGCATCCAATCTATCGTTATTATCTTCACCAATAATGAAAATATCATTATAATTATAAAAATTGAAATTGCGAATCGCTCTATTATTTGTTATTAACTTCGTTTCAAAAAACATTGCTTCCAGTGCTCGTGCTGTTAAACCATTCTGACCATCCTGCACTATTTCAACAACCGCTTTTGATTTTCGAATATGCGACATCACATCGCTATATTCCATATATGTTTTTTCAATGTATTTACGTGTATCATTGCCATTCATACTAATAACATGAAAATCTATAGCAATGCCCATGCCTTTCAAATCATCTGAAATGGCCACAATTTTTTCATATCTTCCCTTATCAGTACCGACAAAAAAAGCTGATTCTCCCTTAGAAACGTCTTCTTGATTCTGATAAAAAAAGAACTGATTATTCAAATTCATTTCATATCTCTCGGCATCACTTGGGTTGAATGTCCAATGCTCGCACATTTTCTTAGTTTCTGCCCAAATAGATATATCTTTATCCCTTTTTATTGGATTCCAGTGCCAGAAAATAAGTCGCTTTCTATATTTTTTTCGTAT
This sequence comes from Faecalibacterium sp. Marseille-Q3530, assembly GCF_017377625.1. Lineage (NCBI taxonomy): Bacteria > Bacillati > Bacillota > Clostridia > Eubacteriales > Oscillospiraceae > Faecalibacterium > Faecalibacterium sp. Marseille-Q3530. The sequence goes on along the minus strand of NZ_JAFREH010000007.1, from coordinate 37,204 downwards.
ATATTTCAGCAAATTCGCGGAATGCAATGAGTCAAAAACAATGATACAATCGTATGTATCAAGGTTGTTTTTCCAACCCCCATACCATAACGACTCGAACGGCAATGCGTAGTGCGTAAAAGCCTTCCTCAACATAGAGGATGAAGTATAGTAAAACTCAGCATCAATGCCGCATTCATTTAGCTTATCCAAATAATACTGCTCGAAAGAATTATAATTATCTTTTAGAATTAATACCTTGCTATTTTTCATGTTCTCATTCCATTGACTCACGGCCATTCACCTTAACCAACCATTAAGACATAGAGTCTTTTTGTCCAAACTTTCTTCCTATTATATAAGAGATATTCATACCTAATAATGACACAAATGCTGCATAGCGATTCTTTTTTCTCATTATTTTAGAAGTATCAAACATCACATCTTTTTGTACGGTTTTCAATTTATTCCATATAATTCTTTGCGTTTTTTTATCATTCTTAGGGACCTGCAGAAAAACCGAATATGTCATTGCATATACTCTTGACTCTGCTGCTTTTTGCAAACCAGCATCCTTTAATTGTTTGTCATTGACTAATTGATCAAAAATATCAAGACAAATCATTTTTTTCGGAGAAAAAGACTGTCGAATAATACTGTCTCTTCTCTTTCTATACGCATAAATATCCGCTTCTACAATTGCACATTCTTTTGCATTAAAGAAAGGCTTATAAGTTGTTGCTACATCTTCGTAAAGATATCCAACAGGAAAACGAATATTGTCAAAGACTTCTTTCTTGTAAAGTTTGAATGGGGCACCCGTTGCAATTTCCTGATATAACATTCTCTCCAAAACATCATGGGAATTTAAATAACGAACGGCGAATTCATCTTTATCTTTTGCCAAAGCTGGAATTTCTTCTCCATCCCAGAAACTTGGTCCTCCCTTTAAAGCAACAAGATCACAGTTTCCAGAGTTCATCACTCCCATTAAAATTTCATAAAAACATGGTGAGAGATAATCATCACTATCCACAAAAGAAATATAGTCACCTCTACATATATCAAGCGCAACATTACGCGCATCGGATAAGCCACCATTTTTTTTATGAATAACTTTTACTCTTTGATCTATTTTTGCATAGTCGTCACAAATCATTCCACTGTTATCTGTTGATCCATCGTCAACTAATAAGATTTCCAATTTTTTATATGTCTGTGATAGAATACTATCCACACACTGCTTTAGATATAGATTCACATTATATACTGGCACAATGACTGAAACCAAATATTCTTTCATAGTAAAACATTACATCCTTTTCTATATTATTTATAGCCGTAGCCTTCTTCAGTTTAACTGTTTTTTCTTCTCGGTTACTTTATCACAAATTAATCGCTTAGACTTTTCTAAAGCTGCCTCTTAATTTTCGCCACTCACAGCTTCTAATTACTAGCGTTGCAACCATTACTGATGTTTTTATTATTTACCCCTTTTATGCACTAGTCTTGATAAAATTCTTACCGTTCAAACCAAACACCCAAGCACTGCGGATAATGAAATACTTTTCCAGCGTCTGGCTGACCGCCAGTTCACCTTCCAGTTTCGTCTGTCCGTACACATTCAAAGGCTTATAGTCCTTGTAAACCGGTTTCCAAGGTTCCGTCCCCTGACTATCAAACACATAATCTGTGCTGATGTATGTCATTTTGCAGTTGAGTTTCTTGCAAATATCTGCAATATTCTGTGTACCACCTACATTGATGGCACGGACTTTCGCCACTTTATCGTCATCTTCTACCATATCCACCGCAGTCCATGCTGCACAGTGGATCACTGCATCTGGATTCACTTCTGTTATAACCTTCCCGACTGCCTCTTTATTTGTAATATCCAGTGCAACATACGGTGCCTTCGTTACTGCAGAACCATCTGCCACGCCGCTATAATTTTCCTGAACATCAGAGTTTACACCCTCATGGCTACGCTTCAGCAGCTCGTTCATTACATCATGTCCCTGCTGACCGCCAACGCCTGTTACAAAAAATTTCATACCGATTTCTTCCCCTGCTTCATTTCTTACATATTTTCAAACAGTTTCCCGTGCTCCTCTGACACTCTCCGAGCATTGAATCTGTTATGTACGTCTTCCATCCCCTGTGCTAATAATTTATCTTTCAATTCTTTTTCCTGATAAATCCGTAGCACAGCATTACTTGCTCCAATATCATCATCCACTTCAACAAGCAGACCATTTTCTCCATTCCGGATTATATTGGGAATGGCATCCACTCTACTTGCTACAATTGGTTTGCCTGCCATCATGTATTCAGGCAGTGCCAATCCAAAGCCTTCCCAACGGCTCAATAGGCAGGCCACATCAAATAGTTCAACATAGCTCATCGGGTTATCAACCCAGCCTGTAATATGCAGGCTGTTCGAAAAACCATTGTCCTCCGCATACTTTCTGATTTCGTCTTCCTGATTTCCATTGCCGACGATAATGAAGTGTGCATTGGGAACTTCATCTTTCACTTGCTTTGCCATCTTAACAAAGACATCTGGTGCTTTCTGTGGGCTCATTCGTCCTACCATGCCAACAACAAATGCGTCTTCTGGAATGTTCAGATCTTTCCTCTTAATAGCACCATGCTCCCCACTTTCATAGGCCTCGATATCCACACCGTTAAAAATGACTTGCAGCTTATCCTCTTTGCATATTTTCTTATCCAGTGCTGACTGTTTTTCTGCATCTGAAATGCAGATGATTTTATCGCAGAACGGTGCTGCAATTTTTTCTATCATTGTGTATATTGCTTTTTTCTTTGCCGAGCAGCGCATGTTGAACGCCCAGCCATGTGGGTTGTATACACAGTGGTTCTTTAAACCAATATCTGCAATACGAGCAATAGCCCCCGCCTTACTGGAGTGAGCATAAACGATATCGGGGTTATATTTCTTTATCAGAGTTCTTACCTCTTTAATTGCCTTTAAATCATTGCCTCCAATAGCTCTGATCATTTCGACCTGTTCAAAAGAGTCTACCAAACCTCTGTAGTCTTCCTCATGGAAATCTTGTGAGCAAACCAATATATTCTCGAACTTTTCTTTGTCCAAATACTTGAGAAGCATTCGGATGTAGCGATCTACTCCGCCAGCGGCTTGCGCCACATGCAGTATTCTGATTTTTTTATTCCTCATCCCTCAAGTACTCCTCATCTTTTCCGCAATCGCTGTATTTATAAAGTGTGATTATAAGCCCCACCTGCCTAAGTATTTTTCTTTGCTGTCGTACCATTTCGGTGCATCAATCATATTTCTACTTTGCTCCGGTATATCAGCCAACATTTCTTTACCAGTATCTTTCCTACCTTTGCAGGCCACCTTACTCCCCATGCCCCAGCAGGCACACTTTGAATGTCTTAAAAATAATCTTCCAATCCACCCAGAAGCTACGCTCCTTGACGTATTTCACATCCAGATCCATCCACTCTTCAAAAGACAAATCATTCCGGTGCGGGGCAATCTGCCAATAACAACTCAGTCCGGGAGTCACATATAGACGCTGCTTTTCGTAGTCGCCGTACTGCTCCACCTCGCGGGGAAGTGCAGGGCGGGGGCCAACAATGCTCATATCGCCTTTCAGGATGTTCCACAGCTGCGGTAGTTCATCAATGCTGGTCTTGCGGATAAATTTACCCACACGAGTAATGCGCGGATCATCCTTGATTTTGAAAACCGGGCCATCCATCTCGTTCTGGTCCAGCAGGTCGTCCAGTTTTGCCTCTGCATTGGGGCACATGGAGCGGAACTTATAGAACTTGAAGGGCTTTCCGTCGCGGCCAATACGCTCCTGCGAGAAGATTGGACCCGCGGATGGGTCATCCACCACAATAGCAATTGCTGTAATCAACATAACAGGTGACAGCACTACCAGCGCCACCGACGACAGAACAATATCCTGCGCACGGCGGACAAACCAGTACAGCCGATGGGCGTGCAGATTCTCTTTTCGGTCAATTTCAACTTTCTTCTCAATTCCAGTCGTATTCGTAGCCATTTTTTCCTCACATAAATCCTTGTCTATACGTTTCTTATCGTTATTCGTTTTAAAGTAATCCCTTTAGCTCACACCGTTCCCGCAAGCACCTTCCTTTTAGATAGCCGTTCCTCTTTTCCCAAGACGTACAGACCGTTTACCTCCTGATTTCCAGGTAGACAAAAGCCCTCGGACGACGGTTTCGCCCAAGGTCATTTCAAATGCAATGTGACCGCAACAAGAACCAGAACATCACACTGCAGCTCAAGCTCCACGTGCACAGTACTATCGGAGTGCAAATTTTTACATTTTTGTAAAACCCTAACAAGCCCACTTCATTTTCACCTTTGCGCATCATGCCAGCAAGGTAAACAGCAGTGGGCTTTTTATTGTGGTCTATCATTTGGTTTTCCGCATGATTTATCACATTATTGTTCGCAAACAGACACAAGCCCACATGATTCACCTCCTTACCCGCAATCAAGGCGTATCTCCCATCCAAAAACGGAGGATACCAGTTCTTCTACGTGGCCGTCTGAATTCTCTTATTATTCTATCATGGTTACATTTGGGAATCAATAGAAATCCGAGGAATTGTATCCATCTGTGTTTTAGAAAAAATTTCGACTCAACCTAATCTTTTCCACACATTGCCCAGTTTCGCCTGAAAGCTCCAGATGAAATCATCAGCAGAAAAATGTGTGGTCATATAGTTGTCCATAGCGCGCTGGATGGCACTGTCGGGTGAAATAGCAGTTTCAATGTAATGACAACCGCTAAATAGAGCATCACTTCGCACTAAAAAACTGGCTCATACCGTTGCATTGGTCACGGGTTCAGACTAGACGTATCGCATTACACTATATAATTTTTACTCTCTCCCCCGATTTTCCTATTTTATATAGGTATAATTAACCATCAATGCAGCGCACCACCTGGTTTGTGCTCTTTTGCATAGGTCAGGTTATTTTTTGTGCTAAAAAGGCCCCTGCCGATCACATTTCTGTGAAAAACAGAGGCCTTCTGCTGCTAGATTCAATTCAGTCTGGGGAGATGGAACAACTATCTCATTCTACCGGGTCAGTGTCCCCTTCCAGATTTTTAACCACCCCCGGTGTGTCTAACATGGCGTTTTCCTGCTGCATTCTGGCGCATAGCGCTTCGTAAATATAGGCGTTTACGCTTTGCCCCGCCTGTTTCGCTGCCTGCTGGATAGTCTCTTTTTCTCCTTTGGGCACTGATAGCTCCAAACGGTCATAATTATTTTTCACATATTTATGAACTGCACGCTGTTGTGCTGCACTCGTCTTTGCCATTGATTTTTCCTCCAGTACATTATAGTGTTTATTATAGCATCCGCTGCCTATTCCCGTGAATAGTTTATACTCATGCCATCGGGAACACCGGTTCTCACATCCGTCCATTCACCAACGATTTGAAGCGAGGCACACACATGAGCATCAACGTTTTACTGGCCCTTGTCGAACAGTACAAGGAGGCCGCCCAACTGATCGAGGCTGCACAGGCTGAACAGGAACAGCTGAAGATCCAGATCCGCGAGGCACTGGCTGAGCGCTCCACCAACTATCTGGAAGTAGGCTGCCACAAAGTCCGCCTGTCCGATTTCTCCAGCACCCGACTGGACAGCAAAGCCATCAAGGCCGTAGCTCCTGACCTGTATGACCAGTACAGCAAAACGGTCACCGGCACCCGCCTGAGCATCACCTGAAAAGAAAAGCCCCATACAGCGCCCACCTACCAAAGTTTGCGCTGTACAGAGCCCAACACACCCGCCGGGGCGGGCTACACCAATATTATACCTGTCCCGGCCTTTTTTATCAAGAAAGGTTCAAGAAATCATGAAACAGACTGTCAAAACCTCCCGCGCTGCTGGTCAGCTGGAAAAGATGTTCCGCGAGCTCAACAAACACTACTTTGCAGGCAAGCTGCCCGAACCCATCATCAGCCTGAAAAAGACCCCGTCCGCCTATGGTCACATCACCTGTTCCAAGGTCTGGCAGGCAGGCGGCGAGAACAAATACGAGATCAATATTTCGTCGGCTACCCTTGACCGTCCCATCGAGGAGACCGCTTCCACCCTGCTGCATGAGATGGTGCACGAATACTGCATGGAGACCGGCATCAAGGACACCAGCAACAACGGGGTATACCACAACCGACGCTTTAAGGAGCAGGCAGAGACACACGGGCTGACCGTCGACCACCACGAAAAGTATGGCTGGACCATCACAAGTCCGTCCGAAGAGCTGCTGGACTTCATCATCTTCCAAGGCTGGCAGGATATCCAGATGGGCGAGCGGCTGGCATGGTCGGATATGGCAGGCACCGGAGCAGGCAGCAAGGCACCCGGCAGCAGTCAGACCGGAGCACCGAAACCTCCCAAAGCAAAGAGCAGTACCCGGCGGTGGGTATGTCCCAAGTGCGGTACCATCATCCGGAGTACCAAGGAAGTGCGGGTCATCTGTGCGGACTGCATGGAGCTGTTCGTAAAGGCTGATTAAATCATAGCAGGACAGAGAGCGAGGGCACGAGTGAGAGTAGTGCCGGTTTTATAGCAATTCAACTTTTTAATGCGACAGCAACATCGTTGAATTGCATGTCGCAGAAATGCTGTTTTGATGTTGCGCAATTTTTTGACTTGCGATAAAAGTGTACTCGTAAAGACAGAGATTCGCCGGGCTGTGAGAGGACGCCTATTATTATAGAAAGGAGCACCGCCATGACTATCATATCAGAACGCTTGCAGCACCTACGCCTGACGCACGGCTATACCCAGACCGATCTTGCACGAACCATGGGTGTGACCCGCCGGGCAGTCTACGCATTGGAGCACGACAAATGCCCTGAGATCCCCCATCTGATTCAGCTCGCCCAATTCTATCAGGTGTCCACTGATTATCTGTTGGGCCTGACTGAGTGAGAGGAGCTCCGCCACCGGAGGCCTTACCGGAGACTTTTGCCTGCGACAGTGCGGTCATCCATCAATTCGTGCGCCCAGCAGCAAAAAAGCTCCACATTTTAAAAGTGCACTTGTAAATCCACTTTATTGGACACATTGTTTTGTAGACTTCAGGTACAGCAAACCTAAAATGCAAAAGTAAACACACTTCAAAACGCAGGAGAAGCTATTATGAGCCGCAAATGTGACCACGATTAGTTTGACCATTATATGATGTACAGCATGATGAGCAATAAAAGCGACGGAGGCAATATTGGTTGTGGCCCCATACTTACACTCATCGGTTTGGGGTTGATGGTATTCATCATCCTGAACTTCATCGCCGAAATTGCAGCCTGATGGAAGGAAAAGGTATGGCTAAGAATAATAAGTTCATCGTCAAAATTATCGATCACGATAATAACTCTATTCTACAAGAACTCAGTTATCAGACGAGAGAACGAGCTGAAGAGTTCAAACGAATTTCTGACCGTGCTTATGGTAAACTTTTAGGTGAAAACCAGACCAGAATCACGACTGAGATTTTTGAGCTCTAACACAGCACGTCCTGGGGCATAACATAAAACCGCCGTAATTTAATAACCAACTCCAACACAAATGCCCTGCCGCTCAGACACGAGTAGCAGGGCTCCTTCTATTTTATACAGTATTCAGTCAGAAAGTGAACTTAAAGAGCCGCGTTTAATATCAGCCAGCACACATCCCGGCGGATTTTCGGTTTGATTATGGTTTCACCACTTTTGAGTATATCTATTTGCGTCGTGAAATACGACGGAATTATAGTGCGCATCCCCTAAAACAAGGCATCCTTCCCCAGAATACAAGGAAAAAGGGAAAGTCGGAAATGCCACCACCCGAAACAAGGTAGATGTATAAGGTCGTGATTTGCGACCTTTGGAGAACATGGAGGACAGCTCATTTTTGAGCGTAGCCACTTGTGTGCACAGAGAACATTTTTGTCCACCATCTACATCTGCTCAAAACTGCGCACATCTTTCTTGATGGGGTCAGTCTGACTGATCTCATCTGAACTTAGGTCGTGACCGGTGCATACTGTTTTGCACAAGGTCGTGTATGGCGATTCTATCAGCACAACAAAGAACGTCTTGACCTGTTGAGCTCCGTAATCAAATTGATTACGGAGGTCGGAAATCATACGGAGAATCGTGAAACTATCGTGTACAATCTGCGCGGTGTCATGGAAATCTGCCGCTACAGCACCCAGCCCAAAGCGAACGCCCTTATAGACTGTATATACCATAGTCAAGCACTCTGCTGCCGTGCTCCTATCCCCTGCTATACCCCTGCCAATTCACAACGCCGTGCTGTTGCGACGCATTTCAGCACTTAACGACGCATTTGGACGCTTTTCGCCAGTTTTGGCATATTCTGCGTTACATTTATTTCGAACAGGATGGAACTGATTCAAATATATGTAATAGGAATGGTATCAAAATGGTTACTTCCGATTTGTCCGCCCGTATCAATGACGTACTGCGCTACGTCGGGATCACCCGCAACATGAACGCCTACATGATTCTATCACAAGCCCTGACGCTAATTGCCGAGGATGAAGACCGCCTGCGAGCCGTAGAGAAAGAGATTTACACGCCCATTGCCGACAAAAATCTGCGCGGGCCCAGAGCAGTCCAGAGCACGATCCGCCGGGCATCCAAGGTCGCGGATTTCTTCTCCGATCGCGTTCAGGAACTGGCTGGCTAGGGCGCTCTTTCAGGTAGCCATCCCGGAGTGTGCAGTACTTGACGAGCTGCTTGGAGAGTGCGGGCGATTTGGGCACGACCCGTTCCTTGCTGCCCTTGCCATGCTTGACCAGAATATAGTCCTGCTTGATATCCTCCGGCTCCATCAGGATCATTTCGTTGCAGCGCATCCCGGTATCAAACAGCAGCATGATGATGGTCTTGTTCCGCACGTCCAGAAAGTCCTTGCCGTCGTAGAACTGGATCATCCGCTTCATCTCAGCCGCTGTAAAGGTATCGATGATCGTCCGGGGCTGACGGAGGCACTTTACCTTTTTGGCCGGATTGTCCCGCTCCTCCAGATAGCCCTCATTGACTAGATAGTTGAACCATGTGCGCCACACCTTGAGCAGGTCGTTGATATAGCGGGACGTACTGCCCGCATCCTGCTTTTCCTTCATCAGGTCCCGGATGTGGCGGGGACGGACGTCTTCCAGCTCAGTGATCTGCTTCAGCTCCAGATATTCCAGCAAAAAACAGGTCGCAGCCTTATAATTGCGCAGGGATCCTTTAGCCAGATGGCGGCATTCACAGTCGTAGATAAATTCATCGCGGAGATCTTTCAAACACATAAAAAAACACCCTTTCCTTCATGGCGGACCACAAAAGAAAGGGTGAAAAATCGCTAGATATGGTTGTCGTACCAAATCAGGCTTGTTCGTAGTTGAGCAAGACAAACTCCAGCCGACAAATCATCCAATTTTTAACGCAGCTGCGCGATTAGCAGTTCTCTGCGAAGTACTTAATGGTACGGACCATCTGAGAGGTGTAGGAGTTCTCGTTGTCGTACCAGGACACGACCTGAACCTGATAGGTGTCGTCGTCGATCTTAGCGACCATGGTCTGGGTAGCGTCGAACAGAGAACCGTAACGCATGCCGATGACGTCAGAAGAGACGATCTGATCCTCGTTGTAGCCGAAGGACTCAGAAGAAGCAGCCTTCATTGCAGCGTTGATGGACTCCTTGGTGATGTCCTTGCCCTTGACGACAGCAACCAGGATGGTGGTAGAGCCGGTGGGAACAGGCACACGCTGAGCAGAGCCGATCAGCTTGCCGTTCAGCTCAGGGATGACCAGGCCGATGGCCTTGGCAGCACCGGTGCTGTTGGGGACGATGTTCTGTGCGCCAGCACGAGCACGGCGCAGGTCGCCCTTGCGCTGAGGACCATCCAGGATCATCTGGTCGCCGGTGTAAGCATGAACAGTGGTCATGATGCCGGAAACGATGGGATAGGTCTTGTTCAGGGTGTCGGCCATGGGAGCCAGGCAGTTGGTGGTGCAGGAAGCAGCGGAGATGACCTGATCCTCAGCGGACAGGGTCTTCTCGTTGACGGAGAAGACGATGGTCTTCAGGTCGTTGCCTGCGGGAGCAGAGATGACGACCTTCTTTGCGCCAGCCTGGATGTGAGCCATGCTCTTCTCCTTGCTGGTGTAGAAGCCGGTGCACTCCAGAACGACATCAACGTTCAGCTCGCCCCAGGGAGCATCCTTTGCGTCCTTAACGGCATAGATCTTGATCTCCTTGCCGTCGACGATGATGGAATCCTCGGTAGCCTCGACAGTGTGCTTGCCTTCGCCGATCTTGCCGCAGAAGGAACCCTGAGCAGTGTCGTACTTCAGCAGGTGAGCCAGCATCTTGGGGCTGGTCAGGTCGTTGATTGCGACGACCTCGTAACCCTCAGCATCAAACATCTGACGGAAAGCCAGACGGCCAATACGACCAAAACCATTGATAGCAACTCTAACAGCCATGTTAATAATACCTCCTAAATGTTCTTACCCTTTTTCATCGGATAATCTCACGGTATCTTTATTGTAGTCCAAAACGCGAAAAGTTTCAAGTGTCTGCTAAAAAATTAACAACTCGTTTGTTCACTTTTTGGCTTTTGTATGATTTTTGTCCCTTATCTGGGCCGGTTTTCAGCAATTCAGCCAACAGAGTGCTGGCCTTTACTTCTTTCTGGCCGCAGGCCCTGCGGTGCGCACGGTGCAGAACACGCCCAGCGTCCCAAGGCAGGCCATGCCCAGACCAAAAAAGATGGAGGGCAGCGCCGTGAGGACGAACTGTGAGGGCATCGCCAGCGTCAGGGTCTGGGGCAGCTCCCAGCAGAAGCCGAGGACAAAGGCTGCCAGACCGGAGGCGCACAGGGCTTTCCCATCCGACGTTTCGGGCATCCAGAGCGCCCGCACCAGACTGGACAGAAAGACGAGCATCCCCAGCAACACCCAGACCTGCGCCGTGGGTGAGACGCGGTGCCAGCTGGAGCTGTTCTCCATGAAGCGGCTCAGAACGCACCAGTAGAACACCAGTGTGCCCCAGATGCCGGAGGCCATGCTCTTTGTGGGCGGCTGCCAGTCCTTCCGCAGCCAGCTCTTCGCCAGCCCGGCCAGCCACTGGCCACACAGAATTTCCAGTATCGCGCGAACAAACGAGCCTGCGCCAGTCATTCCAACGGCGAAGCGCAAAAATCCTGCGGCAGTAAAGAATGCCCCTGCCATCACCGTGACGATGCCGGACGGTTTGCAGTGGTCCTGCAAGTTCTTCGGCTCACAGGCCAGCTTCCGGCCCGCAAACAGGCTCACCAGCACCGCGATGCCCAGCGCAGCATACCGCAGCCAGACCGAACCGGCGATGCACAGGCCGCTTTCCAGGTCGGTCCAGAAGCCCAGATCCAGGCCCCGTCCAAGGGCCAGTGCCGTTCCTACAACAAAAACAAGTGTGAGTAATGGATTCATCAGCGTTCCTCGATCGGTTTATATTTCTGGCGCACGCCCAGATACTTGTAGGCGGGCCGGATGATACGGTTGGCGAAGATGACCTCCTCCACGCGGTGGGCGCACCAGCCCGGCACACGAGCAATGGCAAACAGCGGGGTGTAGATGTCCTCGGAGATGCCCAGCATGTTGTAGATCAGCCCGCTGAACAGGTCCACGTTGGCGCAGACGGGCTTCGTGCTGCCCTTTTCCTCAGCGAAGATGCCGGGGGCCAGCCGCTCGATGCTGCACAGCATGTTGTACTCTTCCTCAAAGCCTTTCTCGTAGGCCAGGTGTCTGGCGCGGTTCTTCAGGATGACCTCGCGGGGGTCGCTCATGGTATAGACCGCGTGGCCCATGCCGTAGATGAGGCCGGAGCCGTCGCCCGCCTGCTTACGGAGGATGCGGCGGAGATACTCGCGGACCTCGTCGTCATCGTCGGGGTGCTCGACATGCTTCAGGATATCCTGCAGCTGGCGGTTGACCATCAGGTTCGCGCCGCCGTGCTTGGGGCCTTTCAGTGCGCCGATGGCCGCCGCGATGGCCGAATAGGTGTCGGTGCCCGAAGAGGACAGCACACGGGTGGTGAAGGTGGAGCAGTTGCCGCCGCCGTGGTCCGCGTGGACCAGCAGACACATATCCAGCAGCTTGGCCTCCTCGTGGGTGAACTTCTGGTCCGGGCGGTAGGTGCTGAGGATGTGCTCCGCCGTGCTCTGGCCGGGCTTGGGCAGATGGAAGAACATGCTCTGCTTATCGTAATAGCGGCGCTTCATCTGGTAGGCGTTGACCATCATGGTGGGCATGCTTGCAATGAGGTTGATGCTCTGGTTCAGGATGTTCTCCAGGCTCAGGTCCTCGGCGTGCTCATCGTAGGAATACAGGCCCAGCACACAACGCTGCAGCTTGTTCATCACGTTGGGCGAAGGCGCGTTCATGGTGTCCATGAAGCCATCGGGCAGTGCACGGTGCTCGGCCAGCAGCGCACAGAAATCGTCCAGCTGGGTCTGGGTGGGCAGGCTGCCGAACAGCAGCAGCCAGATAACCTCCTCAAAGACGAAGCGGTCGTTGCGGTAGGCTTCTTCCACGATCTCCTCGATGTTGACACCGCGGTAGATCAGCTTGCCGGGGATGGGGATGACATGCCCCTCCTGGTCCTTTTTGTAGCCGACGACGTCGCAGACGTTGGTCAGGCCTGCCAGCACACCGGTGCCATCCGGATTGCGCAGGCCGCGCTTGACCCCCAGCCGCTCACTGGTCTCCGGGTCGATGTAGTTGTTGGCAATGTACTCTTCGCAGAGTGTCTGCATCGTCTGCGGGTCCAGCGTTGCCACTTCTGCATGTTGATAGTTCATGCGCAGGTTCCCCTTTCTGTTTCGAATTTCTTATACCTTTCCCTGCCATCCGCGCTGATGGCACATATCTATCATAGCGCTTTTGTGAAATAAATTCAAGAAGAAGATGAAATCTGCGCTTTTTCTCCGCATGTTCCTGCTACACTGGCCCAAACGAAACTGCCTGTCCGGGAGGGGCTGCTATGAAACGTTCCTTTTTTCTGCTCTGTGCCGTGCTGTTCGTGCTGGGCAGTCTGCTGCCGCTGGCCGGATACCGGCTGGCCAAAACCGTGCTGGGGCCTGCGGCACCGGCGTCGTCCGCCGCGGCCCCGGAACCGGAAACGCCCGATGCCGCCTCTCTGCCGCCCTCCGACCGGGACAGCGAGACCTTTCTCATTGCCGACCAGAGCGATGGCGCGGTCGTGTCGGTGCCCCGCCGGGACTACCTCATCGGGGCCGTGGCGGCGGAAATGCCCATCACCTGGCCGGACGAGGCGCTGAAAGCCCAGGCCATCGCGGCCCACAGCTACGCCCTCTACTGCCGGGACCACGCACAGGACCCCGCCGCAGGCTGGCTCACCGCCGACCCGGCCCGGCGGCAGGGCTATCTGACCGATGCCGTTCTCCGCAGCTATTGGGGCACGGCCTATGAGGCCAACTACGCCCGGCTCTCGGCTCTGGTGGATTCGGTCCTGACGCAGGTGCTCTACTATGAGGATGCCCCCGCCGGGACCAGCTATTTTGCCATCTCCAACGGGCAGACCGAAGCCAGCGAGAACGTCTGGGGCACCGCCGTCCCCTATCTCATCCCGGTGGACAGCAGCACCGACCAGAACGCCGACAACTACATCTACACCGTCTCGTTCTCTGCCGCACAGCTGCAGCAGCTCCTGACCGGGCTGGGCCTCGCGCCCGACCTCTCCGCGCCGGAGGGCTGGTTCGGAGAGGCCGCCCTCACCCCCTCCGGCTATGTAGCCTCTCTGCCCGTCTGCGGCCAGACCGTGACCGGCCCGGCGCTGCGGAAGGCGCTGGGCCTGCGGAGCGCCTGCTTCACGGTGCAGTATCAGAACGGCAGCTTTTTCTTCACCACCAGAGGCTACGGTCACGGGGTCGGGATGAGCCAGTGGGGAGCCAGAGCGCTGGCCGAGCAGGGGCAGACGGCTTCGCAGATCCTCGCCCACTACTTCCCCGGCACCCAGCTGCGGCAGTGAGCCGCGCCGCGCCGACAAAAAACCGCCGTGTGCATCTGATCTGCACCCGGCGGTTTTTCGGTATCTTTTACTGGAACAGACTGTCCAGCCAGCTCAACGCGCTGCTCTGGGTCGTCGTCTCCGTCGTGGGGGTCTGTTCCACCACGGTGGTCTCGGTGGCCGTCTCCGCAGCCGTCTCCTCGGCCACGACTGCGGCCTCCAGCTCTTCCAGACCGATGCCGTCGTCGTTGGCATCGGAAGTGATGTACCAGTAGCAGGACGCCCCAGCGATCGAGATGCTGGCGCTGGACAGCGGCACACGGCCCGCAGAAACGCCGTTCGCCGGGTCTGAGCAGTAGAAGACGCCGTTCGTGTAGTCGGTCAGCAGCACCGCGTGGGGCTGGCTGCGGTCATACAGGACGATGCCCTCCGGGTGCTCCTGCAAGATTCGGATGAGGGCTTCAGTCTTGGCCGCCTTGCCGGAAGGAAGGGTGGCGTAGCCAACGTGCATCGCATTGTATGTAAAACTGTGGGACAGACCGCCGGCCCACGCCGTGCTCTTGATGCTGTTCTCGGTCACATCGACCCATCCGTCCAGACCATCAAAGTAAGCGCGGCGGCGCAGCATCATCGCGGCCGAAGCCAGTGTGCAGGTGCCGCCCCGGCTCTGCTTGAAGTAGAACCCGGCGTCAACGTTTAAGTCCACGGCCAGAGCCGCAGGCAGAAGCGTCATCATCAGCGCCAGCGTCATGAGCAGCGCCGACAGTTTTTTCCATGCGTGATGCGGTGCAGTTTCCACGTTGTTCCATCTCCCTTGAATCGCGTCGTTATTCACTGCCGTAAAGTATACCAGCTTGTTACTCTTTTGTAAACAGTTGTTCAGCTTTTTTCTCATATTTTACACGATTTGGTCACAATTCAGGAGCAGATTGCACAAAAGGCACTTTTGTCTGTTGTGGTTTTCGTACAAAAGTCTGTTTGTTCTTTCCGTTTTCTTTTTGTGCAGATTATGGTATACTTTCAAGCAGGACCAACGAAACCGAAACTTTGCAGGAGCAGGTAGATATGAAAGCAACCATCGTCATCCCCAACATCAACGGCAAGGGCTGGCTCAGGGACTCCATCGAGTCCATCTATGCCCAGACCGAACAGGATTTTGAACTCATCGTCGTGGACAACGGCTCCACCGACGAAAGTCTGGAGCAGGCCCGCAGCTATTGCACCCGCCCGAACTTCACCCTCATCGAGAACGGCCGCAACACCGGCTTCTCCCATGCGGTCAATCAGGGCATCGCCCGCGCCAAGAGCGAGTTTGTGGTGCTCTTCAACAACGACGCCTTCGCTGAGCCGCAGTGGCTGGCGGAGCTTATCCGCACCGCCGAGACCGACCCCCGGATCTTCGCCGTGCAGAGCCTGATGATCCGCCACTTCGACCGCGAACTGGCCGACGACGCCGGGGACTACGTCACATGGATGGGCTTTGCCTGCAAGACCGGCGACGGCCGCCGGGCCAGCCGCTACACCAAAACGAAGCGCATCTTCTCGGCCTGCGGCGGCGCATCGCTCTACCGCAAGAGCATCCTGGACGAGATCGGCGGCTTCGACGAAAACTTTTTCGCCTACTTTGAAGACGTGGACCTCAGCTGGCGCGCCAACAACGCGGGCTATCAAAATGTGCTCTGCCCTGCGGCCAGATGCTACCACATCTGCGGTGCCAGCACCGGTGCCGTCAAGTACAACGCCTTCAAGAGCCAGCAGAGCGGCCGCAACAGCATCCTGCTCCCGCTCAAGAACGAGCCGCTGCTCATGCTCCTGCTCAACTTCATCCCGCTGGCGCTGGGCTATCTGCTCAAGTGCTACAAATTCCACAAGCAGGGCTTTGGTGAGGCCTGGGACAAAGGGATGCACGAGGCCTTTGCCCTGCTCCGCTCCGGCCAGCTCGGCAAGCGCCCCTTCCGCCTGAAAGACCTGCCCAACTACATCCTGATGGAACTGTGGATGATCTGGAACATGGTGCCGTATCTGTGGTATCGGCTGGTCATTGTCCGGTTCGACCTGAAATAATTTTGATACAGCAACACCCCCGGTGCTCGTTCCTGTCAAACGAGTGCCGGGGGTGTTTTGTATCCTTCCAGAGCGCAGTCTCAGCTTTTTTGGAAAAATATTTCAAACCCGTGCAATTCCGAGGGCGGCTCATTCGTATCCAGAATGTAGCGACAGAACCGGGTGTACACCCCGGCAGTGATACACACAATAAGAAGAGGAGACAATACTATGAAAAAGACGGTTTCTGTTTGCATGACGGCTGTGATGGCCCTTTCCCTGCTGGCAGGCGGTGCGGTACAGGCATACGCACTTTCGGCAGAGACGGTGGAACCAGTTTCTGCTGTGGCTGAGGAAAACTGTATTTCCAGCAGTTGGAAGCGCGCTTCCGACCCAGCACTGACCGAGAAAGTCCGCAAAGTGTTCGATTAGGCCTTTGATGGTCTGGAGGGCGTTTCCTATACACCTGTAGCCCTGCTGGCAAGCCGCACCACCGGCTTCGGTACCCAGTATCGCATTCTGTGCAAGGCGACTGTCGTCGTACCGGGCGCACAGGAAGAGTATGTGGTGGTCACGCTGCAGCACAGCTGGCTGAGCAAAGCAGAAATTCTGGACATCGGCGATCCACTGTGCCTGACAAATCTGGACTATGAAGAAGGCGCTGTGGGCACCTGGCAGGAAGCGGAGTCCCCCGCCATGACAGAGGAAGCCACGGCAGCGTTCAACAAGGCCACCGAGGGCCTTGTAGGTGTGGATTATGTGCCAGTGACCTTGCTGAGCACCCAGACCGTGGCAGGCACGAACTACCGCATCCTGTGCGAAGCAACCACGGTTTATCCGGGTGCTGAGATGCACTATGCCGTCGTGAACGTGTATGAAAGTCTGGAAGGCAATGCCAACATCATCAGCGTGACCGATGGATATGTGAGCTAAGGGAGAGTTTTTGATTCAGAAGGTCCTCCGCTGCACCTTGGGTATATTCAGCGGAAACATTTATTTTGATATTGCAAACAAGCCAGACCGGCGGGTCTGGCTTGTTTGCTGTTCCACGGAGTGGGCGTGGAGGAAAAGTGCTCCTGCGTTTCCAGCAGCTCGCCGATGGTATCGCACGCCGGAGGTGGCACGGCTGGGGTCCAGCTGGTGGGCGATCTTGGCTGTGAGCCTTTTTATTTGACTCGTCCCTTTCTCTGTTGTCACTCTGCCTGTATCTCCTCCACCAGCGGCAGATAGTCGGCACAGTATTTCCGGTACAGCGGCTGTACAAGTTGCCGGAAACTCTGCATTTCTTCTTCGGGCAGCGGCAGTTCGATGCAGCCGCCTGCAAGGGCTGCTTTGCGGGCGGCGGTTTCCTCCTGTGCCCAGAGCTGGCGCTCATACTGCGCCGATGCCCGGGCACACGCTTGCAGGGTCTGCCGGTATTCCTCCGGCAGTGTATCCCATGTGCGGCCGGAAGCCAGCTGCACCTCCGGTACGCGGCTATGCTCATCGGCCATATAGTACCGCGCCACCTTGTAGTGCTCCATGGAATAGTAGGCCGGCCAGTTGTTTTCGGCGGCATCGACCTGCCCGGTCTCAAGCGCCGAGTACACATCGCTGTACGCCGTGGTCTCCGGCACTGCACCCAGCAGGCGGATCATGTCGATCACGATCTGCGAGTTCTGCACGCGGATGGTCTTGCCCTGTAAATCGTTCAGGCTGCGCACCGGCTGACGGGCATAAAACGAGCGGGCACCCGCGTCGTACCAGCTCAGGCCTACCCGTCCCTGTGCGGTAAAGTTCTGCAAAAACTCAGCCCCGATGCTGCCATCCAGCACACGCCACATATGGTCGGCATCCCGGTAGAGATACGGCAGCAGCAGTACGTTGAGCCGGGGCAGATCGTCCGTGGCCACCGAGAGCGACACACGGGCAAAATCTACGCCGCCAATGGCAAGCTGTTCCCACACCTGCTGTTCCGAGCCGTACTCGCCGTTCGCCTTGACCTGAATGACCACCTTGCCCCCGGTCTGCTGCTGCACAAGGTCTGCAAAATACTGCGCGCCCTGCGTAGTGGGGTACCCGGCGGGCTGGTTGTCGGCATAGGTCAGCACATAGTCCGGTGTGGTCTGCGGCTTTGCGACACAGCCTGCCAGCTGCAAAGCCGCAAAGCCCAGCCCGGCTAAAAAAGTCCGTCTGCGCATGGTGTCTCCCTCCCTTTGCAGATAGTATAGCGCACAAGACTGCCTTTGCGCAAGAGACAGGAAAAGGCGGTGCCCGCCGCAAAGCAGGCACCGCCTTTTTTAGGAGAAGAAGGGAATGTCTCAGTTACATCAGGCCCATTGCCTGCGGCAGTGCGGTAGACACTGCCGGGATAAAGGTGACCAGCAGCAGGCCGCCGATGATGGCCACATAGTACATCAGCATGTACGGCATGACCTTGGAAAGCGAGGTGCGGCCCACCTTGATGCCCACGAACAGTGCGTTGCCTACGGGCGGGGTGATGTTGCCGATGCACAGGTTATACACGAGGATCAGACCGAACTGGATGGTGCTCATGCCAAAGCTCTGGCAGATGGGCAGGAACAGCGGGGTGAAGATGAGGATGGCCGGGGTCACATCCATAAAGGTGCCGGACACCAGCAGGATCACGTTCATGATGAGCAGAATGATGTACTTATTGCTGGTCAGGCTCAGCAGGGCTGCCGCCACAGCATCCGGGATCTGCAAAAAGGCCATGACCCAGCCCAGAATGTTGGAAACGCCTACAAGGAACACCACCATGCCGGACATCTTGGCAGAGTCCACGATGATCTTCCACAGGCTCTTCAGGTTGATGGAGCGGTAGCAGAAAGCAAGGATCAGCGCATAGACAACGGCAATGGCAGAGCCTTCGGTGGCAGAGAACACACCGCCGATGATGCCGCCGATGACCACGATGATCAGGGACAGGGAAGGCAGAGCGCGCAGGGTGCAGATGCCGAGATTTTTCCAGTCAAACTTACCGGGGGTGCCTTTATAGCCCAGCTTGACCGCCAGCAGTACGCCCACCACGCAGCAGCACAGCGCCCAGATGATGCCGGGAATGTAACCGGCCATGAACAGCGCAGCCACAGAGGTGCCGCCGGATGCCAGCGAGTAGGTAATCAAGGCGTTGGACGGCGGGATCAGCAAACCGGAGCAGGAGGAAGCGGCGTTGGTGGCAGCGGTCACGGCGGGGTCGTAGCCCTGCTCGTCAGCACCGTCGCGGATCATGGAGCCAACAGCAGCAGCCGCAGCGGAAGCAGAACCGGAGATGGCACCGAACAGGGCGTTGGTGCCGATGTTGGTCACCAGCAGTGCGCCGGGCATCTTGCCCAGAATGGCCATGACGAAATCCACCAGACGCTTGGCGATGCCGCCCTGATTCATGATGTTGCCGGCCAGAATAAAGAACGGGATGGCGGTCAGGCTGAACTTGCTCATGCCCACAAAGGTGCGCTGGGCAGCGGTCAGCACGGCAACATTCAGATCAATGGAAGAAAGAATGGCAGTCAGGGAAGAGACTGCAATGGCGTACGAGATGGGCACGCCGAGGAACAGCAGCACCAGCAGCACTGCCAGAATTACGAGTAACGCTTGAATTGCCACAGCTTAGTCCTCCTTATTTTCCTTGTCGGCATCGGCAGCCATTTCGGCTTCCACCTTTGCAAAGTCTGCATCCTCCGGGGTATCCAGACAGATGGAGCCGTTTGCAATGCCGATAATGTTCAGCACGGAATACACCAGAATGATCACGCCGCAGATGGGCATGACCCAGTAGAACACGCCCACGGCAACGCCCAGCGAGGAGGTCTGCTGTCCCATAGCCAGCTGGGACACCTGAAAACCGCCGAACACCAGAATGGTCGCAGAGAAGATGAAGGCGATGACCTCAGCAAAGATGTGGAACGCCTTGCGCATGGTGGGGTTGAACCGGTCCACCAGCACGGGAATGTTCATGTGGCCGCGCTCGCCGGAGACGATAGTGGCACCCAGCATGGTGCTCCAGCCGAACAGATAACCCACCAGCTCTTCCGACCATGTGGAGGGAGAGTTGAAGATGTAACGCACGATGACCTGATAGGTGGTCAGCACCACCATGACTGTCATGCTCAGACCTGCCAGCAGGTTGAGCACCTTGTTCAGGGTATTTCTCAGTTTTTCCATGATGCTCCTCCTCAGTCCGCAGTATGGGCAGCGTTGTGCTGCTGGATCAGGTCATAAATGGGCTGCAATTCCGGGTTTGCTGCCAGCACAGAATCGTGCAGGGGGGCCATAGCCTCCTGAAACGGTGCAGTGTCCGGGTAAATAAAGTTGACATGCTGCTCATTCTCGGCCTTATCTTTCGCCTCAGCCACAGCATCCTCCCAGGCGTCCTGCTCAGTGCTCTTCACGATCTGGAAGCCCTCTTCAAAGATTGCGCGCTCCTCGTCACTGAGTTCGTTCAGGAAGGCGTAGTTTGCCACCAGCAGATCCGGCACCATCTGGTGCATATCGTAGGAGTAATACTTGCAGATATCGCCGTGACCGTTATCGGTCAGAGCCAGCTCGTTGTTCTCGGCACCATCCAGAATACCGGCCTGCAGTGCGGTGTACACATCACCGAAGCCCATGGGCGTAGCAGTGCCACCCAGCAGACGCATCATTTCCACGTTGGTGGGCGACTGCTGCACACGGATCTTCAGACCCTTCAGGTCGGAGGGCTGGTTGATGGGGGTCTTGATGGTGTAGAAGTTGCGGGTGCCGGCATCCAGCCATGCCACTGTTTCCAGACCGGCCTTGGAAGTGGTCTTGAAAATGGGGTCTGTCACTTCGGGGTCGTCCATTGCCTCGTGGTAGGCTTCTACGCTGGAGAACAGGTAAGGCAGGTTGAAGATCTGGTATTTGGCACTGAAGGTCTCCATGATGGCAGTGGACGCCACCACAAAGTCGATGGCACCAGTCTGGGTCAGCTGCACCATTTCGGTCTGGGAGCCCAGCAGTTCGCTGGGGTACACCTCCACACGGTACTTGTCGCCCAGCTTCTCGTTGATGTAGTTGGCAAAGGCTTCCAGCCCCAGATGATCCGGATGGGTCTGGGACTGCACATGGCCGATGCGCACGATCTTGCGGTCGTCACCGGAGCCGGCACCGCAGCCGGTAAGCATCATGCTGCTGGTCAGTGCCGCTGCGCCCATCAGCGACAGAAACGTTCTTCTCTTCATGAATGGCATCCTCTCTTTTCGCGTTCTTTCTATGATTATATTTTAACAACTCGTTCATTTTTGCGAAACCGGATTATTTTGTGAAACGCAGTACGATTTTGTCTTTGTTGTATCCAAGTACAATTTTTGTGTTTTTTGGACGAAAAAAACTGGCAAAAACAAAAAGCTCCCGTTCCTCTCCTGCTGACAGGCAGGAAAGAACGAGCGCTTCTTTTGGATTCGATTTATCCTTGTGCCGCTTTTTCCGCTGCGGCTACGCGGTATTCCGAAGGGGTCTGGCCGGTCAGGCGTTTGAACACCCTTGTAAAATAGTTGGCGTCGCTGTAACCCACAGCAGCGCCGATATCCTTCAGGCTCAGGCGCGGGTCCAAAATCAGCTGGCGCGCCTTGTTCACCCGGTATTCGTTCAGGTAGGCCGAGAAGTTTACCTTAAAGCACTGCTTGAACAGCTTGCAGAAGTAGGCGTCCGAGTAGCGCAGCGCAGCGGCGGCATCCTGCATGGAGATATCCTCCCGATAGTGGGCGTCGATGAAGCGGCTGATCTCGGCACGGATGATGGCGGTACGCATATCCTCGTCCTCTTCCCGGCGGACAGGCTGTTCAGGCGCAGGGGGCTGTGCCGGGCGGGCAGGCAGCGGCACCGACACCTGCCGGATGGCATCCTCCACCGCGAATACCAGTTCCTGCTCGTTGTAAGGCTTGAGCAGATAGTCCATCGCCCGTACAGAGATCGCCTGCCGTGCATAGTCGAACTTATCAAAGCCGGTCAGAAACAGGATGGCGCAATTTCTGTCTGTTTCTCGGATCTTGCGCGCCACCTCCAGCCCGGTGAGACCCGGCATTTCAATGTCCAGCACCGCCACCTGCGGCGCTTCGCGGGCAAAAATTTCCAGAGCCTCTCTGCCGTTTTTTGCTTCATACAGGCAGATCAGATCTCCCAGATACTTCTGCAAAGTCCGACATAGCACCTTGCGCTCGATCAATTCATCCTCTGCCACCAGCAATTTGCACTTCACGAGAGCGTCTCCTCCTTTTCTTCCGGTTGCTGCGTCTGCGGGAGCTCAAACCGCACCACAGTACCGCAGTCTGCGCGGCTGTATATCTGCATTTTTCCGCCCGGATACAGCATCCCGATACGGCGGGAAATATTGCCTAGGCCAATGCTGCGTCCGGTCTGCTCGCTCTGGGCAATTTTTGCCTGCACGGCGTCCAGTTCCTCTGGGGTCATCCCATTGCCGTTGTCCGCGACCGTGAGCACCAGCACCTTGTCCTGCATCCATGCCCGCAGCAGGATGCGTCCGCCTTCCTCGCGGGACTTGAGTCCGTGCGAGTAAGCGTTTTCCACCACCGGCTGCAGCATAAAGGACGGCACCAAAACCGCCGCAGGCTGCACCTGAATGCTTTTCTCTACGGTAATGCGTCCGTCGAACCGCATTTGCTGCAAATAAATGTAGTCCTCCAGCCCGTCCAGTTCCTCCTCCAGCGTGATCTGCTGGCGCTTAGTGCGCAGATTGTGCCGGAACAAATTGCCCAGATGCACGATCATCTGGTCGGTGGTGGAAGCATCCTCCAGCCGCGCCATGCAGGAGATCATGTTCAGGGTGTTGAACAGAAAATGCGGATTCACCTGACTTTTAAGCACCTCCAGCCGGGTGTGCTCCAGATCTTTTTCCAGTGCAAGGTTCCGCACCTCTTCTCGGTGCAAGGCCTGCTGCGTGGTCAGTTGCTGCGCCATGGCGTGCTTCATCTGGTTAAAGGTTCCCGTCAGCCGCCCCACTTCGTCGTTGCTTTTCACCGGAAGATCCGGGCTTGAAAGATCCCCCTCGGCAATGCTGCGGGAGGCCTGTGCCAACCGCAGCAGCGGACGCACCACCGCGCGGCTCAGCACCCGGATGAGCAGCAGCATCAGCGCGGCTGCCGTCAGGAATAGCCCCAGATACAGCCACGGCAGATGCCGGAGGCGGGTCGCTGTGCTGCTGTAAAGGGTGTTTTCCTGCTCCAGCGTGGCCTGCGTCAGCCGCAGCGCATACTCGGCAAGGTAGTCTTGCAGCGCCATCACATGGTACATCTGTTCAATGTAGGTATCTGCCGAGGGCGAAAGCTGCAAAAAGGCATCCCGCTCCTGCCGATAGCCCGCATACCCTTGCAAAAGGTTCCATGTACGGGCATAGCGCTCTTCACCGATGCGGACGTAATCGAAGGGCAGGGCCGCAAGGCTCTGCTCGGCAGCAGCACAGGCAGCGGCATAGGCCTGCTCCGTTTCAGAAGTAGGCTGACGCACATAGCGTGCAAAGGCCTGTGCTTCGTCCTTGAGGGCGTTTTGTACCGTGTAGCAGACGGCATTGTCGGCCAGCAGCATATCAAAGGAGCGTACCGTCCACTGACCTGCCATGGTAGCAATGCCAGTGGAAAGCATGGTGACCAGCAAAATCGCGGCAAGCCATGCCGTGACCTTGCAGCGCAGGGATATACCGCCCTGCGCGGTTTTGTTCCGTGCCATACGCTTTTCCTCCTGTCCTTGCAGCATCCGGCCTTTTTTATAAGTATAATAATCTTCCGGGGAAAGTGCAACCGCAAAAAAGCGCCGGTTTTCGCAAGGGAGCCGGTACTTGCAGGCAATGTGCCAGGCTGTCAGCGGGTCAACAACTGAAAATGATTCCGCATCTTCCCAGAACACACCAAAGTATAAGAAACTGAGCAGAAAAAGAAAAGCAACCCAAAACCCTTCGATTTCGAGCTGCTTGCAATGCCGGTGGTGGGGGTCTCCCGCGCACTGAGCAACAGCCCGCAGGGCTGATTGCTCCCCTGCTGTGCAGGGTCGTGCTGTTCGACCCGCTCACACGCCGCAGATAAAAAGAAAGCCCCCCAGACAAGCTGGAGGGCTTCCTTTTTATGCCGGTGGTGGGGGTCGAACCCACACGTGTTATTAGCACAAGGGATTTTGAGTCCCCCTCGTCTGCCATTCCGACACACCGGCTGATTCCATACAGAACAGTAATATTATAATCTATTTTTGCCGCAAAATCAAGCCGGAAAAATATTTTTTCCAAAACGGTCCGATCTCTGGTCAGCTTCGGGTTTTTCGTGTATACTGAATGCACCATTCCGGGGAGAATTCCCCGATCAAAAGGAGGATCTATGGATTCACTGCTTTCTGCTCCTGCGACGGCTGCACAGCGCCAGCGGGACCGTTTGCTGGGCGCGCTGATTGGTCTGGCGCGCGCCACCGTCAATGAACCGAAGACCGAAGACACCGACCACGTTCTGGCCGCCGGACTGCGGCAGGCGGCCAGGGCTGATGCCGCCGAGGACGCTCTGCACCGGATGCAGGACATCGTCGAGACCGAGAAGCACCGGGTCGCGCCCAACTGCGCCACCTGCACCATGCGCTGCGGCAACACCGACAACTACGACCTGGCCCGGCTGTGGGATGCACCGGAGGAGCTTCGCACCCTGAAGCTGCGGCTCCTGGCTGCGCTGTTCACACTTGCCCAGCGGCGCAGCACCGACCGCATCCGGAAGGAGATCTGTGACGATCTATTTGTCCTTGCGGAAGATTGGGATTCTTCGCTGCTTTCCCCCATCGTCCGCCGTGCCGAAGAGCTATGCAAAGAGTAATTCTTTTTCAGATTCTTACGCAGATTCTTGCTGAAATCAGACCTATTTTCGAAAAACCTCTTTACAAATGATTCCGAAGTCACTATTATATAATTGTATGTGACCGTTTGAAATCGATTCTTTTCATTGGGGTCCTCCAGCGCTGTATACAGCGCAGATATTTTTGAGAAAGAAGGTTGAATCCATGTCTGAGAAAAAAAACGTTGTCTCCACCGCCGCAGACGCTCCTGCTGTGGAAAAGACTGCGCGTAAGACGGCCAAAGCGGACAAGGCCGCCAAAACCACTGCCAAGACCGGCAAAACGGCGCATCGCGGCCGTCCGCCGCTGGCACCGGAAGTCTACGTTGAGCACGGCGGCAAACAGTACAACATCACCGACCTGGTAGACCGTGCCAAGGCCGATTACCGCCTGACCCACAAGGTCGGCGTCCAGTCCTGCAAGGTGTATATCAAGCCCGAAGAGGAAGCTGCTTACTACGTCGTGAACAAAGTCAGCGGCAAGCTCCCTCTCTGAGCGGCTGTGTCCCATCCGTTCCCACAACTGTGATGGCTCCACTGTGAAACAACAAAGCGGCATCGGAACTGCATCCGGTGCCGCTTTTGTGTTTGTTCTTTACAGCTTACAGCGCGTACAGCTCTGTGTATTTTCGGGTCAGGTAATCGAGGTACATCTGCGGGTCAAGGGTGCCGCAGGCATTCCGGACCACGTCGGCCGGTTCCAGCAGCTGGCCGTACTGGTGCACATGCTCCCGCAGCCAGCCGGTCACGCCGGAGAGGTCGCCCTTTGCCACCTGCCCGAACACATCGAACGCCTGCTCCATCCTGCGGAGCATCTGCGCGCCGTAGGCATTGCCCAGCGCATACGACGGGAAGTAGCCGAAGGAGCCGCCGGACCAGTGGCTGTCCTGCAGGCAGCCCTCCCGGTCATTTGGGACCTCCACGCCCAGATATTCCCGATACAGGCGGGCCCATTCGGCCGGGACTTTCTCTGCCCGCAGCGTACCGCCGATGAGCTGTTTTTCGATCTCGTACCGCACCATGACGTGCAGGCAGTAGGTCAGCTCGTCCGACTCGGTGCGGATGAGGCTCGGCTCCACCTTGTTCACGGCCCGGTAGAACTGCTCAGCACTCACCCCGCCCAGCTGCTCCGGGAAGAACGCCTGCACCCTGGGGTAGATGGCCTCAAGGAACGCGCGGGAACGACCGATGAGGTTCTCGTAAAAGCGGGACTGGCTCTCGTGGACGCCCATGCTGACACCGCCGGCCAGGCAAGTATACTGCAAGTCGTCCCGGATACCCAGCTCGTACAGCGCATGGCCGCCCTCGTGGAGGACGGAGTACATCGACGAGGCCACGTTGTGCAGGTCGTAATGGGTGGTGATGCGGACATCCTTGTTGTTGAACTCCAGCGTGAAGGGATGCTCGGTCTCGCCAAGGCCGCAGTGGCCGCGGTCGATGCCCATGACCTCCATGATGTAGTCGGCAAAGGCCTTCTGTTGCTCCACCGGATATTCCAGATGCAGGAAGCTGTCATCGACCGGGGGCTTCTCGCCGATGGCCCGGACAAGCGGCACGATGCCATCCCGCAGCGTCTCAAAGAAGGCGTCCAGCTGCCGGGTGTCCACCCCGCGCTCATACTCGTTCAGCAAGGCGTCGTAGGGAGCCTTGGCTGCATCGTAGTAGCCCGCAAATTTCCGGTTGTAATCCACAAGCTCCTGCAAAACGGGGCAGAACGAAGCAAAATCATCGTTCTCCTTGGCCTTGTGCCAGACATCGCTGGCGCGGTTGGTCAGCTCGGTGTAGGCCATATACTCGTCCGCCGGGATGCGAGCCAGTTTCCCGCTCTCGCGGCGCAGCAGCTCCACCTCGCGCTTGTGGAGAGCATCGAGCGAGCCGGACGCCGCAGCCAGTTCGTCCAGCAGGCGCTTCGTCTCCGGGTCGGTCAACAGTTTCTGGTGCTCTCCGGCCAGGATGCCGAGAGCCACGCCCCGGCCCTCGGCGGTGTTCTTCGGGGCCACCGTCACGGCGTCCAGATAGAGGGAATTCTCCGCGCAGGCATAGGCGTAGAGTTTCTTTTGCAATGCGTCAAGGCGGGCCAGTTGTTCTGTTTGTTCCATGGGGCTTCTCCTTTTTCATTCTTCCGTCGGGAAGGCGGGATTTTTCCAGAAAAATTTGTGCCGGGCCTGCGGGTCCGGGTCCGGGATCTCGAACTCATACCGCTCGGTCGCATTGATGACCGTCGTGCGGCCGCGGCTGCAAACGCGGGGCAGCTTTGCATCATAATTCAGGTGGATATGGCCGTGCACGAACCACCTGGGCTGGTACTCTTCCAGCAGGTCGTTGAAGCAGTCGAACCCCTTGTGGGCCTTGTCAAAGCCATCGTTCAGGCCGCCTGCCGGGGCATGGGTCAGCAGCAGGTCGATGCCGCCCGCGTGGTGGGCCTTGAACCAGAGCTTCCGCACCCGGCGGCGCATCTCCCGCTCGGTGTACTGGTAGGCATCCTCGTCCCGGTTGTAGCGGATGCAGCCGCCCAGCCCCATGATGCGCAGCCCTTTCCAGACGTAGACCTCATCGTCCACGCAGATGCAGCCGCCCGGCTCATCGTGGCGGTAGCTGCCGTCATGGTTGCCGTGCACATACAAGATCGGGGCCGAGGTAAAATTCGTCAGATATTCCAGGTATTTCTTGGGCAGGTCGCCACAGGAAAGGATCAGGTCGATCCCCTGCAGCCGCTCCCGTGTGCAGTAATCCCACAGTGCTTTGGAGGGGGTATCCGAAATCGCAAGTATCTTCACGTCCGCAATGCTCCGTTCTGTTGAATTTTTTGCTCGTTACAGCGGCATCCCTTTCAGGCTGCCCAGACCATTGATCTCCATCAGGCCGCGCGTTTTGACGTTGAGGTCCTCGTAGAGCGGCAGTGCGCCTTCCACGCATTCGCCCAGCCAGTCCATTTCCATCAGCTCTTTGGGCGTGTAGGTATCCCCCTGCGGCACCATTTTCACATGCCCCTGCGCATACAGCCCGCCCGACGGGAAGATGGCCAGCTCATGCTTGCGCAGGTTCTCCTCGATGATGTTCAGCAGCTGGCGGGTGCCGCCGGCCAGCTCTTCATAATAGTCCACCCGCTCGGCATCGCTCTGCAGGCCCCACCAGTAGTTGACTGCCTTGCCGCTGGCCTCGCTGCCCCAGGTGCCATTGAAGATTGAACGGATGATGCCGATGTAGAAAGTCTCCCACTTCCACACCGGCAGCGCCACCGGCTTCAGGCTGCCGTCCGGCAGGCGGCGGCAGAGGCCGAAGTCGCGGTCGCTGTCCGCCGGTTCATTGCTGCTGCGGGCGTAGAGCAGGGTGATGTCCTCCCGGTCGGAGAAATCCAGCGGCTGGCCCCCCACCGGCACACAGGCCCAGCGGAGCACCACATGGCCGTCCGGCCGGACGGCCCGCATCCCGCGCGCAAAGGCGTTGACCGCCGCCGGGGTGCCGTATACCGGGTTCGCGGCCACATAGCCCACCCGGTCTGTCTTGGAGAGGATGCCCGCCAGCATACCCAGCAGGTAGTTCACTTCATAGGTGCGCGGGTAGTAGGTGCGCACCAGCGGGTGCGGGGTGTTCAGGCAGCAGTTCAGGATTTTGGTCTTCGGGTGCTGGGCTGCCACCTTCAGGCAGGCAGGCCGCATCCGGATGCTGGTGGTGAACACCACATCCGCATTGTCGTGGGCCACTTCTTCCAGGATCTGTTCCGCATCCACCTCCGGGGACACGTTTTCCCGGTTGGTGATGACGAGCCGGTCGCCAAATTCCGCCTTGAGGGCCTCGATGCCCTTTTCGTGGCCGCGCACCCAGGCGCTCGTTTTGGCGTCGTATTCGTGCAGGAAGACCACCTTGAGCTGGCTGGGCTTCTGGCTGAAGATGTTCAGTTTGCTCAGCAGCGGCTCGCTGGCGGAGTTCGGCTCCAGCGAGAGCGTTACCGCATGGGGCTCGGTCAGGATCCTGATCTCATCCCACAGCTTGGAGAGGTTCTCCCGCACCTGTGCCGGGGTGGACTGGCAGGCGTCCGAATAGCGGTAGACCGAAAGGTAGACCAGCAGGGCGTCACCCGGCGTCAGGTCCAGCGCCGAACCACCCAGCGCATAGAACTGCTGGCTGAACATGGTGTAGAGCGACGAAAAATTCAGCCGGTCGTCGTCCGTCCAGGCTTCGCCCGACGCCTTGCAGACCAGGGTTTGCAATTTTGCATAGCCGCCCAGTTTGGAGAAGCGCACGTTGTTCACCTTGGACAGCTTGTAAAAATCGAGAAATTCGTAGTAGATCTTATTTTCCAGCGTATCGTTCCGGGCCGGGATGAGCCGGGTCACGGTGCCGGGGACGGTGACAGCCTCATAATATTTGAGGACGGACACCCGCTTGTTGCCCTCCTGCACATAGAACCGGTTCAGGTATTCGTAGGCGATGATGGGGGTATGGATGCCCTCTTCCAGATGGGCATCGCAGAGGTTCGACCACTTGACGGCGAACTCGGTGTCATCATCCAGCAGGGGCATGAAGTTGGCGGCAAACGCCGTGTGGCGGCCGCTGGTCTTGGTGCCCACGATGCTCTCGGCGGGGATGTCCACCAGCCCCAGCGGCTCCTGCGCCACGATGTCCACACCGTTCAGGATCTCATCCAGGACTTTCAGATAAGGCGACTGCCCCCGCGCGACGCAGGCACGGTAAGCACGCTGGCCCGCACGCAGCGCATTTCTGTAATCTTCTATCATAGCAAGACTCCTTCCAGGGAAATGAAGGGTTTCTTCCACTCTTTGGAGCATACACGGCTCCAAGCACAGTATACCATGAAATTTGGATTTGTGGGAGATTTTCTCCCCCGAAGGAGTTGATTTCAGTCAAATTTTCAGGTACGATAGAAAAGAAGAGCGTATTTTGAGAGGTAACGACTATGCAAACGGAACAGCTTCCCCGTCTGGAAGCAGGCGAATACCCCGGCGGCATCTGGTATTATGAGCCACACACCTACCTGCCCTACCGCTATGTGCTGGGCCGGGTGGGCAGACACCCGCTGGTCTGCATCGGCATCAACCCCAGCACCGCGCAGCCCGGCGCACTGGACCCCACCCTGAAAAGCGTGGAACGGCTGGCCAATGCCAACGGCTTCGACAGCTGGATCATGTTCAACGTCTACCCCCAGCGTGCCACCGACCCCAACGACATGGACAAGGTCCCCGACCGCGCCCTCTGCGACGAGAACCTGCGCTGGCTCCGGGCCGTGCTGGCCGAGACCGAGCCGACCATGTGGGCGGCCTGGGGCACCCTGATCGAAAAGCGGGATTACCTGCCCGGCCTGATGCGGGAGATGGTGGCCCTGACCCGTGAGCGGGAGATCCCGTGGGTCACCTTCGGCAAACGGAGCAAGAAGGGCCACCCCCACCACCCGCTCTACCTGCGCAAGGATTCCACCCCGGAGCCGTTCGATATGGAAGAATATCTCGACACCTGTTTCTGACCAAGGGAGGCCTGCACCATGACACCGGAACGCTATCAGAAGATCCTGCACTGGCTGAACACCCACCCGGCGGCAAAGCGCCTCGTCATCCTGCTGAACCACTGGCTCCCGGCGGTGCCGTTCGTCTGCTACCCGGTGCTGCTGGTGCTGCTGAACCTTCAGTTGTTCCGGCTGCTGCGGGGCGGGCTGGACCAGACCGCCCTCGATTTTATGCAGTGCATCGCCCGCGCCATTCTGGTGCCGGGGTTCGTTTTTCTGGGCGGCACCCTGCTGCGCAAAAAGCTCAACTTTCCCCGCCCGTATGAGCAGCCCGGCTTCACCCCGCTGGTGGAAAAGGAGACCCACGGCCAGTCCTTCCCTTCCCGCCACGCGCTGAGTGCGGCCGTGCTGGCGGCCGTGTGGCTCTCTTTTTATCCGGCGGTCGGCGGCGTCATGGTCGCTGTCACCGTGGCCATCTGTGTGCTGCGGGTGCTGGCCGGGGTGCATTTCCCACGTGATGTCATCGCCGGTGCCCTGCTTGGTTTTTCGCTTGGCATCGTCGGAATGCGGCTGCTCTGAGAGTTGCTCGACCCATCCGGCCGAAAAATTTCAAAAAAATCCACTTTTTTGCTTGACAGAACCCGATGGGTATGGTATTATATTTCTCGCAGCCCGCCTCCGACGGTGGCCTGCCCAAGATAAGGAACCCAATGGGATAACAACGTGCGCCCGTAGCTCAGGTGGATAGAGCAACTGCCTTCTAAGCAGTGGGCCGGGGGTTCGAGTCCCTTCGGGCGCATTATGTGGTGCCTTTAGCGTAGTCGGTTAACGCGCCAGATTGTGGATCTGGAGACCGTGGGTTCGAGTCCCACAAGGCACCCTCTCATCAAAAAGACCAAGAATCAAATGATTCTTGGTCTTTTTTCTTTCCTGTTTCTCTGTGGGACTCGAACAGGGCGGCGGTGCGTAAGCACCGTAAGCGATCAGCCCTGCGGGCTGTCGCTTAGCCCGCGGGTCCTAGACCATTAGGAATGTCTACCGTGGCCCCACGTTGGTCGCTTTGTGGGACTCGAACAGCACGGCCCCGCGTTTCTCTGCTTCCACCGTTCCAAAACGACCCCAGCCGCAGCACAGAAGCCCCCACTTCTGCGCTGCGGCTGGTTTTTTTCAGCTGTTGAGCTGTTTCATGATCTCCCCGACTTCTTTGCTGCTGTAGCCTTCCTTCAGCAGCTCCGTCCGGATGGCGGCATCGCTCCGGCCCTGGCTGCGCAGGCGGGCGGCGGTGTAGGGCACCGCCGTGCTGCCCAGCACACCGCTCTTGCCCACGTTCAGGTTCCCGCTGCCCGAAGCCGACGTGCCCGAAGCCCCCGCTGCTGCCGCTTTCTGGGCCGCTGCCGCGCTGGCTTTCTGGGCCTGCTGGGCCGCCTTGGACTGCTTGAGAGCCCATTCGCCCTTGGCAATGTTCAGCTTTTCGCTGGTCACCTGATTATTGAACTGCTGCTGGCGGAGCTTGTCCTGATACTGCTGCTGCGCAAAGTCGTTGTCGTACTTCTGCTGCGCCTGCGCGTTCTGGACCTGCTTTTCCTGCATCTGCTGGTTCCAGGCCGTATCCGCACGGTCTGCCTCATAGGCACGGTTGTTCGCGTAGATGTTGTACCCTGTGTTCACGAGCGACCCCGCCAGCGAGCCGAGGCCCGTGGTACCGGAGAGCGCGATCTGCACCGCGTCGCCGATGAGACCCAGCACCGCGACCGCATTGTTGAACCGCTGCTGCTTCCGGGCAGCGGCCTCCTGCTCCTGCGCGGCGTAGTTGCCATACAGGGTGTCCAGACGGCTCAGGTAGTCCTGATACTGGCCGTAGTCCTGCTGATAGGCCGTGTTGTAGGCGTTGCCCAGCTGTTCCAGCCGGGTGTAATAGTCCGAAAGTTTCTGCTGATACAGCCCCTGCGCATTCTGCTCCTGCGTGTTGAGCTGGTCCAGCTGGGAGACCAGCGCATCGCCGCCGCTGTCGTAGGTGTCCAGCGCCAGCTGATACAGCGTCGGGATGGCCTGATTCAACGCCCCGATCTGCTGCTGGTAGGCCTGCTGGGCCACGCTGGCCGCATAGCTGGAGCCGTAGCCGCCCGTCAGCGCAGCAGCCTGTGCGGCAGCATCGGCGCTGGCGTTGTGGGCGTTCTGGGTGTACGCCTGCGCATACTGCTGATACAGCGGGTCCTGCGCGTAGTTGTAGTGGAACGCTCTCCGCGCGTTCAGGTCGTTCAGGGTGCGGTCGATCTGGTCCTGATACCGGCTCTGGTAGTCGCCGGGGGCAGCGCTCTGCTGCGCTTTCAGGGCCGCTTCCGCTTCCGTCACCTGCTCAGAGGGCTGATACCCCGCCGACGCCAGTGCATCCTGCACCTCCTGGCGGCTGTTCAGCCCCTCGGTGGAGTAGTTCTTTTTCTTGTCGCTTGCCATAGAGTCTCCTTTCTCACTGCAGTTTCCGCAGCTTGGCCCCCAGCTCGTCCGAGACGTTCTCCACGTCCAGATTGCTCAGAACGTATTGCAGCTGCTCCTGCATCTGGTAGAGGTAGTTCCGCAGTGCGCGGGCATCCTCCGGGTCCATCTTCTCACTCAGCTTCGGCAGGCCCAGCTTGCTCAGGCCCGAAATGCTTGCCATCCTGTCATGCCTCCTGTTCCATAAGTCTGCCCCGCGCCGTCGCAAGGGTGCGCGCCAGACTGCGCAGAGTGATCTGCCCTTTGCCGGTCAGCCGCAGCCGGAACATGCCGCAGCGGCGGGGCGCAAGGTGCAGGTCGAACCGCTTCTGCTTCCCGGCCACGGCCCATTCTGCCAGCTTCTCCCAGGGGCCGTCGTCGTAGCAGATCGCCAGCTCCACGGTGCTGGCACATACGGCATCCATCTGGAGCGTCAGCCGGGAGAGATACCGGTCCTCGGCCTCGTCCATCCCGAACGCACCCGTAATGAGTTCAAAGTCCACCGTCTCCTCCACACCCTCGGTAGTCTTCCAGTCCCGTTCACGGCTGGGGTCGGCGGCCCAGATGTCGTGCCCATCCCAGAGGTAGAGCTGCCCGCCGGTGCTGGCCATGGCGTAGGAGCAGCCGTCTTCCTCCTGCCAGAGTCCCCGCTCGGTGTCGTAGACGAGGAGCCGCTCTTCGAGCGCGTCTCCTTCCCGGCCGCTGTCCCGCGCCAGATAGAGGTAATAGCGGCCATCCAGCGCGCCGCCCACCGCCGTCTGCACGTTGGAGAGCCGGGCCGTGTTCAGTTTTTCGGACACCTTGGTGGGGATGCTCCCGTCCCAGGCCATTACACCGTCCGGCGAGAGATAGTAAAGTGTCTCGTTCAGCACGCAGAGGCTGCCGGCCGCGTTCCGGGCCACCCCACGGCAGCGCAGGGAACTGAGCTGGAAATCCGACGGCTTGAAGCCGTAGAGCTTGTGCAGAGCATTCTCCTTGAAGAACAGCACCGACCCCAGGCAGGTAGCCGCGCCGGTAAACGGCCCGTCGCTGCCCACCGTGACCGCATAGCTGTCCTCTGCGATGCCGCGGTAGGAGAACCAGTTGGTAGGGTCGCCCAGCTTGCAGCCGTAGATGACGTTCTCATTCTGCGCACAGCCCCACAACCGGTTGTCGCACTCGGTCAGATAGTCCAGGTCCGGCACCCGGCGTTCCAGCCGGAAGGCATCGGTGTTCCCTTCCATCGTCGCGCCTTTGCCGTCGATGCCGGTCCAGCGGAGCATCTCCCGGCCCTTGGTCAGGGTCCCGTAGAAATAATCGCCGCCCGGCTCGGCCTGCACCTGCACCCAGTCGTCGCCGCGCGCCGTGACGATGCGGTCTCCTTTCAGCTCCTTCCAGTGCAGGTCATCGCCGTCCTCCACGCCGCTCACCGTCACGGTATCCCAGACGGCAAAGTCTTTCCCGATTCCGCCCGCCTCGATCCGGCACCACTTCAGCTCGATGGCCGACCAGTTGCCCGAAGCCTCGTTGTAGATTTCCAGCACGCTCTCGCTGCTGTACGGCTTCTGGATGTTGTTCACCTTGAGGAACAGCTGCCCGTCTGCCGGATTTTCCGGCTCCTTTGTGCCCTTGCCGGAAACGGTATAGGTCTTGCCGGACGCATCGCAGGGGGTCAGCACCACATCGGCACCGCCGCTGTCCCACACGGCGCCGAGCTTCGTCACCGAACGGTCCCGCGTGTCAAAGGCGATCTTGTCCGGGAAGATGATGACCTTGGTGCCCATGCCCACCATCTTCTTTTTGCTGTCCGCCACCGCATTCCAGAAAAACTCGGCCTCCTGCGGGGTCTCATCCGAGTTGTAGATGAGGTTCTTCCCCGCCGCTACCAGCAGACCGTTCAGGTGGTAGATGCCGTTCATCTGCACGACGCTCCGCAGCCTGCGGCGGGGAATGCGGGTGCTCAGCGCCGGGAAGTCCCGGCTGCTGAAATTTTTGCTGCTGCCCGCCTCGGCCTCGTTGCAGCTGTACGTCTCGTTCAGGCCGCCAAAGGCCCGCAGCAGGGTGCGGCTGGTCGCTGCCGCCGCACGGCTCGTTCCGCTCATCGCGTCCACCTCCTCACCAGCGCCACTGCGCCCGGCAGCGGGGCGGGTGCTTCTGCCGCAGCCAGACAGCCAGTTCGCTCAGCAGGCCGCTGCACTGAGCCTGCTCCCCGGCATAGCGGTCGGTCTCGCCCAGAGCCGCATCAATGCGGGCGCACAGAACGTGCGGATACAGCGCATCAAAGGGCACCGGCGCCAGCAGCACCGTGTCGTCGGGCAGCGCCTCCCCGCTCCACGCGAGGTCGGCCCCTGCGGCGGCGTATTCGTCGGCCCCGCTCTTCTCAAACAGCTGCTGGCGCAGCAGCGCATCTTCTTCGCAGAGCCAGCGGCGGCAGGTCTCGTCCGAGATCTTGCACCCCGGCCGCAGCTCCCGTGCGCGCGCCAATGCCTGTTCTACCGTCATTGCAAAACTCCTTTCGTTTTTGAAAAAAGCCCGGCAGGGCGATGTTCCCGGCCGGGCCGCTGTTTTCTCAGGTCACTGGGCCGCGTTTTCAGCTGCCGCGATGCGGGCAGCCGTCCGCTCGTCCTGCATCTGGCTGTGTTCCAGCACCTCCGCCACTTCGGGCGGGACCTCCACCTCCACGCCCCGGCGGATCTTGTAGTTCACGCCGTTGACGCTGACGAACAGGTCCTCCTTATAGCGGCTGTTGTCCTTGAACAGCTTGATGCGCACTGCCTTTTTCTCGCTCATAGAAACTCCTTTCTGCCCTCCGTCCGCAGGGCCCGCCTGTTTTTGTGTCTTGCGTTTTTCTCGTCCCGCAGGGCCAGAACCAGCCCGCCAAAGGAGAGGGTCAGTTCGCCGCCGCATGGGCCGAGTAGCTGGACACGCTCTCGATGCGGATCATGTACTGCTCCACCAGACGCTCGGCGGCGCGCATTCCCTTCCAGCCCACGGAAGCGCGCTGGTTCAGCGGATCGTCGCCATAGCCCAGCTGCTTGACGATGTGCTCCAGACCGCCGCCTTCCAGCTCGGTGACGCCATAGGCGTGGGCACCCAGCACCAGCGTGCCAAACACGGCCAGACCGGCCGGGCAGGTGGCGTCCTTCCAGATCTTGGCCTCGCTGGTCTCGATGAAGCGGATGTTGCCCAGCTTGCCGATCTCGCCGCGGAACATGGCCTCCGGGTCGGCGTACTTATGCACCTCGATGAACTCCCGGCTGGTCTTCAGGTCGTAGGCGGCATAGGGGTGGATGATGGCGATGTAGCTGTCACCGATGGGGTCGGCGTTCATCGCGCCCAGCTGGGCTGCCGCCTGGAAGAACAGCTTCGGGGTCAGGGTGCAGGTCTTGTCCAGACCGGCGCGGCTGGTCACGGCCGTCTCGGTGCCGTCGGTACTCTGCTTGGGCGCGTAAAGAACGTTGGTGCCGCCCGCCAGCACATCGCGGGTGATGCTGTCCATGGTGCGGCCCGCCTGGCTGGCCAGCACACGGGTGGCCTGCACGACGTTGTTGTCGATGGCGGTCATCTGCAGCACATCGGTCAGCGGGGTCCAGCCGCCGTACTGGTGCAGGTCGCTGGTGATGGTGGTCACGTTCAGGGTCTGGCCGTTGGGGGTCACACCCTCGGTCAGCGGGGTGGTGGCCTTGGGCAGGCTGTCGTACTTGCGGAACTCGATGGTCTTGCCGCCGTTCTGGGGCACCGGGTAGTAATCCGCAAACTGGTCGTGGACGAGGCGCGGCTCGGCCTGGTCGATGAGGCGCTTCTCATAGAAGGTCTTCATCTCGGCGGTCATGGTGCCGGAGGTATTGTTCAGCGCGGCGGAAGGGTCGGCGAACAGCTGGAGGTCGAACTTCATTGCAGTGTCGTTCATACGGTTTTCCTTTCTTTCTTGCGGTGTAACATACGGACTTCTTCGATTCGCGCTCCCCTGCCAGAGGAGCTGCGTTCAGAACGTGATGACTTCCCCATGGAGGGCCTTGCGTTCCAGCGCTTCCCGCTGGGCGCGGGTCATGCGGGAAACATCTGCCCCGGTCACGGCAGCGCTGCCGGGGCGGGTGCCGTTCTCTGCCGGGCGGGACGCCCGCTGCCGGATGCGCTCCACGACGCCCTGCTCCACGGCGTGGGCGGTCTGGCGCAGCGCGTCCTCGTAGTGGGCCAGACGGTAGGCGTCCGCCATCCGCATTCCCGGCAGCTGCATCAGACGGCGCATCTCCGGGTGCTGCAGCTCCGCTTTCAGCGAGAACTCCGGCACCACCTGCCGCAGCGCTGCCTCTTCGGCTGCCCAGCGGCTGTGCAGGGCGGCCACGGCCTGTCGGCCCGGCAGATGCTCCGGCAACGG
>NZ_JAFREH010000006.1:0-144748 GCF_017377625.1 Faecalibacterium sp. Marseille-Q3530 | reverse complement strand
GTGTACTAATAGATCGAGGGCTTGACCACAATTCGCTTGAGACTCAAAGAGTCAACGAAAAAATGTTAGCAGTGATTATTCAGTTTTGAAGGCACGTCCTTCTAAAAACACTGGACAAACAGTAGACCGTATGGTATACTGAACCAGTCATATGGTCGGTGACGATGACGGTGAGGTCCCACCTGTTCCCATTCCGAACACAGTAGTTAAGCTCACTCGTGCCCAAGATAGTTAGCTGGAAACGGCTTGTGAAAATAGGTAGTCGCCGACTTGATCGAAACGCTCTAAGAGAAATCTTAGGGCGTTTTTGTTGCACTTTGGAGCGAAAAATAGTATCATAAAGGCAGAACCTTATAGTTTCTACAGATTTTCCTGTTACACTGAATGTACAAAGAAAGGAGAATCTGTATGGATAAACTGACGAAAAAAGGCCTGGATGGTACCCAGCTCAAGACCATTGCCCTGGTGCTGATGGTGTTGGATCACATCCATTATTTCTTTGAATTTACGGGCTGGGTGCCCATCTGGTTCAGTATGCTGGGGCGGCTCAGTGCGCCGCTGTTTCTATTCTGCACGGTGGAGGGCTTTGCGCACACCCATGACCGGAAGCGCTACGTTCTCCGCATCTGGGCAATCGGAACGGCGATGGCGGCACTGGAATTTTTCATGATCTATGCCGGTGCCTTCCGGCGTGGAGACGGCTTTTATCCGCAGAATGCCATCTTTCAGGATCTTGTGCTGCTGTGCGTGGTCTGGCAGGGCATCGACTGGCTGCGCGAAAAGAAAATTGCAAAGGGCGCAGCAGCCATTGCAGCTGTGCTTTGCTGGCCTTATATGGTCGTGGCTTTTCTGCTGCTTTTCCCACAAGTGCAGGATATGCCCATTGCCTCTGCGGTGGTGGCGTTCCTGATGACGAGTCCGCTGCCTATGTGGACGGCTGTCACAGACGGTAGCTGGGGCTTTTTGCTGGGCGGGGTGCTGCTGTATGCGCTGCGGGGGCATCGCCCAGTGCAGCTGGGTGTGTGGGCGCTGAATGCGCTTCTGTGGGATTTGGTGCTGCCCTTTGCGATGGTTCACGCTCAGGCAGATTTCGTTTGGACCCAGATGTTTACGGATTATTACGAGTGGTTCGGCGTAGGCGCTGTGGTGCTGATGCTGCTGTACAACGGCAGGCGGGGCAGCGGGCACAAGCAGCTGTTTTACTGGTTCTATCCGGCCCATATCTATCTTTTGTATGGGGCGTCCTGCCTGCTTTACAATGTGATGAGGTGATCGTGTGGCAAACATTCTGGCGGTGGACGATAACCCGGACCTGTGCATCCTGCTCAAGACGGCCTTGGAGCGGGATGGCCACCGGGTGGTGACATGCAGCTCCGGGGCAGACCTGACCGAAGCACTCTGCCGCTGGTCGGACTGCATCCTGCTGGATGTGATGATGCCAAACGAAAGCGGCTTTGCTGTCTGCCGCCGGATCCGGGAGCAGACGGATGCACCCATTTTGTTCCTGACGGCCCGGACCGATGAGGCATCCGTGCTGGAGGGGCTGGGCATTGGGGGAGATGACTACCTGACCAAGCCCTTCCGGGTGAGCGAACTGCGGGCGCGGGTCGCGGCCCATCTGCGGCGGCAGAATCGTGTTCCAGTGTACCGGATGGTGCGTAGCGGGGTGAGCTTTGATATGACGGGCAAATCGGCGTCCTACGCAGAAAAAGAACTGCCGCTGACCCGCTCGGAGTACGCTATCTGTGAGTATCTGGCGCTTCATGCCGGGCAGACCTTCACCAAGGAACAGATCTACGAAGCCGTGTTTGGCGTGGATGGAACAGCGGACGACACCGCTATCACCCAGCATATCAAAAACATCCGGGTCAAGCTGCGGGCCGCAGGGGCACCGGAGACGCTGTTGAAGACGGTGTGGGGAGTGGGCTATCAATGGAAAAGCGAAAACTGATCTCGCTGCGGGCCGTGCTGCTGGGGTATCTTGTGCAGACAGCGGTGAGCTGCATTGTGGCAGCGGTGCTTTGGTTCCTGCTGTTTTTTTTGTGCATCGACAGCGGATGGCTTCTTCCGGCCAACCGGGCGGCGCGGGTCTCGAACGAGGCCGTACAGAATATCCTGCCGTACCGGACGGCGAAAACATTTGACCCGGCTGAGCTGGACCCGCTGTGCCGGTATGTGCTGATTGATGCAGAGGGGAATACGGTGCTTGCCACCAACATGGACAGTTCCCATCTGCAAAAGGCAATGCGGGAGTGGACGGGGGATCTTCGCTGGGAGATTGGATACGAACAGTATTATCTGCGCGCGAGATTGCAGGACGGGACGGTTTGTCTGCTGCAATTTGACTACGCAGTGCCCTATGCAGACCCAACTCTGCGCGATATTCTGCCGGATGTGCAGACGATGCACTTGATCTTGGGCATTTTCCTGCTGGTGGGGGTGGTCGCGTGGAGCACCCACCGTTCCGGCGCGTTTCTGAGACGGGAGACGGCTCGGTTGACGGAGGCATCCCGGCAGGTGGCCGAAAAAAAGGGCATCGAGGACATCGACTTTACCGGGGCAAAGGTGCGGGAGTACGATGAGGCTCTGCGTGCGTTGCAGCTGATGGGCGAGGAACTGACCGACAGCCTGCAGGCCCAGTGGGAAATGGAACATCGGCAGCGGGAGAGCATCATCCAACTGTCTCACAAGCTGAAGACGCCGTTGACTGTCATTCAGGGCAATGCCGAGCTTCTGGCCGAGGATGAGGGCATGACCGGGGAACAGAAGGCCCAGCTCGACGCCATCCTTCGCAGCACCGGAGAGACGCGGAATTATCTGACCCGCATCCGCGCTGAGGTGCAGACGCCCCTGAAATACAAGCGAAGACCATAACAACAGCCGCCCCGCCGCGTTGTATTCTCAACGCGGCGGGGCGGCTGTGTGGTATCGGAAAATGTTACTGCATGTTGGCCTTCTGGATCAGGCTGCGGATGTGGTGGGCCAGCATCTCGATGGCGGGGCCGTTCTCGCCGCCGTTGGGGATGATGATGTCGGCGTTGCGCTTGCTGGGCTCCACAAAGGCTTCGTGCATGGGCTTGACCGTGGCGCGGTACTGGGTGATGACGCTGTCCAGCGAGCGACCGCGCTCCTTGACGTCCCGCAGGATGCGGCGGAGAATGCGCTCATCGGCGTCGGTGTCCACATAGATCTTGTAGTCAAACAGCTTGCAAAGCTCCGGCTCGGCCAGGGGCAGGATGCCTTCCACGATGAGGACGGGGGCCGGCTCGATGTGCTGCACCTCGCTGCTGCGGTTGTGGTCGGCGTAATCGTAGACCGGGCAGTCGATGGCGCGGCCTGCCTTCAGCTCCCGCAGGTGCTCGATGAGCAGGTCGTTATCAAACGCATCCGGATGGTCGTAGTTCAGCTTGCAGCGCTCCGCAAAAGGAAGCTCGTCGTGGCGCTTGTAGTAGCTGTCGTGAGAGATCAGACGCACCTCGTCCTCCCCGAACCGTTCCTTGAGCCGGATGGCCAGTGTGGTCTTGCCGCTGCCCGAACCACCCGCGATGCCGATGATGAGATTGTTCATGCTCCAAAATCCTCCCGCCTGCCGATTTCGGTAGAAAAATCGGTCAAAATAAGTTATAATAGAAACACTGTATCTTACTGCCTATCATAACACAAAAACGCGTTTTTTGACAGAGCAAACCATGCTCTGGGAGGAAATTTGATGAAAAAAATCGTTTTGGCTCCCTACATTGACCAGACAGACCGCTGGGTGAACGGCTGCGAGAGCATCAGCGCAGTGATGCTGCTGCAGGCGATGGGCATCCGGATCGACCCGGATACCTTCATCGAGCGGGACCTGCCCCATGCTCCTTACTGGGAGCAGGATGGGAAACTCTACGGCCCGGACCCATGGCAGGTCTACCCCGGTGACCCGCACGACCACACCGGCTACGGCTGCTATGCGCCCTGCATCGTCCGGGCGCTGAACAGTGCGCTGGAACACGAGGGCGCGGCTGGGCAGTTCGAGGTGGTGGACGAGAGCGGCAAGACGGCGGCGGAACTCTGCCAGTACATCGACGCCGGGATGCCGGTGGTGTTCTGGGCGACGCTGGACTTCCAGCCGGTGCCCGAACAGCGGGACCACTGGCTGCTGGCCGACGGCACCGACTTTGCCTGGAAGTGCAACGAGCACTGCCTGCTGCTGGTGGGCTACGATGCCGAGCATTACTGGTTCAATGACCCATGGCACAACCACGGCCTCTGCTGCCAGCCCAAGGCGCTGGTGGAGGCCTGCCATGCCGCGCAGGGAATGTTCGCTGTGACCCTGCGCAGGAGGTGAGCTGCCATGCAGAAGGACGAACTGAAACAAAATGTCAAAAGCTACGCCCAGAAGTTTGAGGACGGCGGCCTCCGGCTGCTGAAAAAGGGCCAGAAGGGGGTCATTCACGCCATCTTCAGCCGGTTCGGGCTGGTGCTGCTGCTCCTGCTGCTTCAGGCGGGGCTGCTGGTCAGCATCTTCCGCTGGTTCGGCAATCTGCTGCCCCACTACTTCGGCGGCAGTGTGGTCGTCACGGCGGCCATGGTTCTCTACCTGCTGAACAGCAAGATGGACAACAGTGCAAAAATCACCTGGATGGTGGTCATTGCGCTCTTTCCGGTGGTGGGTGTGCCGCTGTTCTTCTATGTGAAGAGCAACTTCGGCCACAACA
The DNA here is from genome assembly GCF_017377625.1 of Faecalibacterium sp. Marseille-Q3530. NCBI lineage: Bacteria > Bacillati > Bacillota > Clostridia > Eubacteriales > Oscillospiraceae > Faecalibacterium > Faecalibacterium sp. Marseille-Q3530. Next base: position 140,051 of record NZ_JAFREH010000006.1, on the reverse strand, counting down.
TCCTGTGCAAACGGCTGCTGGAACTGGAAGATGTGCTGCGCACCCAGCTGCCGCAAAACCAATCGGTCGTCCAGAAGCTGGAAGCGTCCGAACCCGGCGCGGCGTCGCTGGCGACCTATCTGTATGGGCGGGGCGGCGGCTTCCCGGTGTATGAGAACACCGCCATGACCTATTTCCCCAGCGGCGAGGCCAAGTTCGAGGAATTGCTGCGCCAGTTGGAAACGGCAGAAAAGTACATCTTCGTCGAATACTTTATCATCGACGAGGGGCTGTTCTGGGGCCGGGTGCTGGAAGTGCTGGCCCGCAAGGCCGCAGCGGGGGTGGATGTCCGGGTGATGTACGACGGCACCTGCGAGTTCTCGACCCTGCCGCGCGATTACCCCCGGCGGCTGGAAGCGCTGGGCATCCGGTGCAAGGTATTCAGTCCGGTGCAGCCGTTCGTCTCTACCCACTACAATTACCGCGACCACCGGAAGATCCTGGTCATCGACGGGCGGGTGGGCTTTACCGGCGGCGTGAACCTGGCCGATGAGTACATCAACCAGGTGGAAAAGTATGGCCGCTGGAAGGATGCCGCTATCATGCTGGAGGGCGAGGCGGTCCGCTCGCTGACCGCGCTGTTTTTGCAGATGTGGTGCATCCTGAAAGAGCCGGAGTTCGACGCCTTTTTGGCCGAGCCCATCCCGGTGCCGGAAAATGCCGGAGGCACGGCGGCTCCCTATGGGGACTGCCCGCTGGATGGTGAGCGGGTGGGCGAGATGGTCTACATCGACCTGCTCAACCGGGCGCGGCGGTACATCCACATCATGACGCCCTATCTGATTTTAGACGGCGAGCTGGAAACGGCCCTGAAGTTTGCCGCCGAGCGCGGTGTGGACGTCCACCTCATCCTGCCGGGCATCGCGGACAAAAAGTTTGCAAACTCGCTGGCCAAGACCCATTATTCGTCCCTGCTGGATTCGGGGGTGAAGATCAGCGAGTGGACGCCGGGCTTTGTTCATGCAAAGGTCTTTGTCGTGGACGACCGGGAGGCCGTGGTGGGCACCATCAACCTCGATTACCGCAGCCTGTACCACCACTTTGAAGATGCGGTCTGGCTGACGGATGCCCCCTGCATCCGGGACATCGAGGCGGATTTTCAGGCGACACTGGAACAGTGCCGCACCGTGGAAAACGACCCCAGAAGCATCTGGCAGGGGCGCTGGCTGTTCCATGCGCTGGGCATGCTGCTCAAAGTGCTGGCACCGCTGCTGTAAAAAAGAAACAAAAAACGAGGCTGTCCGCGGGATGCGGGCAGCCTCGTTTTTGCTTAGTTGAGTGCAGTCAGTGCCTTGACGCAGGCGTCAAAGCGCTCCTGCGGGAGGGTCTGGGTGAAGAGCTGGAACTTCTTCAGCGTCAGGGCGCGGCAGTCGGGATAGGTCTGGACAAGTTCGACCAGCTCCGGCAGATGCTCTGCCAGCAGCGGGGCGCTGGCGGGGTCATCCAGCAGCTTGCCGATCCGCATGTCCGGGCCGTACTCCGTGGCCTCTGCGGGCTGGGGCACAAGCTCGTCATGCCGGAAGATGTGCTCCAGAAAGCGCAGGGCCATCGGGAACCAGTGGGCGAGATCCGGGTTCGCATAGCTGCGGGGCGCGGTGACGTTGAGGGTGCCCAGCGAAGCACCGTGGTCGCCGTAGGAGAAGATGTGGATCTCATAGGGGGTGTGCAGCGCCGCCAGGTGGGAGGCAAAGTCCAGCGAGTTCGAGGCGGGCACGAGCCGGTCGCCCTGGGTCGCGAACAGGAAGGAAGGCGGCGTCTGGGCGTCGATGTGGTTCAGCACATTGGGCATCTGGACGCCCATGGCGACACCGTCCGCGGCGTAGACGCCGTAGCCCAGCAGCAGGGCGGCGGGGCGGATGCGGCCCATGGTGCCCAATGCACCGGTCAGGTGGGCACCGGCGGAAAAGCCCAGCACGGCAATCTTGTCCGGGTCGATGTGGAGTTCTTCCGCGTGGTCATGCAGGTAGATGAGCGACTCCTCCGCCTCGGCCAGCGCATTGTCGAACACCTCGGCACCGGGGCAGCTGGTGCTGACGGTATACCGCAGCACGAAGGCGTTGTAACCGGCATTCAGAAAGGCCAGCGCCACTGGCTCGGCCTCGCGGTCGGTGCAATAGGCATAGCCGCCGCCGGGGCAGATGAGGACGGCAGGGCAGACATTCAGGTTGGGCAGGGCGCTGCTGGTCTGCTGGACATAGCCGGTCAGGGTGGCGCTGCGCCGTCCGACGGGATGGGTGAACTGATTCATAGTGGGTACCTCCGTTTGATTTTATTGATACTGCTTTTCCAGCGAGAAACCGCGCCCGCTGACTTCGGTGACGCGGCTGACGATGAGAAAGCATTCCGGGTCGATGGAATGAACGAGCTTTTCGAGCTTGGGCAGCTCCCGGTTGGAAACGACGCTGAGCAGCACCTCAGTAGGCTCGTGGGTGTAGCCGCCTTCGCCGTGCAGGATGGTCACGCCCCGGTCGATCTGCTCCAGAATGGCATCCCGGATCTCGTCCGACCGGGCGCTGACGATCTTGACCTGGGTGCGGCTGTCGCCCAGAAGGAGCATTTTGTCCATGACGATGGTGTGCAGGATGACCATCACGATGCCATAGAGCACCTGTTCCGGCGGGCTGAAGAGCGCCTGCACCAGCAGGATGGCGATGTCGAAGACCATCATCGTGAGAGACACCGGCAGGCGGAACCATTTCTGGAGCACCAGCGGCGGGATATCCATGCCGCCGGTGGAGGCACCGGCCCGGATGACCAGCCCCAGTGCCACGCCGATGCCCAGCCCCGCGAAGACCGTGCACAGGAAGATGTCCTCGGTGAGGACGCGGTCGGCCAGAAGCCGCTCCCACAGCGCCAGAAAAACGGGGCTGAGGATGCTGCTGGCCAGCGTGTTCAGCGCAAAGGCGCGGCCCAGAACGGCCCAGCCCCAGACCAGCATGGCCAGGTTGAACACCAGCAGAAAGCCGGAGACGGACAGGCCCGTCAGCCGCCCGAAGGCCAGCGCGATGCCGGTGGCACCGCCGGTCACGAGCCCGGCAGGCTCCAGAAATAAGGCGACCGCCAGCGCGTAGAGCGCGTTGCCAAAAACGATGACAAGGCTGTTCCAGAAGAGCTGGCGGCGATGTGTGTGGTTCATAGAAGATCCCTCCTTTCTCCTATGATACAGGATAAATATGAAAAAATCCACGTCTGCGATGCAATAACAAGAAGAACGGCACCCACCGGGTGCCGTTCTTCTTGTTAGGATTATGATTCTTCCTCCAGAAGCCGCAGGCCCGCCGTATCGGTGACGGGCAGGGAGAAGACGATGGCCCCGGCTTTGGGGTCGGCCTTGCGCATGATGGCTTTCATGATCGCGTTCTTCTGAGCGGTGTGGGAGACGATGAGGACCAGCTCCTTTTCGTTGACCAGCTCCACCCCCATGAAGTGGGCGGCCCCCTCCATGCCGGTGCCCTTGGCGTGGATGACGGTGCCGCCGCCGGCTCCCTCGGCGCGGGCCGCATCCATGATGGAACCGGTGTGGCCCTGGTTGGCGATGACGAGCAGCAGCTCATAGCGGGTATCTTTCAAGGTGCTCTCCTCCTCTACGGTGAAGGTCTGGTGTTCGGTCAGGAATTGCAGGGCGCGCTTGCCGCCGATGCTGCTGACCGGCACGATGAAGGCGATGCCGGTGCCGGGCACGTCGATCTGCAGCTTGCGGCGCAGGCCCTTCTGGAGCCTGGGCCAGGTGTCGGCGGTGATCATGGCAAAGAGGACGGCTTTCTCGGTCTTTTCCAGGCCGAGGGTGGAAAGCGTCTCCTGCACGGCGGTGCCGGAGCCGACGGTGCGCAGGCTGACCGTGACGCCGAACTCGGCATACAGAGCCAGAAAGGCGTCGGTGGAGCGGCGGTCGGTGATGGTGACCAGCCAGTAAAGTGAATTCACGCAAAGACCTCCTTACAGCTCGATGATGGCGTCATCCGGCAGGTCGGCAAAGGCCAGCGCGGGGGTGGTGTGCACCGGCTGGGCGCTGCGGGCGCGGCGCTGCTTGAGCTGCGCCATCAGGCCCATGAGCTGCACGGTGATGAGGGGCGTCATGGCGACCATGGCCACCACGCCGAAGGCATCGGTGACGATGTTGCCGCCCACTGCCGCACAGGCCCCCTGCGCCAGCGGCAGCAGGAAGGTAGCCGTCATGGGGCCGGAGGCAACACCGCCCGCATCGAACGCGATGGCGGTGTAGAGCTTGGGCACCACGAACGCGATGCCGATGGCGAACGCATAGCCGGGGATGAGGAACCACAGGATGGAGATCCCGGCGAGCACCCGCACCATGGCGAGGCCGACCGAGAGGGAGACACCGGCCGAGAGGGCCGCGCCCATCGTCCCGGCGGAGATGGCGCCGTCGGTGACTTCCTCGACCTGCTTGTTCAGGACGTAGACCGCCGGCTCGGCCTTGACGATGAAGTAGCCGATGAGCATCCCGATGGGGACGAGGAGCCAGCGGAAGGTCTGCCCGGCCAGAACCTGGCCCAGATAATTACCCGCTGGCATAAAGCCGACGTTTGCTCCGGTGAGGAAAAGCACAAGGCCAATGTACGTATAGGCCAGGCCCACGCCAATGCGGCCCAGCGTCCGGCGGTCGAGTTTGAGGGCCACCAGCTGGAAGACACCGAACATCAGCACGATGGGCAGCAGCGAGGTGGCGATCTCTTTGAAGTAAGTGGGCAGGCTGACATGGAACAGCTGCCACAGCTCCACCGAGTCGCCCACATCGGGCAGGATGGGCGGGACGTAGGCGCTGTCGCTGGCCCGGAACAGGATGCCCAGCAGCAGAACGGCCAGGATGGGGCCGACCGAACAGAGGGCCACGAGGCCGAAGCTGTCGTCCGCCGCGTGGCGGTCGCTTCGGATGGCGGCCACACCGACGCCCAGCGCCATGATGAAGGGCACCGTGATGGGGCCGGTGGTCACGCCGCCGGAGTCAAAGGCAACGGCCAGGAACTCTTTGGGTACGAAGGCCGCCAGCACGAAGATCAGCCCATAGAACACGACGAGGAGCTTGGGCAGCGCGATGCCCAGCAGCATGCGCAGGAAGGCCACGACGAGGAAGAAGCCCACGCCCGCCGCGACCGAGAGGATGAGCGTCATGTTGGGGATGGAGGGGACCTGGTTGGCCAGGACCTGCAAGTCCGGCTCAGAGATGGTGATGAGGAAGCCCAGCGCAAAACCCACCCCGATGATGAGGGGGACGCTGCGGCTCCGGGTCAGCACCGCGCCCACCCGCTCGCCCATGGGGCTCATGCTCATCTCGGCACCCAGGGTAAAGAACATGATGCCCACGATGATCATGGCCGCACCCAGCAGAAAGCAGAGCAGGATGCTGGGGGAGACCGGCGCGATGGAAAAGCAGAGCACCAACACGATCGCCACGATGGGCAGCACGGCCTGCAATGCTTCGAGCAGTTTTTCCCGCAGTTTGGGAAGCGAACCTTTGCGTATAGTGTCCACCGACCTTTCTGGACCTGTTTTGCGTCGGAATGACAAAAACAGGTATCCTCTTTGGAATAATCACGCTGTGATTTATCTCTAGTATACAAGAAATGACGATGCAGGGCAACTAAGAATTGGCTAAGAATGAAAAAGGCTCCGAATATTTACAGATCCGACATAAAAAGCCAGCCCGGCGGCGGGGCCGGGCTGGCTGGGTTCATTCGATGTTCTGTTTGCCGAGCACATCCGAGGTGGGCGTCTCGAAGGTGGGGATGCCGGCGTAGGGATCGGGGGTGGTATCAGCGGGCAGGCTCTTCATATACTCGTCCATGGACTGCGCCACCTGCTTGGCGATGGCCACAGCCTCGACGACGGTGCGGGCACCCATGACCGCATCGCCGCCTGCAAAGACGCCGGGACGGGTGGTGCTGCCGTCCTCACTGACGGTGAGCAGGCCGCGCTGGTTGGTCTCGATGCCGGTGGTGGTCTTGACGAGGTTGCTCTCGGAACCCTGGCTCACCGAGACGATGACGCCGGTGTGGGGATAGAAGGTCTCGCTGCCCTCCACCTGGGTGAACTTGCCGTCCTCACCCTTGACGGTGTCGCGGCAGATGAGGCCGTTCTCACGGATCTCGACGGGAGCCTTGCAGAAGCGGAAGCCCACGCCTTCGAGTTTGGCGTAGCGCACCTCGTACTCGGAGGCGCTGATGCAGGTTTCATCGCGGCGGGCGTAGCAGGTCACATGGCGGGCACCGTTCCGGATGGCGGTGCGGGCGCAGTCCATGGCGGAGTTGCCCACACCGATGACGGCGATGTCGCTGCCCAGGTGGAACGCCTTGGAGTTGGCCAGGTAGTCGATGCCAAACGCCACATTGCCCAGGGTCTCGCCCTTGATGTGCATGGCGTTGGCCTTCCACAGACCGGCACCGATGAAGACGCTCTTGTAACCGTCGCGGAAGAGGTCGTCGATGGTGATGGTCTTGCCGATGGCGGTGTTGGGGCGGAAGCGGATCCCCTTCAGGTCCAGATGGTGATACTGGAAGTCATCCAGCACACTGTCGGGCAGGCGGTAGTTGGGGATGCCATACCGCATGACGCCGCCGATCTTGTCGCGGGCGTCAAAGATGGTGATGTCGTAGCCCCAGCGCGCCAGCAGCACCGCGATGGTCAGGCCGGCAGGGCCGGCGCCGACCACAGCGGCTTTCATGCCGTTTTTGGGGGAGGGGCCGGCCACCATCTTGTTGGCATAGGTGGTGGAGATGTAGTCCTCGATGATGGAGAAGTGGACCGGGTCGTGGCTGGGCATCCGGTTGCGGATGCAGTGGCCCTCGCACTGGTTCTCGTGGTTGCAGACCAGAGAGCAGACCGTGGTCAGGGGGTTGTTTTCGAACAGCATCCGGCCTGCGGCATCCAGCTCGTTTGCCTTGAGCAGACGGATGACCTCCGGGATATTGGTGTGGATGGGGCAGCCCTGCTGACACATCGGCTTTTTGCAGCCGAGGCAGCGGTTGGCTTCGTCCAGAACATGAAGTGCCATGCAGTTCCTCCTCTTGCGCCCATTCTGGGGACGCTTCGTTGTATCCAATGTTCTCTATTATTCTACACCGGATGCCCCTCGTGATACAAGAGCGTATCTGCCAATTTTTTTGCGAAAAATTTTGTCACTTCGTCAAAAAGATAATTTTTTGACGAAGTGCGCTGCCCATAGGCTCCGGCGTTTTCCGGCAGAGCGCGGAAAAATCGCTGGCCGTGAGCTGGGCGGGGACCATCCGGGCGCAGGCGTCGTTTTCGTCCTTCAGGCGCATCAGCGCGTGCGAGACGGGAAGGTGCGCTTCCTTTAATAAAGAAAGGGCTTCCCGGTTGGCCCCCAGCAGGTGGAGATAAGGCGGCAGGGCGGGCAGGGCGTCGTCATAGCCCAGCGCGGCGTCCATGGCAAGGCGGCGCATCCGGGCGCGGGGATAGCGCACGGTGGTCAGGGCGTCCAGCAGCTCTTCGTGGGTGGTGCTGGCCCGCACGGCCCGCTCCAGCCGGTGTTCCAGTCCCTCCGAAACGCCCCGCACGGCAGCAAACGGCGTCTGTCCCACGCAGCGGGAGCGGAGCAGGGCCAGCTCGCAGCGGCCTGCCGCGTCAAAATCGGTGTACTGCCCGGCGGTGAAGGCTTCCCGGTAGAAGGGAAGGACAGCTTCGGGCACATAAGGGGCCACGGCATCCGCCCCGCCGGTCTGCCAGAGCTTCCGCAGGGCACTGGCGCTGGCGAAGCGGACAGCGTCCGGGGCCAGTTCCTGCCCGTGGTCTGCGCCCTGGCGGGGCAGCGGGACCGGCGTCATGGCAGGGGCCAGTTCGAGGATGGCCTTGCAGTATTCCACGGCCAGGTTATTGTTGGGCTTGTCCAGCAGGGCGGCCAGCGGGGTGCCGGGGCAGAGCGCTTCCACCGCAGCCTGCCGCGCGGCGGCAAAGTTTCTGGCACCGTCGGCCAGCTGGGCCTTGAGGGCGGCGCGGTAGTCCGCGCACAGCAGGACGCGGGCTGCCTGCATCAGGAGGGCGGCGTCCGGCGTCTCGGCCCCGAAGACCAGCGCGTCGCACCCGGCGGCGGAAAGGAGCCGCACCCCCGCGCGGGCAAAGGCTTCGGCCCCGGTCCCGGCGCAGGGGGCGGGCAGGGCGAAGACAAAGTCGGCCCCGCAGGTGAGCGCTGCGCGGACGCGGACGGCCTCCGGCAGCAGGGGCAGAGCGCCTCGCTGGGTCAGCCCGCAGCTCATGGCCACGGCGACCCGTTCGGCCCCCCGCGCTCTGGCCTGCGCCAGCTGCCAGGCGTGGCCGTTGTGGAAGGGATCGTATTCGGCAATGATACCGGCCAGTTTCATAGAAGTTCACCTCAATTCCTCGGTCGGGCTCCCCTAATCAGAGGAGCTGGCCGCGCCAGAGCGCGGACTGAGAGGTTCGATTCAAATCAAAACGCATCGACAGACACATTGTGAAATATATGTCAGACTAACAACAAAAAATGGCAAGATACTGCGGATTCTGGGCAGGATGTACAAAAAAGACGGGATACTTTGTAGAACCCTTTGCCTCGTTTACGGCTTGAAAAGGGGGCAGACCTATTATATAATATTTTTAGGAATCTGTAAAATTCTGCCCGTTCCGGCGGGCGGAAAAACAATATGGAGGCACAAGAAGATGAAAGTTCTGGTTATTAACTGCGGTTCTTCTTCCCTGAAATATCAGCTGATCGATATGGACGGCGAGAAGGTGCTGTGCAAGGGCCTGTGCGAGCGCATCGGCATGGAGAGCAGCATGATCACCCACGAGGCAAACGGCCACAAGGCCACCACCCCGGCGATCTTCCCCACCCACACCGAGGCGTTTGCTGAGGTCGTCAAGAAGATGACCACCGGCGAGGGCAAGTGCATCAACGATGTCAGCGAGATCGACGCCATCGGCCACCGCGTCGTCCACGGCGGCGAGAAGTTCAAGGCCAGCTGCCTGATCACCGATGATGTCATCAACACCATCCGCGAGTTGAGCCCCCTGGCTCCCCTGCACAACCCCGCAGGCATCCTGGGCATCGAGGCTGCCCGCAAGGTGTTCGGCAACATCCCGATGGTCGCCGTCTTCGACACTGCGTTCCACAGCACCATGCCCCCGAAGGCTTATATGTACGCCATCCCCTACGAGTACTACGAGAAGTACGGCGTCCGCCGCTACGGCTTCCACGGCACCAGCCACAAGTATGTTGCATACAAGGCTGCAGAGTATCTGGAAGAGCCCATTGAGCGCCTGAAGCTCATCACCTGCCACCTGGGCAATGGTTCCTCCATCGCCGCTGTGGACCAGGGCAAGGTCGTCGATACCTCCATGGGCATGACCCCGCTGGCCGGCCTGATGATGGGCACCCGCTGCGGTGACCTGGACCCCTCTGTGGTCAACTACCTGAAGTACACCCTGAACATCACCGGCCACCAGCTGGACGAGATCCTGAACAAGAAGTCCGGCCTGCTGGGCATCTCCGGTGTTTCCAGCGACAAGCGTGACGTTGAAGAGGCAGCTGCTGCCGGCAACAAGCGCGCACAGCTGGCTTCCGATATGCTGAACTACCAGATCAAGAAGACCATCGGCAGCTACATTGCCGCCATGGGCGGTGTGGACGCCATCGTCTTCACCGGCGGCATCGGCGAGCATGACGCCATCGCCCGCGCAAAGATCTGCCACCACATGGATTGGCTGGGCATCCGCATCGACACCGAAAAGAACAAGCACCCGCAGGGCGATGTCTGCGAGATCACTGCCTGGGGTGCCAAGGTCCGCACGCTGGTCATCGCTACCGACGAGGAGCTGATGATCGCCCGCGACACCAAGGAAGTCATCGAGAAGAAATAATCGAACCTCCAAAGCCGCATTGCAAGAGCCGCGTTTCCGCAGGGGAGCGCGGCTCTTTTGCTGTTTTGAACGATGCAAAGTCTGTCTTATTGGGCGGAATCCACAAAAAGAAAGGCGAAGGGTTGTTTTTTGGTTGACAAATCCAAAAAAGAACGGTACAATAGGGGAGTCCTCAGCTAGAGGATGTTTTATCATTCAAGCCCCTGGTAGCTTACGATCAGCGCGATGGTCCCTAAAAACCAAAGGTATGGTTACAATCCTTCCGTGGGCAAGAACTAAACAAAGAGGAGATACTACTATGTTCGAAGACAAGACTTTAGTTTGCAAAGACTGCGGCAAGGAGTTTGTTTGGACTGCTGGTGAGCAGGAGTTCTACGCATCTCGCGGCTTTGAGAACCAGCCCCAGCGCTGCAAGCCCTGCCGTGACGCCCGCAAGAACGGCGTCCGCGGCGGCAACAACGGCGGCGACCGTCAGATGTTCGATGCTGTCTGCGCAGCTTGCGGCAAGGCTTGCAAGGTTCCCTTCCAGCCCCGTGAGGACCGTCCGGTCTACTGCTCTGACTGCTTCGCTCGTATGAAGCAGAACTAAGCGCTGATTTTACAAGTTTGAATCGCGTGGCCCCCTCTGCCGCAAGGCAGAGGGGGCTTTTTGCGCCAGTGGTCGTCCTCCCTCTGTCGCGATTCGCGACATCTCCCTCCGACCGGAGGGAGTCTTTCCTACCAGGGGAGCTGGCGGGCGCAAGCCCGACTGAGAGGTTGTACTACATGCTGCTTCACGGTTTCTGGGGAGCGATGACGGAGCGGTCGCACAGAGCCAAAACGTTAAAATTTACAAGAATACTTGAAAATAAACCTAGTAATAGGGTATAGTATATATGGTCGGCCGTCTGGCTGGCAAAATGACCGAAACAGAAAGGAAACACCATCATGTTTGATATTTTTGATATGCTCAAGAAGGACAAGGACGAAAAGAAGGCTGCCGTGAAGCAGGTCACCCGCGAGACCATCATCGGTGATATTCTGGATATGGACCAGACCACCGCACCCTACTTCATGGAGATCGGGATGCACTGCCTGGGCTGCCCGGCTTCCCGCGGCGAGACCATCGAGGAGGCCTGCGAGGTGCACGGCGTGGACTGCGATGAGCTCATCGGGAAGCTGAACGAGCACCTGGCTGCAAAGAAGGCCTGATGCTGCCCACACTGGATGCGCGTCTGACAGCGGCGGCAGAACTGGTGCTGCCGGGCAGGCCTGTGGCCGATATCGGCTGCGACCACGGCAAGCTGACGGCGGTGCTGGCGGCTTCGGGGAATTACCCGAAGGTCATCGGCGCCGACCTGCGCCCCGGCCCGCTGGCCAAAGCAAAACAGACGCTGGAACATGCAGGCTGCGAAGACCGCGCTGAGCTTCGGCTCGGCGACGGTCTTTCTGTGTTGTCGGCGGGGGAAGTGGGCACCATCGTGCTGGCGGGCGTCTCCGCACAGACGACGTGGGAGATCATCGAACAGGCACCGTGGGTGATGCAACCCGGCGGGCCGCGGCTGGTCTTGGTGCCTGCCACCCGCCACAGCGAACTTCGGCGCTGGCTGTGGGCACACGGCTTTGCCCTTGCAGCCGACCGCCCTGTGCAGGCGGCGGGCCGCTGGTATGCGGTGATGGCCGCAGAGTACACCGGCGAGCGAAAGGAAGCCTCCTTCACCGAATGCCTGTTCGGCAGGACCGGCGAGTGGCCGGAGGGCGCGGGCTATGCGGCCTGGCAGAAAGCCAAGCTCCCCCGGTTCCGGCTGGGTGTGCCGGACGGGACCGCACTGGCCGAAGAGATCGACACGTTGTTAGAATCCTCACCCTCTCAGGCCGCTTCGCGTCCAGCTCTCTCGAAGGGAGAGCCCTTGGCATAAAGAGATGAGCTGTGTGGACTGCCAACCCCTCCCACTTCGGGGGAGAGCGGCATCGCGCAGCGCTGACGGAGAGGGGAAAGCGGGTGAAACCATGAGAACAGTCAACGAACTTTATGAAGCGATGCAGCGCATCGCGCCGCTGGAACTGGCCGAAAGCTGGGACAACCCCGGCCTTCTGGTGGACTGCGGCAGACCGGTGGACCGCGTACTGGTCACGCTGGATATCACCCCGGAAGTGGTGCAGGAAGCTGCAGCCAAAGGCTGCGGGCTCATCGTGGCCCATCATCCGGTCATCTTCAGCCCGCTCAAGCGGCTGGAACCAAGGGACGTCCCCTTCCAGCTGGTGCAGAACGGCATCTCGGCCATCTGTATGCACACCAATCTGGACGCCGCCGAGGGCGGTGTCAACGAGGTGCTGGCGGGCATTTTCGGGATGCGGAATTGGGCACCGTTCGCGGGCGGCTGCGGCCGTGTGGGCGAAGTGGACCCCATCCCGGTGCCGGAACTGGCGAAAAAGGCGCAGGACGCGCTGGGCAAGCGGTGCAACCTGCCCGAAATTGGCCCTGCCGTGCAGGTGAAATACACCGACAGCGGGAGGCCCGTGCGGCGGCTGGCCGTCATCAGCGGGGCAGGCGGGAGCCTGTTCGAAGAGGCCATTGCCGTGGGGGCGGACTGCCTGCTGACCGGCGAGGCCAACCACCACCACGCCTGCGACGCGGCCCGGCTGGGCCTGTCACTCATCGCGGCGGGGCACTACGCCACCGAGTTCCCGGTGACGGCAGCCGTGGCCGAAAGGCTGCGGGCGGCGTTCCCGGAACTGGAGGTGCTGGTGAGCACCGCGAACCGAGACCCCTATACGTATATATAAAGAAGGAGAGTGAGGGAAGAATATGGCTTTGGATGCTGCAACGCTGGCGTTGACGGCGGCAGAACTGAAAACGACCCTGACCGATGCGAAGATCGCAAAACTGTTTGAGCCGACCCGCGATGAACTGGTGCTGACCCTGCGCACCCGCACCGAGACGTACAGCCTGCTGCTGTCGGCCCGCAGCGGTTCCGCGCGGGTCTGCCTGACCGAGGAGAGCTTCGAGAACCCGGAGACCCCGCCGTCCTTCTGTATGCTGATGCGCAAGCATCTCACCGGCGGCAAGCTGCTGGATGTCCGGATGGAGCCGGGCGACCGCATCGTCTACTTCGAGTTCCAGTGCACCAACGAGATGGGCGACCTGGTCCGGAACGTCCTCTGCGCGGAGCTGATGGGGCGCTACTCCAATCTGGTGCTGGTGCAGAACGGCAGGATCATCGACGCCCTCAAGCGGGTCGATTTTGAGGACAGCGACATCCGGCAGCTGCTGCCCGGCCTGCCCTACACCGTGCCGCCCAAACCGGCCCGCCCGGATTTTCTGACCGTGAGTTCGGCTTCCATCGTGGCAGCGGCCTGCGAGCGGGACCTGCCCGTGGCGGATGCCCTGAACAAGACGGTGGCCGGAGTCGGCCCGGTGGTCTGCCGCGAAGCCGCCTGGCGCGCATTCGACGGCGAACACCTGCTGGCCAATGAGCTGACCGGGGAGCAGAAGCGGGCCCTGATGGCAGCCATCGACGAGCTGAAGGAGATCCACGCCAACGGCGGCTGTCCGTGCAGTGTGACGGCCCCGGACGGCAAACCGGTGGAGTTTACATTCTTCCGGCCCCGGCAGTACGGCGAGATCTATGCGGTCAGGGAGTGGCCGTCCTTCAACGCGATGCTGGAGGGCTACTATGCCGAAAAAGACCGTGCTGAGCGCCTGCGCACCAAGAGCAAGGAACTCCACAAGGCGGTCCACAACATGTACGAACGCGCCGTCCGCAAACAGGCCGCCCGGCAGGAAGAGCTGGCCGCCAGCGGCAAGAGCGAAAAGCTCCGCCTGTACGGTGAGCTGCTCTCGGCCAACCTCTATCTGGCCCAAAAGGGCATGAAGAGCATCACCGTGCCCAACTGGTACGATGAGGGCAGGGAAGTCACCATTCCGCTCGACCTGCGGTTCACGCCCAGCCAGAACGCGCAGAACTTCTTCAAGAACTACAAGAAGAAGCAGACGGCGGCGCGGATGCTGGTGGACCTGCTGGCCGAGGGCGAAAAAGAGATCGCCTACCTCGAAACGGTCTTATATGAGGTGGAAACGGCCTCCGGCGAGGCGGCGCTGAATGAGATCCGCGCGGAGCTGAAGAGCCAGGGCTACCTGAAATATTACAAGCAGCGGGACAAGCGCCAGAAACCGGCGGATTTCCTGCGGTTCACCTCCAGCGACGGCTTTGAGATCCTGGTGGGACGGAACAACGCCCAGAACGACCGGCTCACCCTTCACACCGCCCGCGGCAAAGACCTGTGGTTCCATGTGCAGAAGGCTCCCGGCAGCCACGTGGTGGTCATGAGCCGGGGAGAGGACATCCCTGACACCACCCGGCAGGAAGCCGCCGAGCTTGCCGTGCTGTATTCCAGCACCTTCAAGGCGGGCACCGGTGCCAAGGTCGCGGTGGACACCACCGAGGTGAAGAACATCTGGAAAGCCAGCGGTGCCAAGCCCGGCATGGTGCTGTACGAGGTGTACACGACCGTCTACATCACACCGAGGGAGGATCTGGCGGAGCGGCTGAAAATGAAGAAGTAAATAGAACAGACCCTCTCAGTCAAAGCCCAGCGGCTTTGCCAGCTCCCCCGAAGGGGGAGCTTTCACGCTGCCCCACAAGTCAGCGCAAAACCTCGCCCTTCGGGAGAGGTGGCATCGCGCAGCGATGACGGAGAGGGTTTTGTATAACAGGAGCTTTTTGGGGGCATCCTGAAAGGGCGACTCCGGTTTTCCACCGAAAAGGGCTTCCGGAAATTGTGCGTTCTGCACAAAATTTGAGCCGGGAGGCCGAAAGAAGAAAATAAAAAAGAAAAATCGGATTTTTTCTGAAAAATCGCGAAAAAACACTTGCCAAATGCACGAAGATGTGATAAAATATCTCTCGGCTGCAAAAGGCTTGTGCGATACAAGTCGTGCAGGCCAGCGATATGCGTAGATGCGGGAGGTTGTCATCCGGCGATAGCTGTGATGGGTTATTTCCGCGGAGTATGTCCGATCTTAGAACCGGGCGAAAAAATTACTGACAGCGATGGAATACGTTCCCTCGGCAGGGTGACCTGCGAAACGGGCGGAACCAATGTTCGGATTTGATTTGCTAATATTTTTCCGGGAGAACTGCCAGGCGGTTCACCGGTTTTTCTAGTGCCAAATCGAGGAACACCCGGAACTGTGTAGAGCAATTTATCGGCTCGCCTAGGGCAAAATCAATTTTTTCAGGAGGCGTAAGCAATGGCAGTCAAAGAGAAAATCAGAATCCGTCTGCAGAGCTATGATGCTCAGCTGATCGATGCCGCAGCAGAGAAGATCGTGGAGACCGCAAAGCACACCGGTGCACGCGTGTCCGGCCCCATCCCCCTGCCCACCGACCGCGAGATCGTGACCGTTCTGCGTGCTACCCACAAGTACAAGGATAGCCGCGAGCAGTTCGAGAGCCGCACTCACAAGCGTCTGATCGACATTCTGAAGCCGTCTAACAAGACGGTCGAGGCTCTGATGAGCCTCCAGCTCCCCGCTGGCGTGGACATCGAGATCAAGCTGTAAAAGCTGATCCGGAGATGCTCCTCGTTTCCCGAGGGGTCATGTTGGCGGTGACGTGCGCCGCCAACCAATAACCTTTACAGGAGGAAAAGAAAATGGTTAAAGGCATTATCGGCAAGAAAGTCGGTATGACTCAGCTGTTCGATGAGAACGGCAAGGTCGTTCCCGTGACCGTCATCGAGGCAGGTCCCTGCACCGTCGTGCAGAAGAAGACCGTCGAGAGCGATGGTTATCAGGCTGTTCAGCTGGGCTTCGGCGAGGTTTCCGCCAAGAAGGTCAACAAGGCAGCTGCAGGCCACTTCAAGAAGGCAAACGTTGCCCCCAAGAAGACCCTGCGCGAGTTCCGTCTGGAAGATGTTTCCGCAATGAACGTTGGCGACGTGCTGAAGGCTGATGTCTTCGCAGCTGGCGACAAGGTCGACGTTGTGGGCGTTTCCAAGGGCAAGGGCTACCAGGGCGTTATCAAGCGCTACGGTCAGCACCGTCTGCGTGAGAGCCACGGCACTGGTCCTGTTGCTCGTCATGCAGGTTCCAACGGTTCCACTTCTACCCCCTCTCGCGTGTTCCCCGGCAAGCGCCTGCCCGGCCACATGGGCTTTGTGCGCGTCACCGTGCAGAACCTGACCGTTGTCAAGGTTGACACCGAGAACAATCTGATCGCTGTCAAGGGTGCAGTTCCCGGTACCAAGGGCACCATCGTCACCCTGGCCAACAGCGTGAAGGCGTAAGGAGGAAAGCTACAATGGCAAAGTTTAACGTAGTCGATATGAACGGTCAGCATGTTAGCGAGATCGAGCTTTCCGACGCCGTGTTCGGTATCACCCCGAACGAGAAGGCTGTCCACATTGCTGTGGTGAACTTCCTGGCCAACCAGCGTCAGGGCACCCAGAACACCAAGATCCGCATGGAGGTTTCCGGCGGCGGCAAGAAGCCTTGGCGTCAGAAGGGCACCGGCCACGCTCGTCAGGGCTCCATCCGTGCTCCCCAGTGGACTCACGGTGGTGTTGCTCTGGGCCCCAAGCCCCGCAGCTACAACTACCACATCAACAACAAGGTCAAGCGCCTGGCTCTGCTGAGCGTCCTGTCCGATAAGGCTGCCAATGGCAACATGGTCGTTGTTGACAAGTTCGCTTGCGATGAGTACAAGACCAAGACCGTGGTTGCAATGCTGAACGCCGTTGGCGCCGGCAAGAAGAACCTGCTGGTCAATGAGACTGTCGATGCAAAGTTCGTCAAGAGCGCTGGCAACATTGCCGGTGTCAAGACCACCTTCGCTGGCAGCGTGAATACCTATGACGTGCTGAACGCCGACAAGCTGATCATCAGCGTCGACGCAGCAAAGAAGCTTGAGGAGGTGCTTGGCTAATGAAAACCGCACATGATATCATCCTGAAGCCGGTCATTACCGAGAACTCCATGGCTGGCATCGCCGACAAGAAGTACACCTTCAAGGTCGCTACCGACGCTACCAAGGTCGAGATCGCTCAGGCAGTCGAGACCCTGTTCCCCGGCGCTAAGGTCGCAAAGGTCAACACCATTTCTGTGCGTGGCCGCTTCCGCCGCCAGGGCATGCACGCAGGTTACACTGCTGCATCCAAGAAGGCCATCGTCACCCTGACCAAGGACTCCAAGGAAATCGAGTTCTTCAACAGCATGGTCTGATCGAACCCACCGAGGGTTCCTCTATGGGGATATGACCCCGATAATAATTCATAAGATAAATAAAGGAGAATAGCATTATGGCTATCAAGAAGTATGGCCCCACTACTCCGGGCCGCCGCGGCATGACCGTCACGGATTACAGCGTCCTGAGCAAGGTCGCTCCTGAGCGCAGCCTGCTGGAGCCCATGAAGAAGCACAGCGGCCGCAACAACACCGGCCGCATCACCGTCCGTCACCAGGGCGGCGGCAACCGCACCAAGTATCGTGTCATCGACTTCAAGCGTCAGAAGACCGATATGCCCGCTACCGTCAAGACCCTGGAGTACGATCCGAACCGCAGCGCATTCATCGCTCTGGTCGAGTACACCGATGGCGTCAAGAGCTACATCATTGCTCCCGACGGCCTGAAGGTCGGCGATGTGATCCTGAGCGGCAAGGGCGCCGACATCAAGCCCGGCAACTGCCTGCCCTTCGAGAACATCCCCGTCGGTACCATCATCCACAACATCGAGCTGTATCCCGGCCGCGGTGCTCAGCTGGTTCGTTCCGCTGGCAACATGGCTCAGCTGATGGCAAAGGAGAACGGCTACGCACTGGTTCGTCTGCCCTCCGGTGAGATGCGCAACGTGCCCGTCAACTGCACCGCAGTCGTCGGCCAGGTTTCCAACATCGACCACGAGAACGTCAACCTGGGCAAGGCTGGCCGCAAGCGCCACATGGGCGTCCGTCCCGGCAGCCGCGGTACTGTCATGAACCCCTGCGACCACCCCCACGGCGGTGGCGAGGGCCGCGCACCTGTTGGTCACTCCGGTCCTATGACTCCCTGGGGCAAGCCCGCTCTGGGTCTCAAGACTCGCAAGCATCATAAGCGCTCCGATAAGCTGATCGTGAAGCGTGCAGGTAAGTAAGAGAGGAGTTTAAGACAATGGGTAGAAGCATTAAAAAAGGACCTTTCGTCCAGGCTGCTCTTCTGAAGCACGTTGAAGCGATGAACGCTTCCGGCAAGAAGCAGGTCATCAAGACCTGGAGCCGCGCCTCCACGATCTTCCCCGAATTCGTTGGTCACACCTTTGCCGTCCACGACGGCCGCAAGCATGTGCCTGTGTACGTGACCGAGGATATGGTTGGCCACAAGCTGGGTGAGTTCGTTCCCACCCGCACCTTTAAGGGCCACACCGGTAATTCGAAGTAAGAGAAGGAGGAACACAACATGGAAGCTCGGGCAATTCTTCGTTATGCCCGCATTAGTCCTCGTAAGGTGTCCATCGTTATGGATCTGATCCGTAACAAGCCCCTGGACGAAGCGCTGGCAATCCTGCAGTACACCCCGAAGGCCGCTTGTGAGCCCCTTCTGAAGCTGGTGAAGTCTGCAGCCGCAAATGCGGAAAACAACTTCAATATGGACAAGAACAACCTCTACGTCGCCGAGTGCTACGTCTGCCCCGGCCCGACGCTGAAGCGCATGATGCCTCGTGCACAGGGCCGCGGCTACCGCATCCTGAAGCGCACCAGCCACATGACCGTTGTTCTGAAAGAGAAAGAGTAAGGAGGGAAAACAATGGGCCAGAAAGTAAATCCGCACGGCATTCGTGTCGGCGTTATTAAAGACTGGGACAGCCGCTGGTTTGCCTCCAAGAAGGATTTCAGCGATAACCTCGTCGAGGATCACAAGATCCGCACTGAGCTGAAGGCTCAGCTGAAGGACGCTGGCGTCCCCAAGATCGAGATCGAGCGCACTGTGGATCCTTCCACTTCCGCTCCCCGCGTCACCGTCAACATCTACTGCGCAAAGCCCGGCATGGTCATCGGCAAGGGCGGCGAAGAGCGCATTGCACTCCAGAACAAGCTGACCAAAGAGTATGGCAAGACCGTGATCGTCAATGTCATCGAGGTCAAGAGCGCTTCCACCAACGCTCAGCTGGTTGCTGAGGACATCGCTCGTCAGCTGGAGAACCGCGTGACCTTCCGCCGTGCCATGAAGCAGTGCATGCGCAATGCCATGAGCCCCCGCGATCGTTCTACCGTTCCCGCAAAGGGCATCAAGGCAATGTGCTCCGGCCGTCTGGGCGGCGCTGATATCGCTCGTACCGAGAGCTATCATGAGGGCACCATCCCCCTGCAGACCCTGCGTGCCGACATCGACTACGGCTTTGCAGAGGCTGCTACCACCTACGGCCGCATCGGCGTCAAGGTGTGGGTCTACAAGGGCGAGGTCCTGAAGAGCGCTAAGACCGCTCAGAAGAAGGAAGGAGGCAACAAGTAATGTTACTGCCTAAGCGTGTTAAGTACCGCCGCGTTCAGCGCGGCCGCATGACCGGCAAGGCTACCCGCGGCAACGTGGTGTGCCAGGGCCAGTACGGCCTTGTTGCTCTGGAGCCGGCATGGATCTCTTCCACTCAGATCGAGGCTGCCCGTGTTGCGATGACTCGTTACATCAAGCGCGGCGGCAAGGTCTGGATCAAGATCTTCCCCGATAAGCCCGTTACCGAGAAGCCCGCTGAGACCCGAATGGGTTCCGGTAAAGGCTCTCCCGAATACTGGGTCGCTGTGGTCAAGCCCGGCCGCGTTCTGTTCGAGCTGGCAGATGTCGATGAGGCAACTGCTCGTGAGGCTCTGCGCCTGGCTATGCACAAGCTGCCCATCAAGTGCAAATTTGTGGTCCGTGAGGACTCCGTGAAGGAGGATGGCACCAATGAAGGCTAATGAACTCCGCGAGATGCAGACCGCAGAGCTGACCAGCAAGCTGGCAGATCTGAAGGCTGAGCTGTTTAACCTGCGCTTCCAGCATGCCATCAACCAGCTGGAGAACCCCGGCCGCATCGAAGCAGTCAAGAAGGACATCGCCCGCGTGATGACCGTTCTGGCTGAGAAGCAGTAAGGAGGTTAAACGATGGAAGAACGTAATCTGAGAAAGACCCGCGTCGGCGTCGTCGTGTCCGACAAGATGGATAAGACCATCGTGGTTGCCGTTAAGGATAGCGTGCAGCACCCCCTGTACAAGAAGATCCTGAAGCGTACCGCCAAGTTCAAGGCTCGTGATGAGAAGAACGAGTGCGGCATCGGTGACCGTGTTGAGATCATGGAGTGCCGCCCCCTGAGCAAGGATGTGCGCTGGCGCCTGGTCCGTATCGTTGAGAAGGCAAAGTAATCTTTGCCCGCTGCTTTGAACAGTTTGAAAGGAGATATCTGAAATGGTTCAGATGCAAACTTATCTCAAAGTTGCCGACAACACCGGTGCCAAGGAGCTGATGTGCTTCCGCGTGCTGGGCGGCACCCGCAAGAGATACGCAAACATTGGTGACGTCGTGGTCTGCTCTGTCAAGAAGGCAGCCCCCGGCGGCTCCGTTAAGAAGGGCGACGTCGTCAAGGCTGTCATCGTGCGCAGCAAGCATGGCGTCCGCCGCGACGACGGCTCCTACATCCGTTTCGATGAGAACGCCGCCGTTATCGTCATGGCCGACAAGAGCCCCAAGGGTACTCGTATCTTTGGACCCGTCGCTCGCGAGCTGCGTGATGCCGGCTACACCAAGATCCTGAGCCTGGCTCCGGAATCGCTGTAAGGAGGTTTTCGTAATGAATAATCTTCATGTTAAAACCGGCGACAACGTTATGATCATCAGCGGCAAGGACAAGGGCCACACTGGTAAGGTCCTGCAGGTCAGCCCCTCTGAGAACAAGGTCATCGTTGAGGGCCAGAACATGGTTACCAAGCACGTCAAGCCCCGCCGTCAGGGCGAGCAGGGCGGCATCGTCAAGGCTGAGGGTGCAATGTACGCATCCAAGGTCATGCCCATCTGCCCCAAGTGCGGCAAGGCTGTGCGCGTGGGCCACGTCGAGAAGGACGGTAAGATGGTCCGCGTCTGCAAGAAGTGCGGCGCTGAGCTGTAAGAAAGGAGTATGGAACAATGGCTCGTTTGAAAGAACAGTATGTCAATGAAATTGCTCCTGCTCTGAACTCCAAGTTCGGTTACAAGAGCGTTATGCAGATCCCCAAGCTGGACAAGGTCGTCATCAACGTTGCCTGCGGCGAAGCCAAGGACAACGAGAAGATCCTGGAAGCTGTCATGAAGGATCTGGGCCAGATCACTGGCCAGAAGGCAGTCGTCTGCCGTGCCAAGAAGAGCGTTGCAAACTTTAAGCTGCGCCAGGGCACTCCCATCGGCTGCAAGGTCACCCTGCGTGGTGAGCGCATGTACGAGTTCGTCGATCGTTTCTTCAACGTCGCTCTGCCCCGTGTCCGCGACTTCCGCGGCATCAACGGCAACGGCTTTGACGGCCGCGGCAACTTCGCATGCGGCATCAAGGAGCAGATCATCTTCCCGGAGATCGACTTCGATAAGGTCGATGCAGTCCGCGGCATGGACGTCTGCTTCGTTACCACCGCTAAGACCGACGAAGAGGGCAAGGAGCTGCTGAAGGCTCTGGGCGCTCCGTTCGCTACCGAGAATAACTAAGGAGGAGATTGGTACAATGGCTAAACTGTCTATGAAGCTGAAGCAGTCTCGTCCTGCTAAGTTCTCTACCCGTGCATACACCCGCTGCCGCATCTGCGGCCGCCCCCACTCCGTGCTGCGCAAGTACGGCGTGTGCCGTGTGTGCTTCCGTGAGCTGGCCTACAAGGGCGAGATTCCCGGTGTCAAGAAGGCTTCCTGGTAATTTACCGGACGCCGGATAAATGGTCGGATATCCGCTCCGGGGCAAACGATTGTTTCGGAGCGGTATCATTATAAAACAAATGAGAGCTAATCTAAGGAGGTTAGTGGCAAATGCAGATTACTGATCCTATCGCGGACCTGCTGACTCGCATCCGCAACGCTAGCACTGCCAAACACCCTTCTGTGGAGATCCCCGCATCGAACATGAAGAAGGCAATCTGCCAGATTCTGGTTGACGAGGGCTACATCAAGGGTATGCAGGTCAAGAACGATACCGTCCAGGGCACCATCGTTGTCACCCTGAAGTATCAGGCAAATGGCGAGCCCGTCATCGCCGGCCTGCGCCGTGTTTCCAAGCCCGGCCTGCGCATCTACACCAACTGCGAGGATATGCCGAAGGTCATGAAGGGCCTGGGCACCGCAATCATTTCCACCTCGAAGGGCATCATGACCGATAAGGCTGCTCGTGCTGCGCACGTTGGCGGCGAGGTCCTGGCCTTTGTGTGGTAAGAAAGGGGTAAAAGACAATGTCGAGAATTGGAAGAAAACCCATCGTCATTCCTGCCGGTGTCACGGTCACTGTTGATGAGGCAGCACATACCGTCGCCGTCAAGGGCCCCAAGGGCAGCCTGAATTCCAACTATCATCACCTGATGACCGTCAAGGTCGAGGGCAATGAGGTTTTGGTTACCCGCCCCAATGACGAGCCCGAAGCACGCAGCCTGCATGGCCTGACCCGCACCAACATCGCCAACATGGTGAACGGTGTCGTCAATGGCTATGAGAAGAAGCTGGAGATCGTCGGTGTTGGTCTGCGCTGCCAGAAGCAGGGCTCCAACCTGGTCATGAACCTGGGCTTCTCTCACCAGGTGAACATCCCCGATACTGAGGATTGCACCATCGTGTGGCAGGACCCCAACCACTTCACTGTTACCGGTATTGACAAGCAGAAGGTCGGCCAGTATGCCGCCGAGATCCGCGCCAAGAAGCCGCCTGAGCCTTACAAGGGCAAGGGCATCCGCTACGAGGGCGAGGTCGTCAAGCACAAAGAAGGCAAAGCCGGCAAGGGCAAGAAATAAGGTAAGGAGTGAAAGACAATGGTTAAGCAGATCGACAAGAACGAAGCTCGTCTTCGTCGTCATCGCCGTGTTCGCAACAAGATCAGCGGCACCGCAGCACGTCCTCGCCTGGATGTTTTCCGCTCCGCCAAGCACATTTACGCTCAGATCATCGATGATGAGCAGGGCGTGACTCTGGTGTCGGCTTCCACCATGGACAAGGACTTCAATGGTTTCGGCGGCAACGTCGAGGCCGCTGCTGAGATCGGCAAGAAGATCGCAGCAAAGGCTCTGGAAAAGGGCATCACCGAGGTCGTTTTCGACCGTGGCGGTTACGTTTATCATGGCCGTGTTAAGGCCCTGGCTGATGGCGCCCGTGAGGGCGGCCTGAAGCTGTAATGAGAGGAGGAAACACATTATGGCTATGAGAAACCGTGAAGACGACGGCATGATCACCAAGGTTGTCTCCATCAACCGCGTTTCCAAGACGGTCAAGGGCGGCCGCATCATGAAGTTTGCTGCTCTGGTCGTTGTGGGCGACGGCAAGGGCACCATCGGTT
This sequence comes from Faecalibacterium sp. Marseille-Q3530, assembly GCF_017377625.1. Taxonomy (NCBI): domain Bacteria; kingdom Bacillati; phylum Bacillota; class Clostridia; order Eubacteriales; family Oscillospiraceae; genus Faecalibacterium; species Faecalibacterium sp. Marseille-Q3530. The sequence continues at coordinate 116,686 of NZ_JAFREH010000006.1, read as the reverse complement.
ACGGCATCGGCAAGTCCGGCGAAGTGCCTGAGGCAATCCGCAAGGGCGAAGCTGCTGCAAAGAAGAACATGCACAAGGTTGCCCTGAAGGGCACCACCATCCCCCACGAGATCGTCGGCAAGTACGGCGCAGGCGCCGTTCTGCTCAAGCCGGCTGCACCTGGTACCGGTATGATCGCCGGCGGCCCTGTGCGTGCCGTCATTGAGGCTGCTGGCATCAAGGACATCCGTGCGAAGTCTATGCGTTCCAACAACCCCATCAACGTTGTTTCTGCTACCTTCGCAGGTCTGTGCGGCCTGGTCAGCGCGGAGTCCGTCGCTGAGAAGCGCGGCAAGACCGTGAAAGAGATTCTGGGTTAAGGAGGTAACAAACCATGGCAGATAAGATGCTCAAAATCGAGCTGAAGAAGAGCCTGATCGGCCGCGGCGCAAAGCAGATCGCTACCGCCGAGGCTCTGGGCCTGAAGAAGCCGGGCGACGTTACCGTTCAGCCTGACAATGCCGCTACGCAGGGCAAGATCGCAAAGATCGGTTTCCTGCTCAGCGTCACCGAAGCCTAATAGCAGGGGGTATACGCATAATGAAACTTCATGAACTGCACGCGATTCCCGGCGCAAACAAGGCTGTGACCCGCAAGGGCCGCGGCATTGGCTCCGGCAATGGCAAGACTGCCGGTTTCGGCAGCAAGGGCCAGAAGGCCCGTTCCGGCGTGAAGCACGCTGGTTTCGAGGGCGGCCAGATGCCTCTGGCACGCCGCCTGCCGAAGGTTGGCTTTAACAACATCTTTGCTACCCAGTATGCCATCGTCAACGTGGCAGACCTGGAAGCAGCTTTTGAGGCCGGTGCCGTTGTTGACACCGAGGCTCTGAAGGCAAAGGGTCTGGTCAAGAAGACTCTGGACGGCGTTAAGGTCCTGGGCAACGGCGAGCTGACCAAGGCTCTGACCGTCAAGGCCGCAGCCTATTCCGCTTCTGCCAAAGAAAAAATCGAAAAGGCAGGCGGAAAGGCTGAGGTGATGTAAGGTGTTTCAGACATTCCGTAACGCATGGAAGATTCCCGAGCTGAAAAATCGTCTCCTGTTCACGCTGGCGATCCTCGTGGTGTATCGTCTGGGCTGCGCTATCCCCGTTCCGTTCATCACCGGCTCTGCACTGAGCCAGATGTTCTCGAACGGCAACATGCTCTCGTACCTTGATATGATGAGCGGCGGTGCGTTGTCCCGGTGCACACTCTTCGCGTTAGGTGTGACACCTTATATCAACGCTTCCATCATTGTGCAGCTGCTCACCGTTGCGATCCCTTCGCTGGAAAACATCGCGAAGGAGCCGGACGGCCAGAACAAGCTGCAGCAGATCACCCGGTATGCCGGCGGCGTCATCGCTCTGGTGATGAGCCTTGGCTACTATTTCGTGGTCCGCAATATGGGCGCACTGAAGTATACGACCGGCGCGGCTGGCATCTTTACCGCCGTGGTCATCATCGCTACCTTCACCGCAGGTGCTCAGCTGATCACCTGGTGCGGCGAGCAGATCGATGACAAGGGCATCGGCAACGGCCTGTCCCTTCTGATCTTCTCTTCGATCGTTTCCAACTGGTCCAGCGTCTACACCACGGTCACGGGTCTGCTGACCCGCGCCGCCGCAGGCGAGACCAAGTTCTATATTCTGCTGCCCCTGCTGGTCGTGCTGGCACTGGTCGTGATCGTGTTCATCGTCATCATGACGAATGCAGAACGCCGCATCACCATCCAGTATGCAAAGCGCGTGGTGGGCCGCAAGCAGATGGGCGGGCAGAACAGCTATCTGCCGCTGAAGCTGAACATGAGCGGCGTCATGCCCATCATCTTCGCTTCCGCTCTGGTTTCGATCCCCGGCACGGTCGGCAGCTTTTTGCAGATCGACCAGGCAGCACATCCGTTCTGGTATGCGTTTTTCCATACCTTCAACTACACGTCTGCGCTGTATGTGGTCATCTATCTGCTGCTGATCCTGGCCTTCAACTACTTCTATGTGGCCATCCAGTACAACCCTGTGGAGATCGCCAACAATCTGCGCCGTAACAACGGCTCGATCCCCGGCTTCCGTCCCGGCAAGCCGACCAGCGATTTCCTGACCCGCACCCTGAACAAGATCACCCTCATCGGCGCGATTTTCCTGGCTGCGGTGGCTGTACTGCCGATCATCCTCGGCAACCTGACCGGTATGAGCATCCAGCTGGGCGGTACCAGTCTGCTGATCGTTGTGGGTGTTGCACTCGACACGACCCGCAGCCTGGACAGCTTCATGACGATGCGCAACCACAAAGGCTTCCTCGGCTGATCCAATAAAGCACGGATGTGAGAAAGCACTGGAAAGGAGAGTACGACTCGAACTTTTCAGTGCTTTTTTGCTTTGGTGAGTCGTTAGCCGACTCAAACAAAAATACGAACGTCCTTTTATAAGAGGAAAGGAGCCATCCTATGAATCTGATTCTGTTGGGCGCACCTGGCGCCGGCAAGGGCACACAGGCAGAGATCATCTGCGCAAAGCTGAACATTCCTTCCATCAGCACCGGCAACATCCTGCGTGCGGCTGTGAAGGAAGGCACCGAGATGGGCCTGAAAGCCAAGAGCTTCATGGACGCCGGTGCGCTGGTGCCCGATGAGGTCATCATCGGCATTCTGAAGGATCGTCTGTCTGAGGCAGACTGTGCCAATGGTTTCATCCTGGACGGTGTGCCCCGCACCATCGCGCAGGCCGAGGCCATTGAGACCATGGGCATCCGCATCGACAAGGTGCTGGAGCTGCAGGTCGAGGACAATGTGATCGTGGACCGCATGGGCGGCCGCCGCGTCTGCGAGAAGTGCGGCGCAAGCTACCACATCGTCAACAAGAAGAGCAAGGTGGAAGGCGTCTGCGACTGCTGCGGCGGCAAGCTCGTCATCCGCAAGGACGATCAGCCCGCAACGGTGCTCGACCGCCTGAATGCTTACCATGAGCAGACCGAGCCGCTGGTGGAGTTCTACCGCACCCGCGGCAAGCTGGCTGCCATCCCGTTCTGCCCCTCCATCGAGGAGACCACGGCTGAGATCATGAAGGCTTTGGAGGCATAAACGTGATTCAGATCAAGAATGCGAAAGAACTGGACGGGATGCGCCGGGCAAATGCCCTGAGCGCAGCTGCCCTGAAGTACGGTGGCGAGCACATCGAGGCCGGCATGACCACCTGGGAGCTGGATAAGCTGATCTATGAGTTCATCGTGAAGCACGGCGGCATCCCCAATTTCAAGGGACTGTACGGTTTTCCGGGAACCGCCTGCATCAGCCTGAATGATACCATCATCCACGGCATCCCGTCGCATGATATCGTCATCCGCCCCGGCGACATCGTCAGCATCGACACCGGTGCCAAGGTGGACGGCTTCAACGGCGACAACGCCTGCACCTATGCGGTGGGCAAGATCGACCTGGAAGCCCAGCGCCTGCTGGACGTGACCAAGGCCGCGCTGTACAAGGGCATCGAGCAGGCCAAGGCAGGCAACCGCATCGGCGATATCGGCTGTGCGGTGCAGAGCTATTGCGAGGATGCAGGCTTCTCCGTCGTCCGCGAGTTCGTTGGCCATGGCACCGGCCATGAGCTGCACGAGGACCCCGAAGTGCCCAACTACGGCCACGCAGGCCGCGGCCCGCGTCTGGTGCCCGGCATGACCATCGCCATTGAGCCGATGATCTGCCAGTATGACTGCAAGATCACCCAGTCCAAGGACGGCTGGACCGTCAAGACCAAGGACGGCGGCCTGGCAGCGCACTTTGAGCACTCCATCGCCATCCTCAAGGATCACACCGAGATCATGACCCGTAGCTGGGATGACCCCGATTTTGACCCGGATACCTTCCGCTTCCAGTAAACACAAGTGCGCTGAGACCTCCCTTCGGGGAGGTCTTTTTTGATCTCCAGACCTGTGATTTGTGCAATTCCGACAAGTTTTGGTGAAAAAGTTTCATCCTACAGGGTGAGACGCCCGAAACACGGCACGGAAAAGGACCGGTTTTGCATCAGAGGAAATTTTTATCGGAAATACGGAAAAAAGCACTTGCAAAATGGATGCAAAAGGTGTATAATCTATAAATGGCCGTGACAGCCAGATGCTTTCTCGGTGGACAGGGATTTTCTGCCCACTTTGCGGATTTTGTGCCGCAGGAGAAGAAGTATGTGGCGGTTATCGCCGCCTGTCCGTCAATTCATGGCAAACTGAGCAGATCCAATGAGGAGGCAAATAGCTTGTCTAAAGAAGACGTTATCGAAATCGAAGGCATTGTGCGTGAAGCCATGCCCAACGCCATCTTTAAGGTGGAAATGTTGAGCGAGGATAAGAACACCGGGAAGCTCACTCCCAGCGGGCACATCCTCTTAGCGCACATCTCCGGCAAGCTCCGGACCAATTTCATCCGTATCCTGCCCGGGGACAAGGTCACCGTAGAAATGTCGCCCTACGATCTTTCGAAGGGCCGCATCACCTGGCGCTCCAAATAAGCGTCAGGGTATCAACCAAAAGGAGGTTCAACATCATGAAGGTCAAGCCTTCCGTGAAACCCATCTGCGAAAAGTGCAAGGTCATCCGCCGCAAAGGCCGCGTGATGGTCATCTGCCAGAACCCCAAGCATAAGCAGCGCCAGGGCTAATTCGGGCGCCTGGGGGTCAAGTGCGTAGAGTCCCGGCGCAGACCCCGACACTGACATGGGATGATTTTGGAGGAAACTACTATGGCACGTATTGCCGGCGTTGACCTGCCCCGCGAGAAGCGCGTTCAGGTGGGTCTCACCTACGTTTACGGTATCGGTCAGACCACTGCTAACAAGATCCTGGAAGCAACTGGCATCAACCCCGATACCCGCGTCAAGGACCTGACTCTGGAAGAAGAGGCTAAGATCCGTGACTACATCGATCAGGCAAACATCATCGTTGAGGGCGACCTGCGCCGCAACGTTGCTCTGGACATCAAGCGCCTGGTCGAGATCCAGTCCTTCCGTGGCACCCGCCATCGCAAGAATCTGCCCTGCCGTGGCCAGCGCACCAAGACCAATGCACGTACCTGCAAGGGCCCGAAGCGCACGGTCGCTAACAAGAAGAAGTAAGGAGGATTTGAGAAATGGCAAGTGCAAATAATGCCAAGAAGGGCGCAAATGTCCGCATGAAGCGGAAAGAGCGCAAGAATATTGCTGCTGGTCAGGCTCATATCCAGTCTACCTTCAACAATACCGTTGTTACCATCACCGACCTGCAGGGTAATGCAGTGTCCTGGTGCTCCTCTGGCTCCCTGAACTTCCGTGGCAGCCGCAAGAGCACTCCGTTTGCAGCCCAGTCTGCTGCTGAGACCGCAGCAAAGGTCGCAATCGAGCATGGCATGAAGACCGTTGAGGTCTACGTCAAGGGCCCCGGCGCTGGCCGTGAGTCCGCTATCCGTGCACTTCAGGCTACCGGCCTGGAAGTCACCCTGATCAAGGACGTGACTCCCATCCCCCACAACGGCTGCCGTCCCCCGAAGCGCCGTCGTGTCTGATCGAAGGAGGAAATTGAATTATGGCAAAGAATACGCAGCCTATCGCAAAGCGTTGCAAGGCCCTGGGCATTTCTCCTGCGGTCATGGGCTATGCAAAGAAGAATACCACCCGCAACTCCAATGGCAACATGCGCAAGAAGCAGTCTGAGTACGCTTCTCAGCTGAAGGAAAAGCAGAAGGTCAAGTTCATCTACGGCGTTCTGGAAAAGCAGTTCCACAATGCTTACCTGCGTGCTGAGGCAATGCCCGGCAAGACCGGTGAGAACCTGCTCCAGCTCATGGAGCGCCGCCTGGACAACGTCGTGTTCCGCCTGGGCTTTGCTCAGACCCGCCGCGACGCCCGCCAGCTGGTGAGCCACGCTCACTTCACCGTCAATGGCAAGAAGGTCAACATCCCCTCTTACCAGATCAAGGCCGGTGACGTGATCGAGGTCCGTGAGTCCAGCCGTTCTTCTGCAAAGTTCGCAAAGCTGACTGGCCCTGAGGCTCCCGTCGTGGCTCTGCCTTCCTGGCTGGACCGCGAGGCCGGCACCCTGAAGGGCGTCGTCACCAAGCTCCCTGAGCGCAGCGACATCGACTACGAAGTTGCAGAGCACCTCATCGTCGAGCTGTACTCCAAGTAATCCATTAAGAAGGATGCGCCTTCCGGATGGATGGCAGTCTTTCGCATTCTTTTCTTTGAAAGAATTTAATAATGGGCCGACGGCAACGTCGGTTTGACAAGGAGGGCATAGATATGATGGAGATTGAACGTCCCAAAATCGAAACGGCAAGCCTGTCCCCGGATGGCCGCTACGGCAGATTCGTCGCGGAGCCCCTGGAACGTGGCTTTGGCATCACACTGGGCAACAGCCTGCGTCGTGTGCTTCTTTCCTCTCTGCCCGGTGTCGCCGTGACCAGCGTCAAGATCGACGGCGTGGTCCACGAGTTCTCCACCATTGAGGGCGTCAAGGAAGACGTTACCGAAATTGTCCTGAACCTGAAGGGTATTGCTGCAAAGCTGTACACCGATGGTCCGAAGACAGTGCGTGTTGAGGCAGTGGGCCCCTGTGAGGTCACCGCTGACAACATCAAGCAGGGCGACGATATTGAGATCCTGAACCCTGAATGGCACATTGCGACCCTGGGCGAGGGCGGCAAGCTCGTCATGGAGCTCACCTTCGATAAGGGCCGCGGCTATGTGCCCGCAGAGCGCAATAAGCAGGCCATCGTCGAGAAGAACGACATCAACACTCTTCCCGTCGATAGCATTTACACCCCTGTTCTCAAGGTGAATTACAATGTTGAGAACACCCGTGTTGGCCAGGCAATCGATTACGACAAGCTGACCATTGAGGTTTGGACCGATGGCACGATCAATGCGCAGGAGGCCGTTTCTCTGGCTGCCCGTGTGCTGACCGAGCACCTGAACCTGTTCGTCAACCTGTCCGATGAGGCCGCTGGCACCGAGATCATGGTGGAGAAGACCAACGACGACAAGGAGAAGGCTCTGGAGATGACCATCGAAGAGCTGGATCTGAGCGTCCGTTCCTTCAACTGCCTGAAGCGTGCCGGTATCAACACGGTCGAGGATCTGGTCAGCAAGAGCGAGGACGAAATGATGAAAGTTCGCAACCTCGGCCGCAAGAGCCTGGAGGAAGTCATGGCGAAGCTGGACTCCCTCGGCTTCAAGCTGAACACAGACGATGAATAACTAAAATAATTAAGGAGTGAAACGGGATGCCCGGTACCAGAAAGCTCGGTAGAACCAGCGACAGCCGCAACGCTATGATGCGCGCCATGGTTACCTACCTGTTGGAGAATGGCAAGATTGAGACCACTGTCACTCGCGCTAAGGACGTTCGTTCCATGGCCGAGAAGATGATCAGCCTTGGCAAGGCAAGCGACCTGCACACCAAGCGTCAGGTGTATGCCTACATCACCAAGGAAGATGTTGCAAAGAAGCTGTTTGATGAGATCAGCCCCAAGTACGCTGACCGCAACGGCGGCTACACCCGCATCATCAAGATCGGCGCTCGCCGCGGCGACGCTGCTGAGATGGCAGTTCTGGAGCTCGTCTGATCGACTCTGACTGTAGAAACAGTGTAACGAAACGCTCTTTCCCTTCGGGGAGAGGGCGTTTTTTGTTGCCCGGAGGCGCGATTCGTGCTATACTGAATACTGTATACGCAGCCGGGAGTTTTCCACAGAGAGGAGGGACTGCGGTTGAAACGACGACATTTCCTGTCGCTTGCGGCCTGCTGCCTGCTGGGGCTGCTGCCGGGGTGCAGCTTCCCCATGACGGACAACATGCAGGTCGAGGATCTGCTGCGCGCTCCGCGCCTTTCAGGCGATTACGGTGCGCTGCAAAGTGCCCTGAACGACTGGCTGGGCGAGAGTGCGCAGCTCAAATACCCCATGCAGGGGGAGCTGCTTTCGCCCTTTCTGCTGCAGGATCTGGACGGCGACGGTGAACAGGACGCCGCCGTGCTCTACACGACCGCCCAGTCCTCCAACGTCTGCATCGCCTTTTTGCAGAAGGATGCCGCAGGCGCATGGAAGGTGCAGCAGACCATCGAGGGTCTGGCTGACACGGTGGACAATGTCCGGCTGGCGCAATTGCAGGACGGAAACGCTGTGCAGCTGGTGGTGGGCTATCTGGCCGCGCAGGGGGACAGCTATCTGGCCGTCTATTCCTACGAACACGGCGAGGTGAACGCCATTCTGGAGCAGTCCTACGAGCAGTACCTCGTGGAGGACATCACCGGCGGCGGCAACGAAGACCTGATCCTGATGTCCACGCTGGAGGACGGCGGAGTGCAGATCGAGCTGCTGACCGTGAACCGGGACGGCAGCTTCCAGCAGGTGGCCGTCATGGGCCTGTCGGCAGACAAGTTCTCCGGCTGCGCCTCGGTGGCGTCGGGCCTGGGAGCGGACGGCCGGCATTATCTGGTGCTGGACGGCTGGACCGGCATTTCCGGCAACAATCTGGCTACGGTGCTCCTGCGCTTCGATGAAGAGAGCCAGCAGATGATCCCAGCCGAGCAGATCAGCGCCAGCGCGCTCTACAGCGCCTCGCTGCGTAATGTGCCGAACCTCGTCAGCCGTGACCTGGACGGCGACGGCACGGTGGAAATCCCCACCCAGCCGGACGAGGCCGGTCTGCTGAACATGAGCCAGAGCCGACGGATGGACTTCATCGTCTGGATGGACTACACCCGGCCCGACCCGGAAAAGAGCTTCGGCCTGCTGGACGAAGAGACGAACTGTTACATCGAGCTGCCCGCCGAGTGGGAGGGCAACCTGCTGCTCACCGACAGCGCCGACATCGACGATGCGGTGGAGCTGCGCACGGTGGACGAAAACAAGCTGGTGCTCACCCTGCGGCTGGTGCCGTCCAGCGCCAGCGCGGCGGGCTGGACCCGGCTGGGCGTGGTGGCATCCCGCCAGATGCAGGCAAAGCTGGGCGAGGATGCCGTCATCCAGGACCAGACCTATCGGCTGTCCCGCTCGCTGTATCGGCTGAACTGAGCCTGTCCGGCCGATTGGATGCAGTACAAAAGAAATCGCTTGAAAAAAGGCCGGCCCCGTGGTCATACCGGGGCGGAATAGAACGGAGGCATGTTGTAGATGGTCAAGGTACTTGTTGTGGAGGACGAAGCCAGCATCCGCGAGATGATCGCGCTGAACCTGCGGCGGGCCGGGATGGAGGCCGTGGAGGCCGACAGCGCCGAGGCTGCGCTCCCGCTGCTGGAGCAGAGACCGGGCTGCGATGCGGCCATTCTGGATGTGATGCTGCCCGGCATGAACGGCTTCTCGCTCTGCGAGACCATCCGCCGCACCGACCAGAAGATCGGCATCATCATTCTCAGCGCCAAAGGGCAGGAGCAGGATAAGATCCGCGGTCTGTCCATCGGTGCCGACGACTATATGACCAAGCCGTTCAGCGTCAGCGAGCTGCTGGCCCGCGTGGAGGCGCTCTGCCGCCGTGTGAACCGCTCGGCGGGCGGGGAGAACGGAAAGGAAGCAGCTCCCGCCGCTCTCGTCAGCGGCGATTTTGTGCTGGACGAGAACCGCCGTGTCCTGCTCAAGGCAGGCCGCCCCATCGAGCTGACGCAGGTGGAGTTCCAGATCATGGAGCTGTTCTTCCACAACCCCGGCATCGCGCTGGTGCGGGAAAAGATCCTCAAGGGCGTCTGGGGCGAGAACTACTTCGGCGATGTGAAGATCGTGGATGTGAACATCCGCCGCCTGCGGATGAAGGTGGAGGACGAGCCGAGCCACCCGACCCACATCATGACGGTGTGGGGCTACGGCTACCGGTGGGAAGAATGACCCGCTCCGGCTCACAAAAGGCAGACTGAGGAAGGGAGGTGCGCAGGGTGAGAAGCGGAATTACGAGGCGATGGCTGCGGGGCAGCCTGATGCTGACGGTGCTGCTGTTGATACTGGTCGAAGGCATGTTCCTGTACAGCTGCTCACGCAACTACTACAACAGCGTCCAGCAGACGATGTACCGCCGCTTTTCCTCGGTGAACGGCCAGCTGAAGATGTACACCGGCGACACGGCCCAGAAAACTGCCGCCAACCGCAGCGTGGCCCTGCGCCGGATGGTGGAGCAGTTCTCCGATAAGGACAAATACGAGTTTATGCTGCTGGACAGCTACGGCGGCGTCATCGCATCGTCCAGCGGCACCGATGCCGAGGGCATCCTGAGCAGTGTTGACTTTGAGCGGGCGCAGGAGAACGCCGACGGCATGGGGATGGCCATCTACCGCACCGCCAGCAATGAGATGGTCATGGCCGTCTGCTGTCTGGTGCCCTATGCGGCCGAAGACGTGGCGGCCATGCGGCTCGTTACGAGCCTGACCCTCATCCAGAACCAGCTGAAGAGCGTCGTCCTCATCAGCATCGTGGTGATGGTGGTCATTCTGGGCTTTACGGTGGCGTCCGGTCTGTATTTCGTGCGCAGCATCGTGGTCCCGCTGGGGCAGGTGGAGCGCACCGCTGCCAGCATCGCGCGGGGCGAACTGGATGTCCGCCTGCCCGTGACCGGCGACAGCCGCGACGAGGTGGACCGCCTGCGCGGCACCATCAACCAGATGGCCGAGGGGCTGGAAGAGACCGAGAAGATGAAGAATGAGTTCATCAGCTCGGTGTCCCATGAGCTGCGCACACCGCTGACCTCCATCCGGGGCTGGGTGGAAACGCTGCGCACCCTCGACGACCCGGAGGACGAGAACTACCGCAAGGGCTTGGAGATCATCAACAACGAGACGGCCCGCCTGTACAACATGGTGGAGGAACTGCTGGATTTCAGCCGCCTGCAGAACGGCCGCCTGAAGATGGACTGCCGCCTGCTGGACCTTGTGGCCGAGCTGACAGACGCCGTCCTCTTCTGCGAGGCCCGCATCCAGCGGGAGGGGCTGCTGCTCTCCTACAACGAGCCGGAGGAGATGATCCCCGTCTATGCCGACCCGGACCGCCTGCGGCAGGTGTTCATCAACATCCTGGACAATGCCATCAAGTATTCGGCTCCCGGCGGGCGCATCACCGTGAAGATCTGGCAGGGCGAGTATAAGGCCTTCATCGAGATCATCGACCAGGGCCGGGGCATCCCGCCGGAAGACCTGGAAAACGTGAAGACCAAGTTCTACAAGGGCAGCAACTCAGTGCGCGGCAGCGGCATCGGTCTGGCGCTGGTGGATTCCATCATGACGGCGCTGGACGGAACGCTCGACCTCAAGAGCACCCTGGGCCGGGGCACCGTGGTCACGCTGGGCCTGCCCCTTTATAAGCGCTGAGAAGATTTAGACACAATTTTGCGGTAAAATGAGAACTGCAAAAAAATCGCCCGCCCGGCTCAGCCGTGCGCGGGGACAGGAGACATGGATGAATCAACCAAAACAGGAACGTTTCAAAACGAGCGTGGGCGGGCAGGCCCTGATGGAAGGCATCATGATGCGCGGCCCGAAGAACATCTGCTGCGCGGTGCGCAAGCCGGACGGCACCATTGAGACAAAGATCGAGCCGACCCCAACCCACGGCATCTGGACGAAGATCCCCCTCGTGCGGGGAGCCATCTCGATGGTGGAGAGCCTCATCATGGGCTACCGGTACATGATGTATTCCGCACAGGTGAGCATGGGCGACGACTACGACCCCGAAGAGGAGGAGACCGCCTTTGAAAAATGGGTGGGCGACCACCTGGGCAAAAAAGCCGAGGATGTCCTGCTGGGCGCTGCCGCCGTGTTGGGCGGGCTGTTTGCCATCCTGCTGTTCACGGTGCTGCCGACCGTTCTGGTGGGCGGCGTCAACCGGTTGCTCCCGCTGGGCCGGTGGAGCAAGGTCGTCCTCGAAGCGGTCCTGAAGGTGGCCATATTCCTGAGCTATATGGTCGCCATTTCCAAAATGAAGGAGATCCACCGCGTGTTCGAGTACCACGGGGCCGAGCACAAGACCATCGCCTGCTATGAGGCCGGGGATGCGCTCACCGTGGAGAACGTCCGTAAATATACCCGCTTCCACCCCCGCTGCGGCACCAGCTTTCTGATCCTGGTCGTCATCGTCAGCGTCTTCCTGTACAGTGTGCTGCCCTGGTCCAGCACCGGGCTGCGGGTGGTGTTCAAACTGCTGCTCCTGCCGGTGGTCATGGGCATCAGCTACGAGCTGCTAAAGTGGTGCGGCCGGTCCGACAACCTTGCCACCCGCATCATCCGACAGCCCGGCATCTGGGTGCAGCATCTGACCGTGTTCGAGCCGGACGACAGCATGATCGAAGTGGCCATTGCGGCGGTGACGCCCGTCCTGCCCGAAGACCCGGAGGATGGCAGATGGTGAACGAAGGCATCCTGCCCCGCGCGGCGCTGCGGCAGGTGGAGGCCCGGCTCACCGAGGCGGGCTGCCCCGATGCCGATTTTGACGCGGCCGAACTCTTCCGGCTGGCGGTGGGCGCAGACGCCCGGCTGGCCACGGCTCCGCTGACCGCCGCACAGGCGGCGCAGCTGGAAGCCCTGACTGCCCGCCGTGCCGACCGTGAGCCGCTGCAATACCTCTGCGGCAGCTGGCCGTTCCTCGACTTTGAGCTGGCGGTGGGGCCCGGTGTGCTCTGCCCCCGTGCCGATACCGAAGTGGTGGCCGAGGCCGCCGCCGAACTGCTGCGGGGCGTCCCGCACCCGAAGGTGCTGGATCTCTGCGCCGGGACCGGCTGTCTGGGCCTGGGCGTCCAGCGGTTCTGCCCGGCGGCAGAGGTGACGAGCTTGGAAAAAAGCCCGGCGGCGTTTGCGTATCTGACCCGGAATGCCCGCCTGCCCAATGGGCTGCATCTGACCCCGGTGCAGGGAGACCTGTTCACCTATTGGGAGACTCTGCCGGAAGGGGAGCTGGACCTCATCGTGTCCAACCCGCCCTACCTGACCGCGGCCGAGATGAGGCAGCTGCAGCCCGAAGTGGCGCAGGAACCGGCCATGGCGCTGGCAGCGGGGGAGGACGGCCTTGTATTTTACCGCGCCCTCGCGGAACACTACCAGAGAGCGCTCCGCCCCGGCGGTGCGCTGGCGCTGGAGATCGGCTGGCAGCAGCGGGAAGCCGTCACGGACCTGCTGGAAGCAAACGGCTGGGTCGGGATCGCCTGCCGGAAGGACTACGGCGGCAACGACCGGGCCATAACGGCGCGAAGAAGCGGTAAGTGAAGCTGCCTGCCGCAAGATGCGAGGGCCTGCCCGGCCTGCCGAAGGGCGAGGGTTTGCGCCGACTTGCGAGTCAGCTTGCGAGGGAAAAATAATCGAAAAAACAAACAACTTCCTGTTGTAATATTCTGGATTTGTGATATACTATTAGAGAAAGAATCGGAATGCCCCGCGCAGGCGGCGGAACGAGCCGCGCCGGGAGAGGACAGCAAAGGAGAACACTATGGCAGCAAAGAATCAGAACACGGTCGTCACCGCGACCCAGAAGACCGAGCCGGGTGCCAAGAAGGACGCGCTGGCGACCGCGCTGGCCCAGATCGAAAAGCAGTTCGGCAAGGGTGCCGTCATGAAGCTGGGCGACAATGCCGCCATGCAGGTGGAAGCCATCTCCACCGGCAGCCTGGGCCTGGATATGGCGCTGGGTGTGGGCGGTGTGCCGCGTGGCCGCATCGTCGAGGTGTACGGCCCGGAATCCAGCGGTAAGACCACGCTGGCCCTGCACATCCTGGCCGAGGCCCAGAAGCAGGGCGGCGAGGTCGCCTTCATCGACGTCGAGCACGCGCTGGACCCCGTGTATGCCGAGGCACTGGGCGTGGACATCAACAACCTGCTGGTCAGTCAGCCGGACACCGGTGAGCAGGCCATGGAGATCTGCGAGGCGCTGGTCCGTTCCGGTGCCATCGACGCCATCGTCGTGGACTCGGTCGCCGCCATGGTCCCCCGCGCCGAGATCGAGGGCGAGATGGGCGACAGCCACGTCGGCCTGCAGGCCCGCCTGATGAGCCAGGCCATGCGCAAACTGACCAGCGTCATTGGCAAGACCAACACGGTCTGCGTCTTCATCAACCAGCTGCGTGAGAAGGTCGGCGTCGTCTACGGCAACCCCGAAGTCACCACTGGCGGCCGTGCACTGAAGTATTATTCCTCGGTGCGCATCGACATCCGCCGTGTGGAGGGCCTGAAGGACTCCTCCGGCCAGTTCATCGGCAACCACACCCGTGCCAAGATTGTGAAGAACAAGGTGGCCCCTCCGTTCCGTGAGGCCGAGTTCGACATCATGTTCGGCGAGGGTATTTCCAAGATGAGCGAGCTCATCGATCTGGGCGTCAAGCTGGGCATCGTCCAGAAGAGCGGTGCATGGTTCAACTATGGCGATATCCGCCTGGGCCAGGGCCGCGACAACGCCAAGCAGTTCCTGCGGGACAACCCGGAGCTGGCCAACGACATCGAGGGCCAGATCCGCGCCAATGCCGACAAGCTCTATGCCACCCGCCGCACCGCAAAGGCAGCCGCCGCTGCACCGGACGCCGGCAGCAAGGCCGAGTCCGCCCCGGCCAAGGAGCCGGTGGTCAAGGCTCCCGTCCGCAGCAGCGAGAGCGAACTGGACATCATGGTGGAAGAGTAAATGGCATTTTACCGTGGAGCCCGCCGCCCGCTGGACGAGGCGGAAAAATCCACCGATGCGGCCAAGGCCCGTGCCCGCGCGATGGAGCTGCTGGCTGGGCAGGAGCTGTCCTCCGGCGGCCTCTACGAGCGGCTGAACCGCCGCTTTGCCGGGCAGACGGCTGCCGCCGTGGTGGCTGAGATGGTGGAGCGGGAGTATGTCAACGATGCGCGCTATGCCGAGACCCGCGCCCATGGCCTGCTGGCGGCGAAAAAAAGCCGCCGCGCTGCTGCACAGAATCTGCGGCAGAAGGGCTTGAGCGCCCCGCAGATCGAACAGGCGCTGGACACGGTCTATGCCGCCGACGAGACCGGGGAAGACCCGGAGCTGGAAGCCGCCGCCGCGCTGGTGGCCAGCCGCTACCGCAAAAAACTGGAAGCCGGACGCCGCGACCTCGTGGTGGCCGCTCTGATGCGCCGGGGCTTTGCATATGCCGTTATTAAGGAAGCGATTAAACGGATCGAAGAAGAGTAACAGATCCTCTGTACAACCTCTCAGTCTCGCATCCGCTCGACAGCCATTCCCCTTCTGGCGTTTACACGCCACCTCCCCCGGCCGGGGGAGTCTTTCCTAGTAGGGGAGCCTCTGGCAAAACCAGAAACTTTGCGAGGACTGCCAAGGCCTCCCCTACAAGGGGAGGTGGCAATGCGAAGCATTGACGGAGAGGTTGCATGAAGGAGAACCCAATTGTAGAAGAAAGAGAGTAGCATCCCCTTATGAAAATTGCATGTATTTCCCTTGGCTGCCCGAAGAACCAGGTCGATCTGGACGGCATGGTCCACATCCTGCTGTCTGCCGGGCACGAGACCGTGGCCGAGCTGGGTGAGGCCGATGTCATTCTGGTCAACACCTGCGGCTTCATCGAGAGCGCCAAGACCGAGGCCATCGAGAACATCCTCGAAGCCTGCTCCTACAAGCAGCAGAACCCCGATCTGAAGGTCATCGTCACTGGCTGCCTGGCCGAGCGCTACCGCAGCCAGATCGAGGAGGAGATCCCCGAAGTGGACGCCGTGGTCGGCTGCGCCTCCAACAAGGCCATTGACTCCATCGTGGCCCGCCTGTTCAACGGCGAGGACCACCTCGAAAGCTACGGCCTGAAGAAGGATTTCCCGCTGGGCGGCAAGCGCGTCATCGGCACCCCCGCCCACTATGCGTACTTAAAGATCGCCGAAGGCTGCAACAACCGCTGCCACTACTGCGCCATCCCCGGTATCCGCGGCCCGCTGCGCAGCCGTGATATGGCCGACTGTGTGGCCGAGGCCCGCTGGCTGGCCGGTGAGGGCGTCAAGGAGCTTATCATCGTGGCGCAGGACCCCACCGCCTATGGTGAGGACTGGGGCAAGCCCGGCAGCATCTGCGAGCTGCTGGATCAGCTGAACAAGGTCCAGGGCATCGAGTGGATCCGCATCATGTACGCCTACCCGGAGCGGATCACCGATGCGTTCATTGCCGCCATGAAGCGGAACGAGAAGGTCCTGCCTTACCTCGATCTGCCCATCCAGCACTGCAACGATGTCATCCTCAAGAACATGAACCGCCGCTCCAACCGCGCGGAGCTGCTGGACGTCATCGGCAAGCTGCGCCGCGAGATCCCCGGCATCACCCTGCGCACCACCCTGATCGCAGGCTTCCCCGGCGAGACCGAGGAGCAGTTCGAAGACCTGTGCAACTTCGTCAAGGAAGTGCAGTTCGACCGTCTGGGCTGCTTTGCCTACTCGGCTGAGGAGAACACCGTGGCCGCCCGCATGGACGGCCAGATCGAGCAGGAGGTCAAGGAGAAGCGCGCCGAGCTGGTGATGCAGATCCAGACCGGCATCATGGCCCAGAAGCAGGCGGCCAAGGTGGGCCAGACCGTCCGCGTCATCTGCGACGGCATCGACGACGAGAGCGGCCTGTACCTCTGCCGCACCGCAGCCGATGCCCCCGAAGTGGACGGCAACGTCTGCGTTTCCAGCGAAGAGCCGCTGTATCCCGGCGCGTTCTATGACATCCTGGTGGACGACAGCGACCTTTACGATCTGTATGGTACTGTCGAAAAATAACAAATTGGAGGGTAAAACGTATGAATCTGCCCAATAAACTGACCCTGTGCCGCATCATTCTGGTGCCCGTCTTCATGATCTTCGTCTCGCTGACCGAGTTTGGCACCGAGACCTTCAACGCCACATGGTATCTGGTGGCAGGCATCGTCTTTGCCGCTGCCAGCTTCACCGATTATCTGGACGGCCATCTGGCCCGCAAGTGGCACATGGTCACCGACTTCGGCAAGTTTGCCGACCCGCTGGCCGACAAGCTGCTGACCACGGTGGCCCTCATCTACATGATGCGGGACGGCGTGTGCAGCCCCGTGGTGCTCTGCATCATCCTGGCCCGCGAGTTCGCGGTGTCCGGCCTGCGGATGGTCGCCGCCGGTGCGAAGGACGGCAAGGTCATCGCGGCCAATATGTGGGGCAAGGTGAAGACGGTGCTGCAGATGCTGACCATCATCTTCTACTTCTTCGGCATCTCGCTGACCTATGGCAATACCGTCCTCGGCAATCTGAACGTCTGGCTCATCTCCGACTGGCTGTGCTGGCTGGTGGCAGCGGCCACCGCCATCTCCGGCATCAAGTATCTGTGGGACAACCGCAGCTTCATCAACACGGCAAAATGATCCATTCTGGAATAAAATGAAACAAAATTCGCTTTTGGATAAGATTCGGCGGGTGTTGTCCATCCTGCTGAACCTGGCCGTGGTGCGGATGGAGCCCATCGCCATCCGGATGAGCTGGGAAGCGGTGGGCGAGCAGGCCCTGACCTTCTACACCGAAAACTCCAACCTCTTCTCGGCGGCGGTCTGCCTGCTGGTGGCAGTCTGCCAGCTGTGGGCGCTGCTGTCCGGCCGTGCGCTGCCCCGCTGGGTCAAGCGGCTGAAGTTCATTGCGGCCTGCTGCCTGACCCTGACCTTCCTGACGGTGGTCTTCGTGCTGGCACCCTACTACCCCGATGAGGGCGGTGTGGTGTTCCTGCTGACGGAAAGCTCCATGCTGTACCACCACCTGCTGAACCCGGTCCTCGTTTTTGTCTCCTTTGTCTTTCTGGAACGGGAGCCGCGGCTCCCGGCCCGGAACATCCCGCTGGCGCTGGTGCCGACGGCGATCTACGGAAGCATCGCCCTGTGGGCCAACTACCAGCGTCTGTGGACGGGGCCTTACCCCTTTTTGCTGGTGTATGAGCAGACGCCCCGGCAGACGGTGCTGTGGTGCGCGTGCATCCTGGCCGGGAACCTGATCTGCGCAGTGCTGGTCTGGTGGCTGGGGGGCAACAGCCGGAAACGCCGATAAACTGCAACCCAAAGAGCCTGTTTTCTGACGGCAGCTGCCGCCGGAAAACAGGCCCTTTTTGCGTGAAGCAGAGGGGAACGGATCAGTCCGCTTTCTTGTATTCTGCTTTCATGGCAGAATAGCCGATGAGGACAGTCCACACATAGGCGCAGGTCTTGGGGATCATCAGCAGGCCGATGACCGGGATCACATCGCCCCACAGCACCACCGGGATATAGAAGCCGAAGCTCAGCACGATGGTGAGCCACATCCAGCGGAACGCAGTGTCGTGGTGCTCTTTGGCGCTGCGGTAGAACAGCACGATGACCAGCAGGCCCAGCAGCGCGAAGGGGAGGTTGCGGTAGATGCCCCAGGACAGGGGAGAATGGTTGGTGAGCCACTGGTTCTGGGGCATCATGCAGAGGATCACACGGGCAGCCGACAGAGCGTAGACGGCCCAGGTCACGGCTTTCTGGCCCTGGATGTGGTAGCGCTGACGCCAGACGTAGTACAGCAGCACATAGAATACCGTCATGGTGACCGAGGTGATCCACTTGCCCAGACCTAGCTGGAAAGCGTAGCTGTCAAGGCCGGTGGTGCACAGAGCCAGTGCGCGGGGCACCAGATGGAAGGAATCACCGGCACCCAGCACCACAGCCATCCAGCCAAACAGCTGGAACTGGGCGGAGCCTTTGCTGTTCCGGATCATGCGGATGCCCACGGAAAGGACGGTGAGCAGATAAAAAATGTCAAAAAGCGTTTCAAAGATCGCACGCATCGTAAAAATCTCCTTTGTTGTCTGAAATGGGTGGAATGGGGGAATGCAGCGGGTTCCTGCCTGAGAGTACGGAACCTCACCTCCTTAATTGAACAACGTTCACTTTGACGGATAAAAAATCCCCACGAAACCGTGGGAAGTTTTTTAATAGATGGCCCGCCGGACGATCTCCAGCACCATGGACGGGTCGAAATCCTGCTGCACCAGCGCGGAAAGCATCTGGGAAAACAGGACCCCGGCAAACCGTTCGGCAGTGAACTGGTCGTTGAAGGCGTCCGGCCGGACGTTGGGGTCCTGCTGCAGGACGAAACACAGCTGCCGCAGGATGTGCTGCCACGCCTGCTGCATCTGCTGTTTTCCATCCGCCGTGCCCTGGTGCATAAAGCCAAAGGAGTGGTGGGTGAAAAAGCCGGGATACTGGGCGCAGCCGTATTCCAGCTGCCGATACATCCAGCGGACACAGGCCAGCGTGTCCCGGAAGACGGCTGCGTCCTCCGGGCGGTGGAAGATATCGTTCCAGATGCTTTCCACCGTGGCGCTCACCAGCTCGGTCTTGGATGCAAAGTAGTTGTAGATGCAGCCCACCGACACACCACAGGCCGCAGCCACGGCGCGGATGTTGACCGCTGCCCATCCATTTTGCTGGATGAGGGCACGACTGGCTTTTAAGATATCCTCTTTGGAGGTTGCGGTAAGATTCATGCGATCACCTCAAAATGAACTGCGTTCAGTATAGACGGAACACAGCGTTCTGTCAAGGGAAAAAGCAAAAAAGTTTTTGGAAATTTTTGCACGGTGCAAAAAAAGCTGCCCCGCGGGAAGACCCATGGGGCAGCCTTTGAAAGAACGCTGGTCGTTACAGCAGCGGGATGCCGGCCTTGGCGCAGGCTTCGTGCGTGGCCTGATCCCAGACGCTGGCCTGGACCTCGCCGATGTGGGCACTGCCCAGCAGCAGCATGCACAGGCGGCTCTGGCCGATGCCGCCGCCGATGGTGTAAGGCAGCTCGCCGGACAGAACGGCCTTGTGGAACGGCAGGGCGCGGCGGTCGTCGCAGCCTGCCATGGTCAGCTGCCGGTCCATGCTTTCGGGGCTGACGCGGATGCCCATGCTGCTCAGCTCATAGCTGCACTGCAGCGGCTCGTTCCAGAACAGCAGGTCGCCGTTCAGGTCCCAGTCATCGTAGTCGGGCGCACGGCCATCGTGGGGCTTGCCGCTCTTCAGTGGGGCGCCGATCTTCATCAGGAAGGTGGTGCCGTTCTCCTTGACGAAGGCGTTCTCGCGCTCCTTCGGGGTCAGGTCAGGGTACAGGTCTTCCAGTTCCTGGGTGGTGATAAAGGTCACGTTCGGGGTGTGCAGGGGCAGGTCCTGCAGCTGGGGGAACATGGCGTGGAGGTTCATCTCGGTGGCGCAGACCGCCGACACGATGGAGCGCACGACATTTTTCAGATAGGCTTCGTTGCGGTCCTCTTCACGGATGACCTTCTCCCAGTCCCACTGGTCCACGTAGACGGAGTGGAGGTTGTCCAGCTCCTCATCGCGGCGGATGGCGTTCATGTCGCAGTACAGGCCCTTGCCCACCCGGAAGCCGTAGTCCTTCAGGGCTTTGCGCTTCCACTTGGCCAGCGACTGCACCACCTGCGCTTCGGTGCCGCTGTCCTTGATGTCGAAGGTGACCTTCCGCTCGACGCCGTTCAGGTCGTCGTTCAGGCCGGTGGAGGCCTCCAGGAACAGCGGTGCGGACACACGGTAGAGGTTCAGCGTGGCGCAGAGCGTGTCTGCGAACAGCCGCTTCACGGTGCCGATGGCGCGCTGGGTGTCGTACAGATTCAGCGCAGGCGTGTAGTTTGCCGGGATGATCGTTTTACTCATGGCAGTTTACCCCTCTCTTGCGCTCCAGACCGGCCGAATTGCCGGAGCCGGAGACGCTTCCCTTTAATATCGTAAATTATGGCACAAGTTGAGGGAGATGTAAAGGGGAATGCCGAAAAAGCTGCGCTCAGGCGGGCAGGGCGCGCATCCCATCCGGCTGCAGCAGGATGAGAAAAAGCCGTTCGGTTAAAAGCTACATGGAGGACCTCCGTAAAATGATTGATAAATCATAAAAAAACTCTATAATAAAGATGCAAAAGGCGCTGTCCGGCAAAACGGCTAGCTCCTTACTGACACGTCAAAGAGAAAATGACCGTGCGTTGGGGAACGTTGGGCGGTCATTTTTTCTTGTTAAAATACCATAAAATTCGACGCTCCGCAAGATAAAATCAAGATTTGCCGCCTTGACTTTCGTAGGCCGGACAGATATAATAAACCTGTATCAGAACAAATGCGTTGATCCGGGCAGAGTAGCGCAGGGAGCGTCTGCACAGAGAGAACGGGCCGTTGGCTGGGAGCCTGTTTGCAGAGGACTGTGGGAAGTGCGCCCGGAGAGCACACTGCGGGAAGGACAGTATCGCAGTGCGGCGGCCGCCGTTACCGGCTTTGAGCGACAAACAGAAGTGGAACCGCGATTTGGAATGAGAACCGCCTTCGTTGCTGTACCAGGGTACAGCGAGGAGGGCTTTTTTGTTTTTGCGGCTTCTGTCTGCCACACAAAAGGAGAGGTTTTTATGCAGATTTTCAACACCCTGACCCGCCAGAAGGAAGAGTTCGTGCCGCAGGTGCCCGGCGAGTACCGCATCTACGTCTGCGGCCCGACCGTTTACAACTATATCCACATCGGCAACGCCCGCCCGCTGATCGTGTTCGACACCCTGCGCCGCTATCTGGAATACCGCGGCAACAAGGTCATCTATGTGTCCAACATCACCGACATCGACGATAAGCTCATCAAGAAGGGCCAGGAAGAGGGCACCTCCATGAAGGAAGTCGCCCAGCGCTTTGAGGCCGAGTACCTCAAGGATGCCGCCGGTCTGAACTGCAAAAAGCCCACCGTCCAGCCCCGCGCCACCGAGCATATCCAGCAGATTTTGGACATCGTCAAGGACCTGATCGACTCCGGCCACGCCTATGTGGCCAAGAACGGCGACGTCTACTTCCGCGTCAAGAGCGACCCGGAGTACGGCAAGCTCAGCCACCTCAAGCTGGACGATCTGGAGAGCGGCAACCGCGAGCTGCGCAGCCAGATGGAGGATGACCTGAAGGAAGACCCCGCCGACTTCGCTGTCTGGAAGGCCGCCAAGCCCGGCGAGCCTGCCTGGGAAAGCCCCTACGGCATGGGCCGCCCCGGCTGGCACATCGAGTGCAGCGCCATGAGCCGCACCCATCTGGGCAAGACCATCGACCTGCACTGCGGCGGGCAGGACCTCATCTTCCCCCACCACGAGAACGAAATCGCCCAGAGCGAGTGCGCCAACGGCTGTGCGTTCGCCCGCTACTGGATGCACAACGGCTTCATCAATGTGGACAATCAGAAGATGTCCAAGAGCCTGCACAACTTCTTCACCGTCCGCGATGTGGCCAACCTCTACGGCTATGAGCCCATCCGCTACTTCATGTTGACCGCAGGCTACCGGATGCCGCTGAACTACACCGTAGACCTCATCGAGAGTTGCAAGAACAGCCTGGAGCGCCTGTACACCTGCCGCGAGAACCTCGATTTCGCCCTGAGCAAGAGCGAGTTCGGCACCGACGAGAGTCTGAAGGCCAAGGCCGACGAGGCCCGCACCAAGTTCTGCAAGGCTATGGACGACGACCTGAACACCCCCGATGCGCTGGCTGCGGTGTTCGATCTGGTCAAGGAGATCAACACCCTGTCCGCTTCTTCCACCAAAGAAGCGCTTGAAGCTGCCGCCAAGGCGTTCGACGAGATCACCGACGTGCTGGGCCTGATGTACAACCGCAGGAAGGACGAGGTGCCCGCCGAAGTGACCGAGCTGGTCGAAAAGCGCGCTGCGGCCAAGAAAGCCAAGGACTGGGCCACCGCCGATGCCATCCGCGCCCAACTGACCGAGATGGGCTGGGCCGTCAAGGATACCGCCCAGGGCCCCCAGCTGAGCAAGCTGTAAAGAGCGAAGAAACTGCCGCCGTAAAAAATCACGGCGGCAGTTTTTATATCAAAATTTTGAGTTACTTGAATCCCGTTATTGACCCAAAGGGCAGGATGCGGTAAAATAAAGTTGGCCCAAAGCAATTTTGGCCCGGCGGGAAGCTTCCCGCCGCACGACCGCAACCTTTGAAATGCAAACAGGAGGTCTGCTCTATGAAGACCAAAAGGATGATCTCGCTGCTGCTCGCCGTCCTTCTGACGCTGAGCGTGGCCGTTACCCCGGCGTTTGCAGCGTCGGCGGGGGATCTGCTGCCCGCCGCAGAAAGTGCAGATGTCGAGGAAAGCAATGATATCGTTTCCATCCGCCTGACCACTTCGGGTGAGTTGGTTTATGGTTCGCCGTTCACCCTCAGCGTCGTGACCAAACCCGCCGACACCCAGTATATCGGCGTGGTCATCGGCACCAAGGGTGAGGCAAAGGGCTATGTGACGCTGGTCCTCTCGGACAAGATCCGCACCCTGCTCAAGCTGATCCCGCTGCCGCGCAAGATGTCCGCTACGCCGGATCAGCAGGAGGAGTTCAACCTCTACGCCTACATCAAGCAACTCATTGACGGCAACGACGTGAGCGTGCTGCTGCGGGTGGCCGACGAGGTCGTTTCGGTGATGGATGTGCTGCAGTTCTATATGCCCACCATCAAGGATGTTTCCACCGGCCTGAAGCTGGCGCTGGAACTCATCCGAAAATTCCTGCCGGATGGCGCCTTCAGCCGCATCTACGTGGATGAACAGCCGACCGAGTCCGGCAACTATGTGGCCGGTGCAGTGGCGCTGGAATCCGGCGACGTGAACACCGCCGGTGTAGCCATGTTCCGCATCAAGCCGAAGACGGAAGGCGTCCGCACCTACTGGGCGCAGGAAGTGCCCGCCACGATGACCGTGGAGGAAGCACAGAACTACGACCTGAGCGCCGTGCTGGAAGTGGACGGCCAGCCCGTTCCGGAGGGCAAGATCAGCTACACCTATAAAAAGGGCGGCTGGTTCGGCAGCAAGTTCGACACCCTGCCCACCCAGCCGGGCGAGTATGTCCAGACCGCGACCGTGGGCGGCAACTACTCCTGCGAGAAGATCACCCGAACCATCATCATCCAGTAAAACGATCAGACGATGAAAAGACCCCTGCCGTGCAGTTGCATGGCAGGGGTCTTTTGTATCAGTGTATCAGCAGAGATCAGATGCCCCGGAACCGCCAGCCCCAGCCCCAGCCGCCGCCGCAGCAGCAGTTGCAGAGAAGGTTCAGCAGGATCATGCTCCAGCACCAGCGCATCAGGCCGCCCGGCTGGGCATAGGTCGTCTGGGTGCGGTAGGTGCGGCCGGAGCTTTGCAGATTGCGCAGATGCACCTGGTATTCGGTGTTGCCCGGCTCCATCTGGGCGGCGCGGCGGGCGTCCTGCAGGGCGTCGATGCTGTTGCCCAGGCCCTGGTTCGCCAGCGACGAGAGATAATACCACCGGGCGGTGCGGTTCGCGATGCCGTCCAGCACACGGCGGGCCTCGGCGTAGCGGCGGTTCACGATGAAGTTGCGCGCCGCCTGCAGTTCGGGCGTGTCCGCGCTGCTGAAGCCCGGCCCGCTCTGCTGCTGGTAGCCGCCGAACCCAAACCCAAAACCGAACGGGTCGAACCCGAAGTCCCAGTCGCCGTCCTGCTGGCCGTAGCCCTGCTGATAGCCGCTGTTGTAGAAGCCGCCATAGCTCTGCTGCTGGCCGTAGGGGTTGCCGTAGCCGCCGTTCTGGGGGCCGGTCTCCCCTTTGGTGATGGCGTCGTAGGCCGCCTGCACTTCCTTGAAGTGCTCTTCGGCCGTGGGGTCGTTGGGGTTCAGGTCGGGGTGCCAGCGCTTGCACTTGGCACGATAGGCTTTTTTGATTTCTTCCTCGCTGGCTCCGCGCTGGATGCCCAGCACCTCATAGGGGTCTTTCATGGATCAACTTCCTCACGTCTCTACGAACTTGCGCGGCCTTGCTGCCGCACGAACAAAATTAAGTGTACAGGACAATGCCTGAAAAATCAAGAGAAACCGCCTCATTCGGCGGCTCTGGTGGGATTTTTTGCATGTTTGCAGTTGTATTTGAGCCAGACGCCGGAGTAGAGGATGTTCCGCAGCAGGTCCACATCCTCCACGCAGGGCAGGCGCTCAAAGCTGCGGGCACAGTTGGCGAGCAGCAACTCGAAGATCTCCCGCATCTCTTCTTCGTAGCCGGGCAGCTGGTGCAGGCTGCGCAGCGGGTTGTAGGCTCCCTTTTTCAGGTCGCGGTCGAGGTCGTCGTAGGCATCCAGCAGGTAGATGTATTTGCCCAGATGGAAGCCGATGCTGCGCAGCTCCGGAGACCAGTGGTCCTGCTTGTAGTCGAACAATTCCGCCATCAGGTCGCCAAAGCAGCCGGACACGGCGTCCAGATCTTCGCTGCCCTCGGCCTCGTACTGCGTCAGCCGATCCAGACAGGCGCGGATGGCGCTGCACTGCCGTGGCCAGCGTTCGGCGGCTGCCGCAGTGGGGGCGGCGAGCAGCGCCTCGAACCCCAGCCCCAGCAGGCTGCGGTCATCGTTCCACTTGTCCTGCGCGTTGTAGTAGTGGAGCGCAACGCTCAGGTCGGCGCAGTAATCGGTGGGCCCGCTGGAACGCCAGCCCACCTTTCGGATGGGGTGGATGGGGCAGTGGTCTGCACCGGTGTGCAGCACGGTCTCGCCGTCGTACAGGCTGGAGAGCAGCAGATCCAAGAAGGTCAGGTCATAGCTCAGGGTCAGCCGCCCGCGCAGGCCGTGCAGCGCACCGATGCGGCGGCAGAGCCCGCAGTAGGCTGAGCGGTACCGCGCCTGCGCTTCCGGCGAAAGCGCAGCCTGATTCGGGATCACATATCCGAACATGGCTCAGCTCTTCTTGATGAACTGGGTGCCGCAGCGGGGGCAGGAGATCTGGATGCGGCCGCGCCCGCGGGGCACACGGAGCTTCTGGCGGCACTGGGGGCAGCGGTAATAGTGGTAGACCTTGCGGTTGGCCCACTGCTCTTTCAGGCCCCGGAACTTGTTGTCCACCCGGTCTTTGAGGGTGTAGAACTTGTAATTCTCTTCGGTCCGCTTCGAGATGTTGCGGCTGAAGGTGCGGTAATAGCAGAAGCCCAGCAGCACCACACCCAGCCAGGTGAACAGGCTGATGCGGCTGACGATGGCGATGAGTAGCAGAACCAGAGAGGCAATGCTCAGGAACTGGTTCAGGCCGTCGGTGCCGTAGCGGCCGATCATAAAGCGGCGAAGTTTTTCTCTCATAATCGTACAGTCCTTTGTCCTCAAACTCTTCAAAAGGGGACGGCCGAAGCCGTCCCATAAACTCTTTACACCCATAGAATATCAGCCAAACATGATAAAACTTTGAACGGAGTGCAAATCTATCATGAAAGGACGGGATTTAAGAACGCTTGCGCACCGTGAGCACGGCTTCGGTGTCCAGCGCGCCCTCCATTTTGCAGTGGAGCACGGCGCGGCCTGCCCGGCCGGTGGTGGCAAGGTAGGTGCCCGCCATGCCGCCCCGCAGCGGCACGACGCTGGGGCCGAGGATCCTGACCGGGCCTTCCACGCTCAGCTGGACAGCCTCGCCGCAGTAGGGCAGGAAGTTGCCGTTCTGGTCGATGGCCCGCAGGCTGACGGCAGCGCAGTCCCAGGTGGGGCCGTCCGTCAGCAGGGGATTGTAGACCGTGCACTCCAGCCGGACGCTTTGCACCGGCTCCCGCACCACGGTGCGAACGGTGCGCCCATGCCACACGGCCTCGAACCGGTAGACGCTGGAGGGCGAGCCGAGGACGCCGATGTACTTGTAGTACATCCGGAGCAGGTCATTCCAGCTCAGCCGCAGCGAGAGCAGCCGCGCCCGGCTCAGGGGCGAAAGGCTCAGCGCGTCCCGGCGCATCTCGTTGAGGATGGCGGCCACCTGCGGCGCGACCACGGGGTCCAGCCCCTCATACTTTTCGAGCAGGGAGCCGACGAAATCCTGCACCTCGATGGGCGGATGGGGCAGCGCCGCGAACCGGCCCCGGCGGTCCGGGCTGAACTCGGCAATGAAATCGTTGCCGCGGTAGAGCCGGACGCTCTCGGCGTTGGTGAACACCCAGCAGGCCCCGGCAAACCCGCCGGGGTGGTCGCCCAGCGCCATGCTGGACGAAACTTCCAGCACGATGTCGGAGGGGGAGCGGGGCGTCTTCTGGCTGGCATAGACGGCAGCGGAGAGCTTCGGGTTCCGGAACGAGTCGAGCACACCGTGGTAGCAGATGCGGTCGCCGCTGCCGAACTCCCGGTGGGTGTTGTAATCGGCCATGCACCAGCCAAAGCTGCCCGCCACGCCCGGCTGGGCGATGGCATCGTTCAGGACGGCCGCGTGGTGGAGGGCCTGGGCCAGCCGGTGCGGTTCGTCGTCAAAGGTCTTGGCCGGGAACTGCTGGCCCCCGAACTCGCTGATGAGGTAGCCCTTGCGCAGGTCGGGCGTGACGGCGGAGCGGTTCTCGCAGCCAGCCCCCCGCCCGGTGTAGGAAAAATCGTTGTAGGCGTAGACGTCTTCCAGCAATTGGTCTTTGCGGCGGATGTGGGCACCGCCGGTGGGGCGGGTAGGGTCCAGCCGCCGGACGGCCTCATTGGTGCGCTTGTAGAACGCTTCATCGTCGGGGCTGCCGTTGACCCGTACGCCCCACAGAAAGACGCTGGGATGGTTGCGGCACTGGCAGACCATCTCGCGGCAGTTCTGCAATGCCTGCGCCTGCCAGCTCTCGTCGCCGATGTGCTGCCAGCCCGGCATCTCCACAAAGACCAGAAGCCCCAGCTCGTCGCAGGCGTCGAGGAAGGCTTGGCTCTGGGGGTAGTGGCTGGTGCGGACTGCGTTGCAGCCCAGCTGCTTTTTCAGGATCTGGGCATCCAGCTGCTGGATGCTGTCCGGCATGGCGTAGCCCTGATAGGGGTAGCTCTGGTGGCGGTTCAGGCCGCGCAGCTCCACCCGCTGGCCGTTGAGGTACAGCCCGCCCGCCACGAACTGGAGGGTCCGGAAGCCGAACCGGGTGGATTTTTCGTCCAGCACCCGATCGGGCAGGCCGCTGGTGCCGGGGCGGATGAGCCGCACGGTGAGGGTGTACAGGAAGGGGTGCCCGATGCTCCATGGGTGGACGCCGTTCAGGGTGCCCACGATGGGCAGCGACAGCTCGCCGCTGTAGAGCGCCCGGCTCCCGGCGGGGCTGCGGATCTCGGCCTGCAAGGTGCAGCCGACCGTCTCGCCCACGGTGGAGGTGTAGATGCGGAAATCGCCCTCGGCCTGCGCCTCGATGAAGATGTCCCGCAGGTAGGCAGGCTCCTTCACGTCCAGCGAGACGGCGCGGTAGATGCCGCCGTAGGTCAGGAAATCGATCTGCCCGCCGAAGGGCGGGATGTTCAGGTCTTCCCGGCTGTCGCACCGGACGGCCACGACGTTCTGCTCCCCCAGGCGGAGGGATTCGGTCAGGTCTACGGTAAAGGCCGTGTAGCCGCAGCCATGATGAAACACCCGGCGGCCGTTGCAGAAGACGGTGGCGTCGTGCGCCACGGCCTCAAAGGTCAGCAGGACCGTGCGGCCCTGCCACTCTTTGGGCGCAAAAAACTCCCGCCGGTAGCCGCAGAGCCGCTGGTAATCGTTCTCATTGCAGTAATTGTAGGGCAGCGTCCTGACCGTGTGCGGGATGCGCACCGGGGTCAGGGGCAGATCCGGACATTCCGGCCGCACGATGGCGGGGTCGAATACCGGGGTGAAGGTCCAGCCGTCGTTCCAATCGTAGTGTTCCATAGCCTGCTCTCCGTCATGGTAAAAAATACTTATCTTCATGTTACCACAAAGTTATGAACGAAAAAAGGATGCAGGCGCTGTTTCTGCGGGATTTCTCACTTTTTCTGGAACAAAAGCGGCGGATGGCAGCAGAAAAGCCCGGCCGGGCAGTGCCGGTCAGGCTTTTCGGGCGTGGCTGCTTATCGGATGAAGTTCGTCATGGGGCGGCGGGGATTCTCCGGGTGCCGGATGCCGGCGGCCTTGCCGGCCTCGATGCACTGGAGCAGCCAGGCCATGTTCCGGCCCAGTTCCCGCATCACGGCGCAGCCCTCTTCGTCCTGCAGGACCTGAGCGGGGTTGGAGCCGTGGACCATGGCCCAGTAGGAGCCGTTGACCAGCGGCATGTGGAAGAACTCCGGGTACTTGACCAGCTGGTCCAGCGTGGTGGTGGTGCCGCCGCGGCGGGCCGAACAGCAGATGGCGGCAGGCTTGTAGGCCAGATACTTGCCGCCTGCGTAGCTCAGGCGGTCCATAAAGCTGGTCATGTTGCCGGAGGCCGAGGCATAGTGCACCGGGCTGCCGAAGACGAAGGCGTCGGCGGTCCTGGCTTTTTCGATGGCCTCGTTGACCACGCCGCCAAAGACACAGCCGCTGCCTGCGGCGCAGCCGCCGCAGCCGATGCAGCCGCCGACGGGCCGGGTGCCGACGTTGAAGATCTCGGTCTCGATGTGGGCGCGGTTCAGCTCCTCCGCGATGAGGGACAGAGCGGTGTAGGTGCAGCCTTTTTCGTGGGGGCTGCCGTTGATGAGCAGGACTTTCATACGTTGAATCTCTCCTTTTGACCATGCGCCCCGGAACAGGGGGCGCTCTGCCCTGATTTTAGCACACTTGCGGCCGCAGTGCAACGCGGGCCTTGACAAAGTACGGTGTCTTGACAATAATATAAAGATACATAAAACGGAATGCAAAAGGAGGCAACCACATGCGAGTCATTGCAGGAGACGCACGGGGCAGACGGCTGGAGGCCCTGCCCGGCACCGATATCACCCGCCCCACCCTCGACCAGGTCAAGGAGGCGATGTTCAGCATCGTTCAGTTCGACCTGCCCGGCGCACGGGTGCTGGACCTGTACGCAGGCAGCGGCCAGCTCGGCATCGAGGCCCTCTCGCGCGGGGCAGCACGGTGCGTGTTCCTGGACGAGAACCGCGAGGCCGTCAACATCGTGATGAAGAACTGCAAGACCTGCGGCGTGTTCGACCGCAGCCGTGTCAACATCGGCGAGGCAGCGCGGTATCTTTCCGCCTGCCGTGAGCAGTTCGACCTGGTTCTGCTGGACCCGCCGTTCCACGGTGGTACGCTGGAAAAGATCCTTCCCAGCGTGGAAAAGGTGCTGGCGCCCGGCGGCATCGCCCTGTGCGAGAGCGAGACCGGCCTTGTGCTGCCTGCCGAGGTGGGCAGCCTGACGCTGAAGAAACAGTATAAGTATGGCAAGGTGCTGCTGTGGAAGTACACGAAGCCCATGCAGCCTGCCGGAGAGGAAGATGCGGAATGAACGTGAACGAGCTTTTGGATACCATTGAGGACGCGCTGGAAGAGAGCGCCGGGATGCCCCTTTCGGGCGGCAAGCGGATCGTGGACGTGGAGCAGATCCGGGATTATCTGGACGAGATCCGCCAGAACCTGCCCGTGGAGCTGCGGCAGGCGCAGTCCATCGTCAGCGACCGCGCCCAGCTCATTGATTCGGCCAACGCCCAGGCCCAGGCCATCGTGAAAAAGGCCGAGGACCGCGCCCGCATCCTCGTCAGCGAGGCGGAGATCGTCAAGGCGGCCCAGCAGCGCGCCTCCGAGATCGTCTCAGCCGCCCAGACCGAGGCCCGCACCGTCCGCCAGACCGTGACCGACTACTGTGATAATATGCTCAAGACCACCGAGGAGACCATGGCAGAGAACGCTGCGCAGGTCCGGAACGTCCGCGCCAATCTGCGCCAGACGCCCCGGAAACCCCAGTGAGCGGAGTTTGTCGGAAAAACCCATTCGCCCCTGCAAGCAAAATTGACGGCTTGCAGGGGCTTTTTTTGTGACATTTTGAGAGAAAAACCAGCCCGAAAAGCCTTGCATTCGCAGGGCGGTTTTGTTACAATAAAACTGTATCAGAGAGATGCCTTGGGGCAGTGTGTGCCTGCGGGCAGAAAAACACGGCGAAAAACGGAAAAAACAGCGTGAAAACGCCGGATGATACGCAACTTGAAACGACAGAAAGGAGGCTGGGCCCTATGGGCAGTGAAACGATCGGACAAGCCTTTGACCCGGCCTCGTTTGAGCATGTGCCTGTGCTTTTGAACGAGTGCCTGGACGGCCTTGCCATTGACCCGGCAGGCATCTATCTGGATGGCACCGCAGGCGGTGCGGGGCATTCCCGCCAGATCGCGCTGCGGCTGGACGCGGAACAGGGCGGCAGGCTCATCTCATTGGACCAGGACCCGGACGCGGTGCAGACCGCGCGGGCGCGGCTGGCCGGGCTGCCTGCCACCGTGGTGCAGATCAACTTCCGCTATGCGGGACAAGCTCTGGAACAGCTGGGCATCGACAAGATCAACGGAGCGCTGCTGGACCTCGGCGTTTCCAGCCACCAGCTGGACGACGCCGCCAGAGGCTTTTCCTACCGGGCAGACGCTCCGCTGGACATGCGGATGAGCCAGGAGGGCGAGACCGCCGCCGACCTTGTGAACACCGAGAGCCGGGAGGAGCTGGCCCGCATCCTCAAGGATTACGGCGAAGAACCCTTCGCCTGGCAGATCGCGGGCAAGATCGTCGAGGCACGGGAGACTTCCCCCATCGAGACGACATTGCAGCTGGCCGACATCGTGGCCAGCGCCATGCCGGCGGCCGAGCGGCGCAAGAACAAGAATCCGTCCCGCCGCACCTTCCAGGCGCTGCGCATTGCGGTCAACCACGAGCTGGACGCACTGGAAGAGGGCATGGACACCATCTTTGAGCATCTGGCCCCCGGCGGGCGGCTGTGCATCATCACCTTCCACTCGCTGGAAGACCGGCTGGTGAAGAACAAGTTCCGCCGCTGGGCCACCGCCTGCACCTGCCCGCCGGAGTTCCCGGTCTGCGTCTGCGGCGGCAGGGCCAAAGCAAAACTCATCACCCGCAAACCCATCGAAGCAAATACGCAGGAGCTGGAAGAGAACCGGCGCAGCCGGTCGGCACATCTCCGCGTTCTTGAAAAAATTTAACCACCGCGGAGTATCAGTGAGGAGGAGAGTACCATGGGCCAGGCAGCATATGATATGACAGAGGTGCGCCGCAGAAGAGCACCCCAGACGCAGCGGAACGTTCCGCTGCGGGTGGAAAAAGGCGGCAAGCCCCGGCTGAACCCGGTGCGCGCTGCCATGCAGCACGCATTGCAGCTGCTTTCGGCGGCGCTGCTGGTGGGCTTTGCCGTCAGCTTGCTGTGGAGCGAGTCCCAGCTGGTGGAGCTGAACAGCAAGATCCAGAATGCCAAGGCGGAACTCGTCAGCGAGCAGAGCCAGTACACCTACTACAACAGTGCACTGAACAACCGCACTAACATTACCAGCGTGGAAGAGACGGCCACCCGTCTCGGTCTGATGAAGATCGACCAGAGCCAGATCACCTACATCCGCCTGGACGAGGGCAGCGTCCTCGTCCGCAAGGAGTCCGCTGTGCGGCAGTGGACTGACCTGCTGCACGACGGTGCCATGATGGTCATGGGCCGCGTGAACCGCGCAAACTAAAATAAAACAGGAAAAGCGTGCGGCAGCGCACGCTTTTTCGGTTTCTCAGGAGTCAAACCAACATGCAGGAACCATCCTCCAAGAACAAAAAAGGGCTTTACCGGCTGCGCCGCGCCGACCCGCACGAGCGGCTGAGCGCACGGCTGCGGCATTTCAGCTTTGGCGCGGCGGTGGTGTTCGTCGTGGCGGCGGCAGGCATCGTCATCCACAGCCTGTACAACATCCAGATCAAGAACGGCGCGACCTTCCGCCAGTATGCGGCCCAGCAGCAGCTGCTGGACAGCACCATCCAGGCGACCCGCGGCGAGATCTACGACACGTCCGGCATCACGCTGGCCTCCACCAGCGTGGTCTGGACCATCTGGGCCGACCCCAGCTACAGCACGGCCCTGTTCACCAGCAGCAAGAACGACGACACCGGCGAGGTGACCAGGACGGCCGACCCTGCCGCATTGCAGGAGGTCAGCACCCAGATCACCCTGCGGCTGCTCTCCGGCGACGGCGAGAGCCTGGACAGCGTGGATACCTCCTCGGCGGCCTACCAGACCCAGTATCAGGCGGTGTACGATGCCCTGTCCAAGAGTGACTCGGCCTACCAGACACTGGCCACCAAGGTGAACAACGCCATCAAGCTGTCCATTGAACAATACGTCACCGCGTATAACAAGGCTCACAAAAAGGCCGATGCCGACAAGGGCATCCGCAAGGGCCGCATCTCTGTCTCGTCCACCAAGAGCTTCCAGCGGGATTACCCCTACGGAGCCTTTGCGGCGGCGGTGCTGGGCTTCTGCGATGCCGACGGCTACGGCACCTACGGCCTGGAAAAATCCTACGAATCCACGCTGGCGGGCGTCAATGGCCGCACCATCACCCTGCGCAACGCTTACGGCAATGCCATCGCGGACGAAAACGCCACCACCTACGCTGCCAAGGACGGCTCCAATCTGGTGCTGTCGCTGGATGTGAACATCCAGGAGGTGGCGGAGCGCTACCTGAACGAGGCCATCTCGGCCAACAACGTCGAGAACCGCGGCGCGGCCATCGTGATGAACGTCAAGACCGGTGCCATCCTGGCCATGGCCTCCAAGCCGGACTTCGACCCCAATAACGCGCTGGATTACACCGCCAACGAGGCCTATCTCAACGAGCTGGTCCACGCCGAACCGGAGCTCTATGGCATCTACCTCAAGAATGAGGACGGCAGCTATGTCACAGATGCGAACGGCAACAAGGTGCTGGACCCGGAGGGCGATTATTCCGGCTATTACCGCGACATCCAGTGGAAGAACAAGACCATCACCGAGCTGTACTACCCCGGAAGCGTCTTCAAGGTCATCACAGCGGCTATGGGGGTGGACTCCGGCAAGGCGACCATCAACACCACGCTGAACTGTTCCGGTGCCTACGGTGTCGCCAAGGAGACCTATCACTGCGCCGGCAAAAAGGCCCACGGCGTCCAGAATCTGGCCGAAGCGCTGCGGAACAGCTGCAACATCTACTTCATCCAGCTGGGCCAGCGCATCGGTTCCAGCCTGTTCTATGATTACTTTGACGCCTTCGGCTTCACCGAGCGCACCGGCGTGGACCTGCCCAGTGAGACGAACTTCATGCAGTATTACAGCAAGAGCCGCCTGGGCGAAGTCGAGCTGGCCTCGTCGGCCTTCGGTCAGGCCATGGCGGTCACGCCGCTGCAGGTCTGCACGGCCATCTCCGCTGCCGTCAACGGCGGCTATCTCGTCACCCCTCATGTGGTGGATAAGATCACCGACCAGAACGGCAACGTCATCGAAGAGGTGGGGGCAAATGTCCGCCGCCAGGTCATCAGCGAGAGCGCCAGCAAGGCCATCCGCCAGATCATGGAATATGAAGTGGCGGACGGCACCCAGGGCGGCGGCGGCCGCGCCTACGTGGCAGGCTACCGCATCGGCGGCAAGTCCGGCACGTCCGAGCAGCTGAACATGGACCGCCGCAGCGACGGCGACTACAAGAAGGTCGCTTCCTTTGTGGCGGTCCTGCCCGCCGACGACCCGGAGATCCTCGTCTACGTCATGCTCGACGACCCCAACAACGCCAAAACGGACTACTCGTCCATTCTGGCTGCGCCCGTCGTCGGCAACATCATCAGTGAGATCGCGCCCTACCTTGGCATCGCCACCGACGGCACCGACCGCAGCGGCACCATCGTCAAGGTGCCCAACCTCATCGGCAATGAGTGGAGCAATGCGCAGGTCTCGCTGAACATCAAGGGCCTCAAGCACCAGCTGGCCGAGAGCGACGCCAGCCAGGCGGGCGCGGTGGTCACCTACCAGTACCCGCGCGCAGGCGCGGAGGTGCCCTGCGGCACCACGGTGTATCTGTATACCGATACGTATGAAGGCAGGCATACGGAGGTGCCGGATGTGACGGGCAAGAGCGCGGATTTTGCCCGCCAGATGCTGGCAGCAGCCGGGCTCAACTGCATTGTGGCCGGCGATGCGAACGGCCTGGTCCAGGAGCAGAGCGAGGCGGCGGGGGCCAGCGTCCAGCGCGGCACCCTCGTGACCATCACCTGCGGGTAAACCCTCTCAGGCGCTTCGCGCCAGCTCTCCCCAAGGGAGAGCCATTGGCAGCCGGGTCGTGAGGATCCAATCGGCTGGGGGCTGTTGGTAAGAGGAACGGCATCTCGTATGGAAGACGATCGAGTGATATCAGGAAAAGGGAGAGTATCGTATGGAAAAGATCAGAGCAAGCATTCTGCTGAACGGCCTTGCGCCGGAAGGCTTTGACGCCGGGGACGCCGAAGTGTCCCTTGTGACCACTGACAGCCGCGAGGTCTGCCCCGGCTGCATCTTTGTAGCCTTTCCGGGTGAACGATTCGACGGCCACGACTTTGCAGCCAAGGCACTGGAAGCCGGGGCCTTCTGTGTGGTGCTGAACCACCCGGTCGAGGGCGTCCCGGCGGAAAAGGCCGTGCTCTGCGCGGACAGCTACCATGCCATGATGGTGATGGGGGCCAACTACCGCAGCCAGTTCCACCCCAGAGTCGTGGGTGTGACGGGCAGCGTGGGCAAGACCACCACCAAGCAGATGTGCTATGCTGCCATCGAGGGCTTCGGCAATACCATCAAGACCGAGGGCAACCAGAACAATGAGCTGGGTCTGCCCCGCACGATGTTCCGCATCGGGAACGAGACCGAATATGCCGTCGTCGAGATGGGTATGAGCCACCTGGGCGAGATCGAGCGGCTGAGCCGCTGCGCCCGCCCGGATGTGGGCATCATCACCTGCATCGGCGTGTCCCACATCGGCAACCTGGGCAGTCAGGAGAACATCTGCAAGGCCAAGCTGGAGATCTGCGCCGGTCTGCCGGAGGGTGCTCCGCTTGTGCTGAACGGCGACGACCCCTTCCTGCGGAAGGCAGAGCTGCCGGAGCATGTCCGGCCGGTCTGGTTCAGCCTGGGCGACGAGGGGGCGGATGTCTGCGCCCTGTCCATCCAGCAGGAGGCCGACGGCATGAGCTTCGTGCTCGAAGACCACGAGGAGGGCACCTTTATGGTGCACATCCCTGCGATGGGCCGCCACAACGTGGCCAATGCGCTGGCCGCCTATTGCGCCGCCACCCGGCTGGGCCTCAATGCCCGGAAGGTGCTGCGGGGCATCAGCAACTTTGAGCAGACCGGGATGCGCCAGAAGATCGTGCACAGCAACGGCGTGGATGTCATCGAGGACTGCTACAACGCCAACCCCGACAGCATGAAGGCCGCGCTGGCCATGTTCCGGGAGTACCCCTGCAAGCGCCGCTTTGCCCTGCTGGGCGATATGCTGGAGCTGGGAGACCTGAGCCGTGAGGCCCACGAGGAAGTGGGCCGTCAGGCGGCGGAAAGCGGCATCGACACCCTCATCACCTACGGCGAACAGGCCCGACGCACGGCCGTGGTGGCTGCGGCCAAGGGCCTGACCACCCTGCACGCCAACACCTACCGCGAAGCCGCCGACGCCCTGCTCCGGCTGATGCAGCCGGGCGATGCGCTGCTGGTCAAGGCCAGCCGCGGCATGGCGCTGGAAAAGGTGCTGGAACTCTTCTACAAGGAGCAGCAGTGATATGATCCGTTTTGCCTTGATCGTCGCATCGACACTGGGGTTCGTCCTCACGGCGGCGATGGGAAATCTGATGGTGCCGCTGCTGCGGGCCTTCCAGAGCCGCCAGCAGCCCACCCACCCGCCGGAGCCGGAACGGCCGGACGCTGCGCCAAGCCCGGACCCGGACGAAGCGCCGGAGCGCCCGGCCCAGCCGCCCACGATGGGCGGGCTCTGCCTGATGGTGGGGGTGCTGGCTGCCGTGGGTGTAGGCTGGACCGCCGCCTGCGTGGCCGAACCGCAGCTGCTGGGCACGGAGGGCCTGCTCTCCACCCGGCTGCTCGTCGCCCTGTTCGGGGCGCTGCTGTTCGGCGGCGTCGGCCTGGCCGATGACCTGGCCCGCATCCGCCGCCGTGCCCCGCTGGGCCTGCGCCGGGGCACCCGCCTGCTGCTGGAAGCGGGGGCCGGTGCCGTGGTGCTCCTGCTGCTGGGGGCCAGCCGCTGCCTTGCCACCGGGCTGGCCCTGCCGAGCCTGGGCTATGTGGAGCTGGGCGTTCTGGCTCCGCTGGTCTGGGAAGCGGGCCTTGTGGCGCTGGCCGAGAGCGTCCGCATCGCGGACGGCATCGACGGCCTGTGCTGCGGCACCGCATTTGCGGCCCAGCTGGGCCTGATGCTCTGCATGACCATCCTCGGCTGGTTCCCGCTGGCTGTCTTCCCGGCGGCGCTGGCCGGTGCGCTGATGGCGTTCCTGCTCTGGAATTTCCCGCCTGCCCGGCTGCGGCTGGGCAGCGTGGGCAGCCTGTTTCTGGCCGGGGCACTGGGCTGTGCGCCGCTGTGCATCGGCTGGCCGGACCTTGCGCTCCCGCTGGGGCTGCCCTACTGGCTGGAGGGCGGCATAGTGGCGGTGCAGATCGCGGTTTATCAAACCACGCATGGGAAAAAGCAGCTCTTCCGCACGGCCCCGCTCCACCGCTGGATGGAGGTGCGCGGCAGCAGTGCGGTGCAGATCTTTTATACATTCTGCGTGCTCGCCCTGCTGGGCGCGGCGCTGGCCCTGCAATGGGCAAAAATCAGTTGAGGAGGTGTGCAGATGGCAACCATCCGCCGAAAAAAGCCGGAGCCGTTCGCGCTGCTGCAGCGGGACCCCGGCCCCTGGTCTCCCATTCTGCTCTACTGGCTGGCAACGCTGGGCATCATCATCGTATTCGGGCTGGTGATGCTGTTCAGCGCCAGCTATACCACAGGCTATCTCCGCTTTGGCGACAGCCTGCACTACATCAAATCCCAGGTGCTCTGTCTGGGGCTGGGCCTTGTGGCCATGTTTTTGTTCTCCTATGTAGACCACCGTCTGCTCCGCAGGCTGGTCTGGCCGGGGTATTTCCTTGTGCTGGCGCTTCTGGTGCTGGTGCTGTTCAGCACTCCGCTGAACGGCTGCAAGCGCTGGCTGCGCGTGGCCGGTATGACGGTGCAGGTCTCGGAGATCGCAAAGTTTGAGATGATCCTGCTCACGGCCCACATCGCGGCCAAGGCCCCTCGGCTGGAAAAACTGGACCCCAGCCGCAGCGGCCAGGTGCCGGTGGGGCCGTGGCTGCAGCAGCGGCTGGTGCGGGAGCTGCTCCTGCCGCTGCTCCCGCTGCTGCCGGTCATTCTGCTGCTTGTGATGGAGCCGCACATGTCCGGCATCGTGCTGACCACCGCCATGGTGGGCACCATCCTGCTGCTGGGCGGCAACGGCGGCGTCATCACCTGGGTGGGCGGTGCAGCCGGCATTTTTCTGCTGGAAACGATCTTGCAGCACATCGACTCCATCCCTTACTTGCAAAGCCGTCTGGACGGCTGGACGCAGGACCTGACCAAGATGACAGACCAGACCCTGCAAAGTCTGTACGCCATCGGCTCTGGCGGCGTGACGGGCCTTGGGCTGGGCAACAGCATCGAAAAGCAGCTCTGGCTGCCCGAAAGCACCAACGACTTCATCTTCAGCGTCGTCTGCGAGGAGCTGGGCTTTGCGGGGGCCGTGCTGGTCATCGTGCTGTTCGTGATCTTCCTCGTGCAGGGGTTCTGGCTGGCCTTCCACGCCGAGAACCGCTTCTGTACGCTGGTGGGCATCGGCATCATGGCGCAGATCGCGTGGCAGGTGTTCTGCAACATCGCGGTCGTCACCAACACGCTGCCCAACACCGGCATTTCGCTGCCTTTCTTCTCTTCTGGCGGCACGAGCCTGATCTTGCTGCTGGCGGAGATGGGGGTCATGGTCAACATTGGCCGCAACGGTGAGCGCATCCGTCAGGAGCGCCGCCGCGCCCACGAGGAGCGGGAGGCCCGCCGCCGGGAAAAGACCATCGTGCTGGATACCGCGCGCAGGGCGCGGACCGAATCATAAGGAGGAACCAAGATGCGTGTTCTGATCGCTGCCGGCGGCACAGCCGGCCATATCAACCCCGCACTGGCCATTGCCGGTGCATTGAAAAAAGCAGACCCGACGGCCGAGATCCATTTTGCCGGCCGCAAAGAGGGGATGGAGTACCGTCTGGTGACCCAGGCGGGCTATCCCTTCCACCACATCGAGATCACAGGCTTCCAGCGGAAGCTCTCGCTGCACAACATCAAGCGGAATCTCATCACGCTGTGGAACCTGGCCCTCTCCGGCCCCACGGCCCGGAAGATGATGCGGGAGGTGCAGCCCGATCTGGTCATCGGCTGCGGTGGCTATGTGTCCGGCCCGGTGGTGCGCTGCGCCGCCAAAATGGGCATCAAGACCGCCCTGCATGAGCAGAACGCCTTCCCCGGCGTGACCAACAAGCTGCTGGCCCCGGATGTGGACATCGTGTTCGCCGCTGTGCCCGCTGCCGTGGAAAAGCTGGGTGCCCCCGAAAAGACCCGCGTGGTGGGCAACCCCGTGCGGCCGGAGGTGTTCGCCCAGGCCGGGAACCGCGACGCCATCCGCGCCGAGCTGGGGGCAGGGGACCGCACGGTCATCCTGTCGTTCGGCGGCAGTCTGGGAGCACGGCGGGTCAATGAGGTCGTGGCCGACCTCTGCGCCTGGGAGCAGAAAAATCAGAAGCCGGTGCTGCACCTGCATGCCACCGGCCAGTACGGCGTGGAATTGTTCCAGAACCTCGAAAAAGAGAAGGGTTTTGCCCCCGGCGACAGCCTTGTCGTGAAGGAATACATCAACAACATGCCGGAGCTGCTGGCCGCGGCAGACCTCGTCATCAGCCGCGCCGGTGCCCTGACGCTGGCCGAGCTGGAGGCTGTGGGCCGCGCTGCGATCCTCATCCCCAGCCCCAATGTGGCCGAGAACCACCAGTATTACAACGCCATGGAGCTGCAAAAAGCCGGGGCTGCGGTGGTCATTGAGGAAAAAGACCTGACCGGCGAAGCACTCGTGGCCACCGTGGCCGACCTGCTGGCCGAGCCGGGCAAGCTGGCGCAGATGGGTCAGAACGCCCGGAAGCTCTCGGTGGATGACAGCCTGGACCGCATCGCCAATGCCCTGCTCCGGTTGGTCAAGACCCCGTAACAGAACGTGAAATCCAAAGGAAAGGAGGTGCGGCCCAATGGCAGACCGACCCCAGAACCGGAAGAAAAATGGGAAGCGCCGCCCGGTCTACGATCAGGCGCGGGACACCCGGCCCAGCCGCCCGGCAGACCGGAGCAATGTGGGATACCCCAGCTCCACGACGCCCGGCAGACACCCGGTGACCAACCCGAACTATGACCCCGATGCGCCCCGGCCCAGCCGCTATGCGGCGTGGGATACCGGCTCCGGCAGCTACCCGGACAACAGCATCCAGTTCCCCACCGGAGGCCGCCCCGTCCAGAAGCAGAACCCCTCCCGGAACCGGGCACCCAATGCGCCGCGCCAGAACCAGCGGAGAACGAGCGCCCCGCAGAGCCAGCGGCCCCGCAATGGGCAGGCCCGGCCTCAGAACCCGAACGCCCGGCGCCCGGCCAGCGGCCAGCGGCTCCGCCCTACGCAGGCGAACCTGCGGGACCCTGCCCGCCGGGAAGGAAAAAAGAAACGGAAGATGACCCGCAAGGCCCTCCGCCGCCGCAGAGCCATCCAGCGCCTGACCGCGCT
The DNA here is from genome assembly GCF_017377625.1 of Faecalibacterium sp. Marseille-Q3530. Taxonomy (NCBI): domain Bacteria; kingdom Bacillati; phylum Bacillota; class Clostridia; order Eubacteriales; family Oscillospiraceae; genus Faecalibacterium; species Faecalibacterium sp. Marseille-Q3530. The sequence goes on along the minus strand of NZ_JAFREH010000006.1, from coordinate 76,244 downwards.
GGCCATGCTGCTCTGCGTCATCGCGGCAGGCATCTATTTGACGGTCACCATGCTGTTCAAGATCAACACCATTGAGGTGCGGACGGCGGACGGCGTGGTGAGCGAAGCGGGCAGCTACTCCAGCGAGCAGATCCTGCAGGCGCTGGGCGTCCAGAAAGAAGAGAACATCTTCAGCTTTGACCCCGCTGCCAAAGCCGCCGCGCTGGAAAAGGTCTTCCCCATGCTGGAGGACATCCGGGTGGAGCGGGACTACCCCAGCACCGTGGTGGTGCGGGTGACGGAAGCCCAGCCCGCCTACGCCATGCAGACGGCAAAGGGCTGGCTGACCCTCTCGGCCGGGCTGAAGATCCTGGCGGCGGACTCCGTCCAGCCCACCGGCCTGCCCACGCTGTACGGCGGCGAGCCGGTCTTCTCGGACCCCGGCGAGCAGCTGTGCTTCGAGGAGGAAACACCGGCAGACAGCAGCACCGCTTCGGAAAGTGCCTCCGACGCGGCCAGCGCCTCCGCTGCCGTGGAAGAGGAGGCGGGCGACAAGCGGCTGGAAGCCCTCAGCACCCTGCTGACAGCGCTGGATACCGCCGGGATGCGCGGGGATGTCACCCGCATCGAGTTCGCCGACCCGGAGGAGATGGCGTTCCTGTATCAGGACCGCATCAGCGTCCGGCTGGGCACCCTGAACGAACTGGACTACAAGCTCAAGCTGGCCCGGCATGTGCTGCTCAATGAGGACGGCAAGGGCTGTGCGGCCACCGACACCGGTACGCTGGACTTCACCCACATCAGCATGTCCAGCACCCGCAAATTCACCTTTGCGCAGGGCGAGCCGGAGCTGCCGTCCGGCTATGTCGTGCCGGAGCCGACGACACCGGAGGAAGCCCCGGCAGAGGAAGCGGCAGACAGCACCGCAGAGGGTGCCGCCGATGAAGCAGCGCCCCCGGCGGACGCCGCTGCACAGCCTGCGGACGATGCCCAGGCTCCGACCACAGAGACAGACCCGGCTCCCGCCGCACAGGATACGGCAGGCACCGGGGCTGCAAACTGAAAAAGCGAGGTTCATGTATGAAACTGGAACAATTGATGGAAGGCGTCCCCTTTGCCCTTGTGCAGGGCAGTCTGGAGACCGAAGTGACCGATATCATTTACGACAGCCGCAAGGCAGCCGAGGGCATGGCCTTCGTCTGCATCGTGGGCACCCAGCGCGACAGCCACGACTTCGCGGCCGACTGCGCCGCCAAAGGCGTGAGTGTGCTGGTCATCCAGCATGACATCGACCTGTCTGCCATGCCGGACGTGACCGTTGTGAAGGTGGAGAACAGCCGCTATGCCATGGCGCTGATGAGCTGCAACCTCTTCGGCAACCCGGCCCGGCAGATGACCGTGATCGGCGTCACCGGCACCAAGGGCAAGACCACCACCACCCACATGATCAAGAGCGTGCTGGAAGCCGCCGGCAAAAAGGTGGGCATGATCGGCACCAACGGCATCTATTTCATGGGCCGCCATCAGGAGACTGCAAACACCACCCCCGAAAGCTACGAGCTGCAAAAGACCTTCCGCCAGTTCGTGGATGCAGGCTGTGATGTGGCGCTGATGGAAGTGTCCAGCCAGGGCCTGATGATGGACCGCGTGGCGGGCATCCACTACGACGTCGGCGTTTTCACCAACCTTTCGCCGGACCACATCGGCCCCGGCGAGCACAAGACCTTTGAGGAGTACCGCAGCTGGAAGGGCCAGCTGTTCAAGCGGTGCGACGTCGGCGTCGTGAACATCGACGACGAGAACACCGAGGCCCTGCTGGAAGGCCACACCTGCAAGCTGGTGACCTATGGCCGCAGCGAGAAGGCCGACTACCGTGCCGAGGGCTGCGAGCTGCTGCGCACCCACGATTTTCTGGGGGTGGCCTTCCACGTCTCCGGCAAGGACGACATGGACGTCCGGGTGAATATGCCCGGTGAGTTCAGCGTATACAACGCGCTGGCCGCGCTGGCCGTAGGCAAGGTGCTGGGCCTGCCCGATGCCGCCATCCACGAGGGTCTGGGCAAGTGCGTCGTCAAGGGCCGCGTGGAGCTGGTGCCCATCAGCAAAAAGTTCACCATCCTGCTGGATTACGCCCACAACGAGGTCTCCACCGAGAGCCTGCTCACCACCCTGCGGGCCTACAAGCCGCATCGGCTGGTGGTGGTGTTCGGCTGCGGCGGCAACCGCTCCAAGCTGCGCCGCTACGGCATGGGTGAGACCTGCGCCAAAATGGCCGATTTCTCCATCCTCACCGAGGACAACAACCGTTTTGAGAAGGTCGAGGACATCCTCGCCGATATCCGGGTGGGCATGAACAAGGGCAACCCGGACGCAAAATTCGTGGAGATCCCCGACCGGCTGGATGCACTGCATTACGCCGTGGACCACGCACAGGAGGGCGACCTGATCGCCGTCATCGGCAAGGGCCACGAGACCTACCGCGACCGGATGGGCGTCAAGACCCCGTTCCTGGAGCGGGAACTGCTGGAAGAATACGCCCAGCAGATCGGGCTGGAATAAGCAGACAAAAAAATACGGAGCATCGCCGCAGCGATGCTCCGTATTTTTTATGCTCAGTTCTCGGCCAGGTTGCCGGTGTAGAGCTGGTAATACTTGCCCTTCTTGGCGATCAGCTCGTCATGGCTGCCGCGCTCGATGATGCGGCCCTGCTCCAGGACCACGATGCAGTCTGCATTGCGGACGGTGGACAGGCGGTGAGCGATGACGAAGGAGGTGCGGCCATACATCAGGCCGTCCATGCCGCGCTGGACCAGTGCCTCGGTGCGGGTGTCGATGGAGGAGGTGGCCTCGTCCAGGATCAGCACCGGCGGGTCTGCGACCGCCGCGCGGGCGATGGCCAGCAGCTGGCGCTGGCCCTGCGAGAGGTTGGCACCGTCGTTGGTCAGCATGGTGTTGTAGCCATCGGGCAGGCGTTTGATGAAGCCGTCGGCGTTGGCCAGACGGGCAGCGGCGATGCACTCTTCATCGCTGGCTTCCAGACGGCCGTAGCGGATGTTCTCCATGACCGTGCCGGTGAACAGGTGGGTGTCCTGCAGCACGATGCCGAGAGAGCGGCGGAGGTCGTCCTTTTTGATCTTGGAGATGTTGATGCCGTCGTAGCGGATCTTGCCATCCGAGATGTCGTAGAAGCGGTTGATGAGGTTGGTGATGGTCGTCTTGCCGGCACCGGTGGAGCCGACGAAGGCGATCTTCTGGCCGGGGCGGCCATAGAGGTTGATGTCGTGGAGGACGGTCTTCTCCGGCACATAGCCGAAATCGACATCGGTGAAGGTGATGTCGCCTGCCAGCTTGTGGTAGGTGGTGGTGCCGTCGTGGTGGGGGTGCTTCCAGGCCCAGAGGCCGGTGCGGTCGGTGGTCTCGACCAGCTGGTCGTTCGCATCGTATTTGGCGTTGACGAGGGTGACGTAGCCCTCATCGGTCTCGCTGGTCTCGTCCATCATCTTGAAGATGCGCTCGGCACCGGCCAGAGCCATGATGATGCTGTTGGCCTGCATGGACACCTGGCTGATGGGCATGTTGAAGCTCTTGTTCAGGGAGAGGAAGGCCATGACGGTGCCCAGCGTCATGCCGCCGACATTGCCGACGGCCATGGCAGCGCCCACCAGAGCGCAGACTGCATAGCTGATGTTGCCCAGCTGCGCCGTGACGGGCATGATGTTGTTGGCGTAGCCGTTGGCCTGCTTGGCACTGTCCTTCAGTTTGTCGTTCAGTGCACGGAAGCCGTCCAGCGTTTTCTGCTCGTGGGTGAAGACCTTGACGACCTTCTGGCCCTCCATCATCTCTTCAATGTAGCCATTCACCTTGCCCAGGTCTTTCTGCTGGGCGATGAAGTACTTGCCGCTCATGGAGGTGATCTTCTTGGTGCAGAAGAGCATCAGAGCCACCATGCACAGGGTCACGATCGTGAGCTGCCAGCTCATCAGCACCATGCTGGTGAGGACGGAAACGATGGTGATGGCGCTGGACGTCAGCTGCGGGATGCTCTGGCTGAGCATCTGGCGCAGGGTATCGACGTCGTTGGTGTACACGGACATGATGTCGCCGTGGGGGTGCTGGTCAAAATACCGGATGGGCAGGCTCTCCATGTGGGTGAAGAGCTTGGTGCGCAGGTTGCGCAGGGTGCCCTGGGTCACGTTGACCATGATGCGGGAATTGAGCCACGCGGCCAGAACGCCGACGGCGTAAACGCAGCCGATGCGGCCCAGTGCTGCGGCCAGCGGGCCGAAATCGGGGGTGGCCTGCTGGGTCATGGGCACGATGTAATCATCAATGAGGGTCTTGAGGAAGAGGCTGGCCTGCACATTGGCCAGCGCGCTGACCACAATGCACACCAGAACGAAGATGCAGTGGGGCAGATAGTGCTGGAACACTTCGTCCATGATCCGCTTGAGCAGCAGACCCGGATTTTCGACCTTGGGCCGGGGCTGGCCTGCGCCGCGCGGGCCGGGGCCGCGAACTTCTTTCACCTGTGCCATTACTGCTCACCTCCCTGTTTGTCGAAGTCGCCGCTGCTCTGGGTCTGGCTGTTGTAGACTTCCTGATAGATGGTATTGGTCTTCAGCAGCTCCTCGTGGGTGCCCAGGCCGTTGATCTGGCCGTTGTCCAGCACCAGGATGCGGTCGGCATCCTGCACGGAGGAGATGCGCTGTGCGATGATGATCTTGGTGGTGCCGGGGATCTCTTCCCGGAACGCCTTGCGGATCTTGGCGTCGGTGGCGGTATCCACGGCGCTGGTGGAGTCGTCCAGGATCAGCACCTTGGGCTTGCGCAGCAGGGCGCGTGCGATGGTCAGGCGCTGCTTCTGACCGCCGGAAACGTTCGAGCCGCCCTGCTCGATCCAGGTATTGTATTTGTCGGGGAAGCGCTCGATGAATTCATCGGCGCAGGCCAGCTTGGCCACCCGGATGCACTCTTCCTCGCTGGCGTTCTCATCGCCCCAGCGCAGGTTGTCGAGGATGGTGCCGGAGAACAGGACGTTCTTTTGCAGCACCATCGAGACCTCGCGGCGGAGCACGTCGAGGTTGTAGTCGCGGACATCCACGCCGCCGACCTTGACCGAGCCGGTCTCCGGGTCGTACAGGCGGGGGATGAGCTGAACCAGGCTGGATTTTGCGCTGCCGGTGCCGCCGATGATGCCCAGCGTCTCGCCTGGCCGGATGGTGAAGGTGATGTCGTTCAGGACAGGCTGGCCGGAACCATGCTTGTACTTGAAGGTGACATGGTCGAAGGCGATGCTGCCGTCGGCCACGGTGTCCACCGGAGCCTTGGGGGCGGGCAGGTCGGTGGTCTCGTCCAGCACTTCCACGATGCGGCGGGCAGAGGAAGCGGACATGGAGATCATGACGAAGGCCATGCTCAGCATCATCAGGGCCATCAGGATGTTCATGATATAGCCGAACAGGGCGTTCAGCTGGCCGGTGGTGATGAATCCGTTCAGCACGTAGTGGGCACCAAACCAGCTCAGGGCGATGTTGCAGCCGTAAACGGAGACCAGCATGGCGGGGTTGTTGAAGCTCAGGCGGCTCTCGGCGTTGACGAACTGCTTGTACAGGCTCTCGCAGGCGGTGGTGTACTTCTCGTTCTCGAAGTGCTCGCGGACGAAGCTCTTGACCACGCGGATGGCGGAGATGTTCTCCTGCACCGAGGCGTTCAGGTTGTCGTAGTTCTTGAACACGCGGTCAAAGATCTTGAAGGTGGGGATCATGATGGAGGCCAGCACTGCCACCAGGAAGACGATGGCCACCACGAACACCAGCGACAACGTGCCGCTGATGGCGGATGCCATGAGAAGCGCGAAGACCAGATGCACCGGGGCGCGCACACACATGCGCTCGATCATCTGGAAGGCGTTCTGCACGTTGGTCACGTCGGTGGTCATGCGGGTGACCAGACCGGCCGTGGAGTATTTGTCGATGTTGGAGAAGGAAAAATGCTGGATGTTCTCATACATCGCGTCGCGCAGGTTGCCGGCAAGGCCGGTGGAAGCCTCGGCGGCGAATTTGCCGGCCAGCACACCCAGCAGCAGCGCAATGGCGGCCACCAGGAAGGTGAGCAGACCGTATTTGATGACGGCGTTCATGTCGCCCTTTTCAATGCCCTGGTCGATGATAAAGGCCATGATGGTGGGCAGCAGAACGTCCATGACCGCTTCCAATGCGGAAAAGATCGGTGTCAGGATCGCGGCGCGTTTGTACTCGCCCAGATGTGACACTAATTTTTTGATCATCTGGTAATCCTCCTGTTTTTTACTTTTTTGTTTGACAAAGAACAATTCTATACAAAACAATTTAATTGTCAATGCGTTTTTGCAAAGTTCCTGAAAAAGTCATGAAACTCTCAAAAATCGTACGATTCGCGGGGTCACTGCAGGCCCTTGCGCAGCTTGTTCAGCAGGCGGAGCAGCTCGGCGTTCTCCTCCGGGGTGAGCAGGCTCTCCACAAATTCGTCGGTCTGGTGCAGGGACTGCATGGTCTTTTCGTGGATGCAGGCTCCCTTTTCGGTCAGCACCAGGCGCTTGAGCCGGGCGTCCTGCGGTACGCTCTGACGCTCGATGTAGCCTTTGCGCTCCATGAGCTGCAAAATGTTGGTCACAGTGGAGCGGGTGATGGAGAACTCCCGCTCGATGTCCCGCTGGTAGACGGGTTCGTCCCTGTGCCAGAACAGGTAGCTCAGGATCCACTCGTGCATCGGGGTCACGTCCTCGACCTCATTTTCGCGGTGGAACTGGTTGATCTTGCGGAAGATCAGGTTGTTGACCCGGCGCATCTGCGCCGGGATGACCTGCGGCGGCTCCCAGGGGGGCGTCACCGGCGGGCAGCTGGAGTTGATTTCGTCACACATGATGGTTCGTCCTTTGAATTGTTGGATGGATGATTGTTTTGGATAAAACTGTTTGATACGATACTATTCTAACCCTTGCATCCCGGAATGTCAAGAGCGTTTATAAAAAATAAACCCCTCTCCGTCTCGCCGTGCGCCAGCGCTTCCAAAGGGAGAGCTGCATGGCAAGGCAAGAGCGGAGAGGGGTTCCGTTACGTTTCAGCCTGTGCTTTTTCGATCCATTCGCGGATGACGTCGGGGCGGTCGGTGACAAAGCAGTCCGGGCCGAGAGGCACCAGAGAGCGGACGACATCCTCGGTGTTGACGGTCCAGAACGCGGCCTTGCAGCCGGCGTCGTGGAGCTGGTTGACCACCTCCGGGTTGGCGAAGGCGGTGTGGTACTCGCAGCTGACCAGCTCCACCGGGAAACCCAGCGTCCGGACATAGGCGGCGGGGTCTGCCTGCGCGGACAGGGTGGCGAGGATCTGCCGGACCGACATCTGCGGGTAAAGAGCCGCGATGAGGGTCAGCTTGTCCGAAATAACACTGGAGACCATGCCCACCTGTTTTTTCAGGGCGGGGCAGTTCTCCTCGTCCAGCGGCTCGTCCATGCTGTTGACAAGGCCCAGGTCCTGCCAGATCACCGGCGGCGGGAGCATCATGCTGAGCAGGTCGCCCAGGGTCAGGACGCCGATGCGCAGTTCCGGCATCAGCGCCTTGGCCTGCTGAAGCAGGTCATGGCGGAACGAGACGAGGAGCAGCCGGTCTGCGATGCCGGAAGCGCGGATGCAGTCCACGACATGGGGCACGAAGTCCGGGTCGGGGAGGATGGGGGCCTTCAGTTCCAGCTGGACGGTGCAGCCCTCCATTTCTTTGCAGCAGGCCAGCGCTTCGTCCAGAGTGGCCAGTCTTTCGGTGGTGAGGCTGACGCCGTTCCATTTGGTCAGGTCGATGGAGCGCAGTTCACCGACGGTCAGGTCGTAGATCTTGGCGGAGAGCTCGGTGCCGATGTCGATGAGGTAGTCGTGGTGGATGATGAGGCCATGGTCGCGGGTCTGCTGGACGTCCATCTCAACGCCGTCGGCACCGAGGTCGATGGCGTTGCGGAAGGCGGACAGGGTGTTTTCGGGGGCAAGATAGGTTGACCCGCGGTGTGCAATGATCTCAGGCAAGGTCTTCACCATCGGTCGCAATGACCTTTTTATACCAGTAGAAGCTGTCCTTCCGGCTGCGGGTCAGGGTGCCGTTTCCGGCGTTGTCCTTGTCTACATAAATGAAGCCGTAGCGCTTCTTCATCTCACCGGTGGAGGCGGAGACAAGGTCGATGGGGCCCCAGGTGGTGTAGCCCAGCAGGGGCAGGCCGTCCTCGTTGATGGCCTTTTCCATCTGCTCGATGTGGGCGCGCAGATAGTCGATGCGGTAGCTGTCGTGGATGGAACCGTCCGGCTCCACCGTGTCCACCGCGCCCAGACCGTTCTCCACGATGAACAGCGGCTTCTGGTAGCGGTCGTAGAGGGCGTTCATGGTGATGCGCAGGCCCACCGGGTCGATGGGCCAGCCCCACGCACTGGCCTTGAGGTAGGGGTTTCGGGTCGCCGCGCCGAGGGCGTTGCCGTCAGCCTGCTCCAACAGCTCCGGGTCCACCGTGATGCAGCGGCTGGAATAGTAGCTGAAGGAGATGAAGTCCACGGTGCCCTCGCGCAGGGTCTGGTCATCGTCCGGCTCGGTGCGCAGCTGGATGCCGGCCCGCTCCATCCGCTTTTTGGCCCAGACCGGGTAGGCACCGCGGGACTGGACGTCGATGAAGAAGTAATTGTCGCGGTCGGCTTCGGCAGCGGCCTGCACATCCGCCGGGGCGCAGGTGCGGGGGTAGAACTCGCCTGCGGCCAGCATACAGCCCACCATGCAGCCGGGCATGATCTCGTGCGCCAGCTGGACGGCCTTGGCGCTGGCCACCAGCTCGTGATGAGCGGCCTGATACTTGGCCTGTTCGACGTTCTCGCCGGGCTCAAACAGCAGGCCTGCCCCCATGAAGGGCATGTGCAGCAGCATGTTGATCTCGTTGAAGGTCAGCCAGTATTTTACCTTATCTTTATAGCGGCGGAAGATGATGTCGCAGTAGTGGACGTAGGCATCCACCATCCGGCGGTCTTTCCAGCCGCCATACTTCTGAATGAGCGCGATGGGCGCATCGAAGTGGCAGATGGTGACCAGCGGTTCGATGCCGTACTTGCGGCACTCATCGAACAGCGCATCGTAGAAGGCCAGCCCCTCTTCGTTGGGCTCTGCATCGTCGCCGTGGGGCAGGATGCGGGTCCACGCGATGGACAGGCGGTAGCACCGGAAGCCCATCTCAGCGAAGAGGGCGATGTCCTCCTTGAAGTGGTGGTACATGTCGATGGCTTCGTGCGAGGGATAGTAGTGCTGGTCATCGCATTCCAGCATCTTCAGCTTGCCGAACATCACCGGGAAGCGGTCCTCGCCAAAGGGAACGACATCCACATTGGCCAGCCCGCGCCCGCCTTCGTTGTAGGCACCCTCGCACTGGTTGGCGGCGGTGGCACCGCCCCATAAAAAGTCTTTCGGAAATCTGCCCATGAAAAAATACCTCCTGATTAAAAATTCTGCTGCCTTCATTTTATCATGTTCCGGGAGGGCATTCAAGGACGAAAGTATGACTATTTCCGTCATTTTGACGAAAATCGAGCGTGATTTTTTGCAGTTTTCACGAGAAAATCTGAAAAACCGGGAGATTTTCCTTCCATTCTGTTTCTTCCCAACGGACAGAAAATATGATAGACTGGATACGTAAGAAAAAGCCGTTCGGCCTGTCCGCACAGGGGAATGGCTCCCTTGTGCGCGCTCTGCCGCATGGCCGGAGCGGCCGCACAAAGGAAACAGTAGAACATCGAAATAAGGAAAATGGAGTGTTTTGCGATGAAGGAGTTCCAGCCTATCAAAGAAGGAAAAGTCCGCGAGATCTATGACAACGGCGACAGCCTGATCATGGTCGCAACGGATCGCATTTCCGCATTCGACGTGATCCTGAAAAATAAAGTGACCAACAAGGGCAAGGTGCTGACCCAGATGAGCAAGTTCTGGTTCGACTACACCCGCGATGTGCTGCCCAACCACATGCTGAGCGTGGACACGAAGGATATGCCGGAGTTCTTCCAGCAGCCCCAGTTCGAGGGCAAGTGCATGAAGTGCCGCAAGCTGACCATGCTGCCCATCGAGTGCATCGTGCGCGGCTACATCACCGGCAGCGGCTGGGCCAGCTACCAGAAGACCGGCAAGGTCTGCGGCATCCAGCTGCCGGAGGGCCTGCAGGAGTCTGAGAAGCTGCCGGAGCCCATCTACACCCCCTCCACCAAGGCGGAGATCGGCGACCACGACGAGAACATCTCCTACGAGCAGAGCATCACTGTGCTGGAAAAGCAGTTCCCCGGCCACGGTGAAGAGTACGCTACCAAGCTGCGGGACTATACCATCGCGCTGTACAAGAAGTGCGCAGAATACGCCCTGAGCCGCGGCATCATCATCGCCGACACCAAGTTTGAGTTCGGTCTGGACGAGAACGGCAATGTCGTTCTGGGCGACGAGATGCTGACCCCCGATTCCTCCCGCTTCTGGCCGCTGGAAGGCTATGAGGCAGGCCACGGCCAGCCCTCTTTTGACAAGCAGTTCGTCCGCAACTGGCTCAAGGCCAACCCGGACAGCAACTACGACCTGCCCCAGGACGTCATCGACAAGACCATCGAGAAGTACCTCGAAGCCTATGAGATGCTGACGGGCAAAAAGCTCTGATCGCTGACATTCGATCGAATATGGAAACGGTGCCCTGCTTTTTCGGCAGGGCACTTTTTATTTGCAAACTTTTTGTGAATTTCCGTGGAGCAGGGGCCTGCGCTCTTGACATCACAGGGGGTTTGGAATATAATTTTAGCAGTCGAACAGCTAGAGTGCTAAAAACAAAATAGCATATCAAATGAACGACTGCTAAATCAACATCCGGTACGAATGGAGGTCGATTCTATGAATACCAATCAATATACCCAGAAGACACTGGAAGCGCTGCAGGCTGCTCAGCAGCTGGCCGTGGAGTACCAGCACAATGCACTGGAGCCGGAACACCTGCTGCACGCACTGGCATCGCAGGAGCAGGGGCTTATCCCGCAGCTGCTCCAGAAGCTGAACGTAGACCCCGGCAGCTTTGCCGCCGCAGTGGCCGAAAAGCTCTCGGCGCTGCCCCGTGTGTCCGGCTCCGGCCGTGACCCTGACAAGGTCTATATCTCGCAGGCCACCGATAAGGTCCTGAGCGCCGCTGCCCGCGAGGCCAAGGCGATGAAGGACGAATACGTCAGTGTCGAGCATGTGTTCCTCGGTCTGCTGGACGAGCAGACCCAGAACACCGCAGACCTGTTCCGCGCGTTCAACATCCGGAAGGATGCCTTCTTACAGCAGCTGACGGCTGTGCGCGGCAACCAGCGCGTGACCAATGACAACCCGGAGGACACCTACAATGCCCTGCAAAAATACGGTCAGGATCTGGTAGACCTGGCCCGCAAGCAGAAGCTGGACCCCGTTATCGGGCGGGATCAGGAGATCCGCAACGTCATCCGCATCCTGTCCCGTAAGACGAAGAACAACCCCTGCCTGATCGGTGAGCCGGGCGTCGGCAAGACGGCCATCGCTGAGGGTCTGGCCGAACGGATCGTGCGCGGCGATGTGCCCGAAAACCTGAAAGACCGCACCGTGTTCAGCCTGGACATGGGCGCGCTGGTGGCCGGTGCAAAGTACCGCGGCGAGTTCGAGGAGCGCCTGAAGAGCGTTCTGAACGAGGTGAAGAAGAGCGAGGGCAAGATCATCCTCTTCATTGATGAGCTGCACACCATCGTCGGTGCAGGCAAGACCGACGGTGCCATGGATGCGGGCAACCTGCTCAAACCCATGCTGGCCCGCGGTGAGCTGCACTGCATCGGTGCGACGACGCTGGACGAGTACCGCCAGTATATCGAGAAGGACCCCGCGCTGGAACGCCGGTTCCAGCCGGTGCAAGTGGACGAACCGACCGTTGAGGACACTATCTCCATCCTGCGCGGCCTGAAGGAACGGTACGAAGTCTTCCACGGCGTCAAGATCAGCGACAACGCCCTGATCGCCGCCGCCACCCTGTCCGACCGCTATATCACCGATCGGTTCCTGCCGGATAAGGCCATCGACCTGGTGGATGAAGCCTGCGCCATGATCAAGACCGAGATGGACAGTATGCCCAGCGAGATGGATGATCTGGCCCACCGCATCACCCAGCTGCAGATCGAGCAGGTCAGCCTGAAAAAGGAGACCGATGCGCTCAGCCAGAGCCGTCTGCGCGACCTGGAAAAAGAACTGGCCGAATTGCAGGATAAATTCCGCAGCATGAAGGCAAAGTGGGAGAACGAGAAGAACGCCATCGGCAAGGTGCAGACCCTGCGCGAGCAGATCGAGCAGACCAATGCCGCCATCGAGAAGGCGCAGCGCGAGTATGACCTGAACAAGGCAGCAGAGCTGAAGTATGGCAGACTGCCCGAATTGCAGAAACAGCTGGAAGCCGAAGAGAAGCTGGCCAACGAGAAGAAGGAGGACAGTCTCCTGCGCGACCGCGTGACCGACGAGGAGATCGCCCGCATCGTGGCCCGCTGGACTGGCATCCCGGTCGAGAAGCTGGTGGAAGGCGAGCGCGAGAAGCTGCTGCATCTGGACGATGTGCTCCATAAGCGGGTCATCGGCCAGGATGAGGCTGTCACCAAGGTCAGCGAAGCCATCCTGCGCAGCCGCGCCGGCATCGCCAACCCGAACCGCCCCATCGGCAGCTTCCTCTTCCTCGGCCCCACCGGCGTCGGCAAGACCGAGCTGGCCAAGGCGCTGGCACAGGCATTGTTCGACGATGAGCGGAACATGGTCCGTATCGACATGACGGAGTATATGGAGAAATTCAGCGTCAGCCGCCTGATCGGCGCGCCTCCGGGATACGTCGGTTACGAAGAGGGCGGTCAGCTGACCGAGGCCGTCCGCCGCAAGCCCTACAGCGTCGTGCTGTTCGATGAGGTGGAAAAGGCCCATCCGGACGTCTTCAACATCCTGCTTCAGGTGCTGGACGATGGCCGCATCACCGACAGCCAGGGCCGCACCGTGGACTTCAAGAACACCGTCATCATCCTGACGTCCAACCTGGGCAGCGACATCATCCTGAACGATCTGGAGCGTGCCCGCGCCAGCGGTTCCAACGAGCTGAGCCCGGAGGCCCGCCAGCAGATCGACGCGCTGCTCAAGTCGAAGTTCCGTCCGGAGTTCCTGAACCGTCTGGACGAGATCGTCTACTACAAGAGCCTGACCAAAGATGAGATGCGCAGCATCGTGGACCTGCAGCTCAATGATCTGCGCCGCCGCATGGACGAGGGCAAGCATCTGAAACTGGATGTGACCACCGCCGCCAAGGACTTCATCATCGACTCTGCCTACGACAGCGTCTATGGTGCACGGCCCATCAAGCGGTTCATCCAGAGCCGGGTCGAGACCCTCATCGCCAAGGCCATCATCCGGGGCGACTACGCCGAGGGTGCCACTTTGACGGTGGATTACGACGGCAGCGCCCTGATCCTGCGATAAATCACGTTGATTTTACCAGTTCTGTACCTTCGTGTGAGCAGTAACACTTGCGCGGGGGTGCAGAATATGATATGATAAACGTTGAACAAAGTGCTTTTCATCGTCGAGAGCAACGGTGAAAAGCATTTTTTAATATTCAGAACTTCTCAGGCATTGCGAAGCAATGCCTGAGAGGTTCACGACAACATAGGAGTGTGATTTTCCTTTATTATGGACGATGGCAGTATGACGCTTTGGGTAGCGCTGGTAGTATTGGTGGCGTTCTCCGCCTTTTTCTCCGCATCCGAGACCGCATTTTCTTCCCTGAATCAGATCCGCCTGAAAAGCCGGGCCGACGATGGCGACCGCACGGCCGCCCGTGTGCTGGCAATGGCCGAAAAATACGATAAGCTCCTGTCCACCATTCTGGTGGGCAACAACATCGTAAACATTGCCGCAGCCTCGATCGGCACCATCATTTTCACCCAGATGCTGGGTGCAGAGCGGGGCGCTACGGTCTCCACCATCGTGTTGACCATCGTGGTGCTGATCTTCGGCGAGGTGAGCCCCAAGAGCCTGGCCAAGGAGATGCCGGAAACGGTAGCCACCGCAGTTGCGCCGGTGCTCAGCCTGCTGATGGTGGTGTTTACCCCGCTGACATGGCTGTTCAGCCAGTGGAAACGGCTGCTGAACCATTTTGTTCACAGCAGCGAGAGCGACACCATCACCGAGGGTGAGCTGATGACCATGGTCAGCGAGGCTGAGAACGACGGTGAGCTGACCGACCGCGAGAGTGAGCTGATCCGCAGCGCCATCGAGTTCGATGACGTGGAGGTGGAAGAGATCCTGACCCCCCGTGTGGATGTGGTGGCGGTGGCGGATGATATCCCGCTGGAGGAACTGGCGCAGACCTTTGCGGAGTCCGGTTACTCCCGCCTGCCGGTCTATCATGGCACCATCGACAACATCATCGGTGTCGTCCATGAAAAGGACTTCTACATTGCCCGCCTGAAAAAGGAGACCAAGATCGACGATCTGGTGGCCCCTACTCTGTATACCACCGGTTCCACGCAGATCTCGCAGCTGCTGCGCATCCTGCGGGAGCAGCATCACCACATGGCGGTCGTCGTGGATGAATACGGCGGCACCGAGGGTATCATCACGCTGGAAGATATCCTCGAAGAGCTGGTGGGTGAGATCTGGGATGAGCACGACGAGGAGACGGAGGACTTCCGCAAGCAGTCGGACGGCAGCTGGCTGGTGGCCGGTTCCGCCAGCGTGGATGACCTGTTCGAGACGCTGGAGCTGCCCGAAGATGAGGACATCGACTCCAACACCGTGAACGGCCTCGTGCAGGAAAAGACCTGCCATCTGCCCAAGGTGGGCGACCACTTCACCCTCGGCGAGTACGACGGCGTCGTGACCCGCACGGCCCGCCGCCGCGTCACCGAGGTCCGCCTCACGCCCGCAGAGCCTGTGGACGCCGAGGAAAAGGACGACGAAAAGGAAAAACGATTTCCCCGGCTTTCCGCGCGGGAGAACCGCTGACGCATCCGCAGAAAAGACCCCCGGCCTTGCATGAAATTGCAGGGCCGGGGGTAGTTTTGCGTGTTTAGGTATCGAGATATTTGAGAATGGCTTCCTTCGAGCTAGATAAAATTTGCCGTAAAGCAAGCAGTTGTGCATGAGAACAACCTTTTAACTCTAACGTGATTTCTTCCAATAGTGCATCCTGACCTAATGTATCTTTGTCAAAAATTAGGTCATCGGTTCGTAATCCGAGTGCACAGGCAAGGTCTACGAGTACGGGCAGACTGAGTTTAGTGTTTGCGGTTTCAATGTGACTCATATGAACGGCGGAAATACCGACCATCTCCGCTAATTCTTCTTGGGATAGATTGAGCTGAAGGCGTTGGGCACGAATCCGTTTACCGATAGCGTTGTAATCCATGAAGACTCTCCTGTCTATACAGTTTGTGCTATCTTAAATTGTAAGGACGTGACCTGAATAATTGCATAAACTAAATAGTCATAAATGACCATGAAATTTATGAATTGCATTGTGCAGAAAGCGTTTTGGTGCTATAATGAGTCTGGGGTAAAAAGGTAGTGTAATAACACTATTGATAAAATAAATTTATAGGAGGAAACATTCAATGAGACGAAAAATTTCTCGACGCGATTTCATGAAGGGCACAGCGGTTGTGGTTGCCTCTGGGATTCTTGCTGGCTGCAGCAATGGCGAAATGCCAGCGCCGTCGTCGAGCACTTCAAGCGAGACAACGAGCGGCACATCCAGCTCAGAAGAGACCTCTTCCTCTGGTACAGAAGAACCATCTTCTTCCAGTGAGGCGGAGAAGAAGACTAGCCCATGGACGTATCTGATTTATGAGACAAGCAAAAAGACGGCGATTCTGACAGGGTACAATTCTTCCAATCCGGATGCACCGAATGGTGTTTTCACTTTGCCAGGTGAGGTGGACGGGTATAAAATCGTAAAGATTGGAAATAGCGCGTTCAAAGGCGATTTGAATATCACGGCACTTGAAATTTCTGATTCTGTGCAGGAAATTGGATCGAGCGCTTTTGAGGGCTGTGAAAATATTACAACCCTTAAGCTTTCCAATTCGCTGAAGTCAATTGGAAGCAGTGCATTCCAGGGCTGCAAGAAATTGGCTGGAACTCTGGTAATTCCGGCTTCGGTGAAAACAGCTAGCGATTATGCTTTTTACGCATGCCGGAGTCTGAAGAAAATCGTGATGCTGGAAAATGAGAGCGAAAGTGGTGTCAGTGATATTGGCTATGCGGCATTCTCCAACTGCGAAAAGGTGGAGAATGTCAAACTTGCGTCGGGTTTGACCCATATCGGTGTACATGGATTTAAGAATTGCCCAATCTTAAACAATCTTGTCATTCCGGAAAATCGAGATGGCAAGGAAATTACACTAGAACATTGCTCCTTTGACTACTGCACGGGGCTGGTTCGTGTTTATATTCCCCGTAGCGTAAAGAAGTTTGACTGCCCATTTGCCTATCCGTGCTGTGATAAGGAAGTCTATTATCAGGGGACGGAAGAGGAATGGAATAGCTTGGGCATCAAGAGCAAAATGGACATCATTGGTGACAGTTCTAAGAATGTTGTGGTTCACTACAACGCAAAGCCGAGTGATGTTTCGGTCGAATAATATTTGAACGAGCCTCTTTATAAAACTACCCCCAGTCTTGCATAAACTTGCGAGACCGGGGGTCTTTGTTATCGGTTCCTTTTCTGAGCCAGCTCAATGAAGGCCTTCATCTGCGGGGTCAGCCATTTGTCGCGGTGGTAGAAGAGCTGCCGCCGCATGGTCACGGTGCAGTCCGGCACGAGCAGGCGGGCCAGTGTCCCGGCGGCGAGGGCGTCCCGGACGATGTACTCCGGCAGGAACGAAAGCCCCATGCCGCGCTCGACCATCTGGCAGAGCAGGGCGGCGCTGCCCAGTTCGAGATAGGGTTTGACGGCCAGCTGGTGGGCGGCAAAGGTCTGGTCCAGCGCGTCGCGGTAGCTCATGCCCCGCTCGGTCAGCAAAAATTCCTGGTGGGCCAGCTCTTCCAGAGACACGCGCTTCTGCGCGGCCAGCGGGTGCCCGGCGGGGGCCACGAAGCAGATGGCTTCCGGCACATCCAGCGCCAGCACAAGGTTGGGCTGGACCAGCGGCTCATCCAGTGTATAGGCCAGATCGACTTGATTCGTGCCCAGCCATTGCAGCATCTCGTCCGAAGTGGCTGTGCAGAGCACAAGCTCCACCTGCGGGCAGAGCGCGTGATAGCGCTGCAGCAGACCGGGCAGGAATGCGCTGCACAGCGAGTCCGCCAGTGCGACCCGCAGGGTGCCGCGGACCTGCTGCGCAGGCTGGAGCGCGGCTCTGGCCTGCTGCGCAGTGGTCAGCAGGGTGCGGGCGTAGGACAGAAAGGTCTGGCCCGCATCGGTCAGCCGGACGGTCTTGCCCACCCGGTCGAACAGCGGGGTCTCCAACTCCGCTTCCAGCTGCGCGATCTGCGACGATACCGCCGACTGCGAATAGCCCAGCTCCCGCGCTGCGCGGGAAAAGCTGTGCAGCTCGGCAATGTGCAGGAAGGTGTTGATGGTTCGCAGTTCCATGGCGTCTCCTTTGGCTCAGCGGCGGTCGATGCCGGTGACGGTCAGTGTGCTGCCGTCCACCTGGAAGTGGACTTCCAGCCCAGCAAACTCCATGCCGTACACCCGCTCCGGGTCGTGCTGGTAGGAGGGGCGGGGGTCGTTTTCGAGCACGCCCCGCAGGCCGTCCCGCTGGTCTGCGGGGACCCTGGCCCAGAGCGCCTCCGGGCAGGCGACGTCCAGATGGTGGAACTGCGTCTGCGCTGTAAAGCCTGCAGCTGCGTCCGGGTGGCAGTCGGCATAGGGAATGTAGGGCTTGATGTCGTAGATGGGGGTGCCGTCCATCAGGTCGGCTCCCCGCACGATGAGCACCGGGCCGACCTCCGGCCGGACCTCAATGGCTTCCAGTTTCACGCTGGACAGCCCCAGCGGGTTGGGCCGGAACGGCGACCGTGTGGCGAAGACGCCCATCCGGGTATTGCCGCCCAGCCGCGGCGGCCGGACGGTGGGGGACCAGCTGTCCCGCACGGCACCCGAAAACTGCCACACCAGCCAGATGTGGCTGAAATCTTCCAGCCCGCGCACAGCGTCCGGACTGCGGTATTCGGGCGTGAAGACGATCTCGCCCCGCAGGCTGTCCACCAGCCCGCTCTGCCGCGGGATGCCGAACTTGGTGGGGAAGGCCGTGTGAATGTGTGCGATGACCTTCAGGGTCATGGCCTCGTTGGATGGTTGGTTCATAGGGGGCATCTCCTTATAAAAATGGAAAAGAGTAGTTGACAATGAGTGAATTTCGCTATATAATACAACTAAAGATTGTGAAGCGCGGGCCCTGTGAAAAACAGAAAGGAGAGTACGCATGACAGATGGCGCACAGATCGAATACTACATTTGGGACCGGAAGCTGAAGATGAACCATGTGGCACAGGTGCTTGGCATCAGCACCTCCACATTGAAGAACAAGCTCACCGGAAAAACGGATTTCAAGGTCAGCGAGGCGGACATCCTCTCCTCGCTGCTGGAGCTGACGCCGCCCCAGCGGGACCTCTGCTTTTTCTGCGGCGGCCGGAGGTGAGCGCGGATGACAAAGGAACAGCGGGAAAAGACCAAGCTCGCCCTGCGGCGCTACGGCACCCGCCAGTGGGCGGCCTGCCCGGCCAACGCAGGCTGGCGGCTGGCCATTGAGCGGACGATCGAATATTACCAGCAGGAAGACCCGCTCCGCGCCGACCTGCTGCGGCTGCGCTATCTGGAGCGCCGCACCGAGGACGACACCATCGAGCGGCTGCACATCGGCCGCAGCACCTACCAGAAGGCGCAGAACGACCTTCTGAGCACAGTGGCGGTCTATGCCGCCCGGTTCGGTGCCCTGTGAGGCAGACAGCTGGTCATGAAACGATGAAAAAAGGCTCCCCATGCGAAACGCCGGGAGCCCTGCATTCACTGATTCTTCTTTTCCGGATGGTTACAGCGCTCATGGCAGGCAGAGCAATTTCCGCCGCAGCCTTTGCCTTCCCAGCCGTCATGCTTGGAGATCCAGATGACCGCGAGGGTAAACAACGCCGCCAGCACCAGGACGGTAACGATTCCGCGAATGGACAACAGCATCAATAAGACCTCTCTTTTGCGCCAACAGGCACAATTTTAGTATACACCATTTTCCGCAAAAGAGCAACCGGGCAGCAGCGCAAAAAAGTTTGCCGAAATCGAAAATTGGGGCTTGCAAATCCTCCAAGGCTGTGCTATAATCTCCTTGTTCCGATTCGGAGGATTAGCTCAGCTGGTTAGAGCACCTGCATCACACGCAGGGGGTCTGGGGTTCGAGTCCCTAATTCTCCACCATACAGTTCGTACTCGAACCCGATTCTCTATGAGAAAGGGTTCGGGTACGTTTTTTGTTTACAGGAGGTTTTGAGAAAGGGCTACTCGGCCCATAAGCCGGAATGTGAAAGGATGAGAAGATGACCTTTTTAGAAACAAATCGGCTCAGACTAAGAAATGTAAGTCCTAAAGATGCGATTCAGATGGTTGATTATCGAAATAACGAGCGATGCTCGAAATATCAACGAGGCCAGACGAAAGATTATAAGGATATTGTTACTTTGATCGAGCGTAATAAAGACAATGCCCTGAATATCGCATCGCCGACTATGATTAGTGTTGCATTAAGAGAAACGGATGTCATGATTGGCGAAATCGTCGTTATGCCTAACGAGGGCACAATTTCTTTAGGGTACACATTTTCTTATAAAGTTCACCGAAACGGTTACGCCTATGAAGCCTTGTCCTCTTTAATTGAGTATTTACACAAGCACTATCCTCAGTGGGATTTTATCTGTTTTACTGAAAGAGAGAACATTCCAAGTATGAGCCTTTTGAAGAAGCTGGGATATACGAATTTGGGTTATCTGCCGTCAAAGAATTCTCAAGTATTTGGAAAGTGGCTTCGCCAGGACACATTAGAAGAAATCACAAGTGCGGTTCGATAACTCCTGGTTTGTCGCAACCTCAACAGCAGGGTTTGGGGCACCGCACGCCCCAACAAGAAGCTGTCCCAAAGGGGCAAGAATTTTCGAGAATTGAAAATTTGTGGCCACGGGACGATTCTTGCTCTCACCGTCAGAATCATCCGCCTTGCACTCGTAGTCATTTTGTGATACAATTATCCCGATAGGAGGTGTCTCGTATGATGCAGACATTCGTTCGCCCTTCCCGGGATCTGCGCAACCATTACGCCGAAATTTCGGAGATGCTCAAAGACCACGACCATGTGATCATCACGAATCATGGCCGTGGAGAATCAGTTCTCATCAGCATTGAGGACTACGCCAAGTACGAGGAGTTTTTGCACCAGCGGTATGTTGCCGAGGCACTTGCCAAGGCAAAGCAGCAGGCGGCAGACCCCGACACGCAGTGGGCAGACCACGAGAGCGTATGGGAGACGCTAGGCAAGCAGTATGACGTATAAAATTAAATATCTGCCCCTTGCTGTGCAAGATTTGAACGAGATCGCCCGGTATCTGTCTGGCTTTTACCCTAAAACGGCCCGCCGCGTACTGAAAGAGCTGCGGGAGAAGATCACAAAATTAGGCGATACTCCAAAAATGTGCGAGGTCTACCGCCTTGACCCTGCTTATCGCAGGATGGTCGTTGACCAGTATCTGGTATTCTACTGCGTCAACGATGAAAACAAGATTGTGGAGATTCACCGTGTGCTGCGAGGTGCTTGGAATCTGCCGCAGTATCTGGAATAAATTCAGGTTCGAGTGCTGTGGACAATGCTCCACCAAACGAAAGCCTCTAACGAAAGTTAGGGGCTTTTTTGTTGCGTCTGCCGCTGTCTCATGTCAGAGCAGGACGGTACAGGACTCGAACAGGGCGGCTCTGACGACGCCAGTCGGCAAAGTAAACGAGCAAAGGCAGGGTATCATCGTGGTGGTGCCCTGCCTTTTGTTTTACAAAATCAAGTTCGCTTTGTGCGAACTTGGTCGCCCCCTATATGGCGGCATGGGGCAATCGCTGCGTACGCAGGAAAAAGGGCAAGCTCTGACATATAGGGGTGTTCTTTCCTTGGCGGGTGTGATATACTCGGCTTAGTTCAACAAATCGGAATTTAGCGAGGTAAAGATATATGCTTCATTTAGAAAAAGTAAATGGTAATAATGTCTGGGATATCCTGAAACTGACGGTATCGGAATCGCAGAAGAACTTCGTTGCCACCAATGAGATCAGCATCATTGAAGCGTATACTGCAATTACGGGAAACGGTCATGCATTCCCGTTTGGTATATATGATGAGGATAAGCCTGTAGGCTTCCTGATGATTGGTTTTGATGTTGATGATTATTGGACGGATGCACCTGAAATTGCAAAGGGAAACTATAATCTGTGGCGTCTTATGATCGATAAGGCATATCAAAACAGAGGGTACGGGAAAGAAGCGGTCAGCCTTGCATTAGAGTTTATAAAATCTATGCCTTGTGGAGAAGCGGAATACTGTTGGCTATCATATGAACCCGATAATGCAGTTGCCCGTCAGATGTATCGCTCTTTCGGTTTCGAAGAAACCGGTGAAATGGACGGCGAAGAACTGATCGCTGTTCTGAGACTGTAATTAACAACTTCCAGTTTGCCATACTCGTTCCTAGCAGGGTTTGGGGCACCGCACGCCCCAACAAGAAGCTGTCCCAAAGGGGGCAGAAAATTTTCAAGAATTGAAAATTTGTGGCCACGGGACAGTTCTTGTCCTCTACGTTTTCCTGAAAGGATTGAAAGAGCTAAGATGATTCAAAAACACGAACTGCCTATTTTAGAGTACGATTCCAACTCGGAAGAAGTCATAAGGCCAAATCATGGTGCAGAACAGCTGAAACTTCCCGAAAAATGCGTCTATGCCTTTCTTGGAGAAGTGGTTGATGATTATGCTTTCGAGGCAGAAGCCACCGTTGCTGAAACTTTTGAAACCATAACCCGGAACTATCCTGTTTACATCGTAAAGCAGGATGGCATGGAATTTTGCCTTTGCGCTGCCCCGCTGGGCGCACCTGCGGCAGCACAACTGATGGACTTCCTCATCTCCTGCGGTTGTAAGAAAATCATTTCGACTGGTTCTTGCGGTGTTCTGACCGATTTGGCCGAAAACGAATTTCTCATTCCGGTAAAGGCGTTACGAGACGAGGGAACCTCTTATCATTATCTTCCGGCATCCCGCTATATAGAGCTTAACAAAAATATCCGGGATGCCATCGAGCATACTCTTCATGTGCAGAACATTCCGTTCCAGGAGTGTGTTACATGGACAACGGATGGTTTTTTTCGAGAAACACGAGATATGGTAGAATATCGCAAATCCGAGGGCTGTTCCACAGTTGAAATGGAGTGTGCTGCATTGGCTGCCTGTGCCCAGAAACGTGGTGCTTCTTTCGGACAGATTCTCTACACTGCCGACTCTCTTGCGAATATTTATGCTCACGATGAGAGAGATTGGGGAAAGGGTTCTTTGCGGAAAGCGCTGGAACTCTGTATTGCTGTGCTGCAAACGATTTGAAGGTTCGGCTGCCGTGGACGGTACAGGACCCGAAAGCACAGCCTGCCGGAGTATCTTCCCCCGCCAGTGCAAGTCCGAACGGTCGTACAACAACAAAGGCAGGGGATCACCATGATGGTGGTATCCTGCCTTTTACGATTGTATCGGATTGCTCGCGCGCCCTGTTCTCGTCCTGTGCCTCTCCCCCCACAAAACAAAAAATCCCCAGACAAATGTCTGAGGATTTTTATGTGGTGGAGCATTCTCCACAGCACTCGAACCCAACACCTCTTCACGGGAGATGGTTTTGGAATCGTCCGTGAAGTTGAAATTGAGCACGACCCGGTCGTCAAAGACGTAGACCGAGTTGACAAAGGTATCAATGATCTGCCGCTGGTGCTCCATGTCTCTCATGTCACCCTTGCGGAATTTTTCAAACCAGAACCGCATCCACTCGCGGGTCAGGACGGGCTTTTTCAGCTCTTCTTCCAGAATGCTGGTGTTCAGAGCTTCTTTCCGGGCTTCCAGTTCGTCCAGCCGCTGCTTGGTGGTCGGGGTCAGGATGCCCTGTTCAATGGCTTCCAGAAGGTTTGCCAGCCGCTTCTCTGTATCCCGGAGCTGGTCTTTCAAAACAGGCAGTCGGGTGTTCTCCTGCTGCTGGGCTTCCATAATCAAATCTATCAGCTGTTCGATGATTTCATCGCTGAAAATCACCTTAATGGCAGTCTCCACCACGAACCGTTCCAACGGCTCTTTGCGGATAGCTTTCAGGTCGCAGTGCGCCTTGCCGTGGCGTTTGGCGTTGCCGCACTTGTAGTAATAGTAGGTGTTTCCCATGTGGCTGGTGCCGCTCTCGCCGCCCATCAGGGTGCCGCACTTGCCGCAGAACAGCTTGGTGGTCAGCAGATAGCTCACATCCTCTTTTGCGGGTCGACCATGGGCAATCCTATTTTGCTCGAAACGCTGCTGCACCCGGTCGAACAAGTCCTCGTCCACGATGGCTGGAATGCCGCCCGGTGTCACGATGTCCTTATATCGGTATTCACCTATGTAACGGCGGTTCCGGAAAATCTGGAAGAAGCTGTTCTTGACAAAAGGCTTGCCGGTACGGGTGCGCAGCCCTCGCTCGTTCAGGGATGCTGCGATTTTCTCGGCAGGCTCGCCGTTGGCGTACCGGGTAAAAATCTCCTGCACAATGGGAGCCGTCTCCGGGTCGATATGGTACAGTCTGTCCTCCTTGCCAATGGTGAAGCCCAGCGGAACGATACCGCCGTTGTACTTGCACTGGAGGGCATTTTCGCGCTCACCGCGCGCTACTTTCAGGGCAAGTTCGGCGGAATAGTATTCCGCCATGCCGATAAGCATACTCTCCACCATAATGCCTTCAGGCCCCTGCGAAATGGGTTCCATGGCAGACACCAGATGGACGCCGTTCTTTTCCAGCTGGTACTTGTAGTTCACGGCATCGAACCGATTCCGGGCAAAGCGGTCGAGCTTCCAGACCAGAACTACATCGAAGATTTTCTTTGCGCTGTCCTTAATCATCCTCTGGAAGTCCGGGCGGTCATCCGTCTTGGCGGAGTAGGCACGGTCGATGTAGGTGCCGACCACGGTGATACCGTTCTTCTCGGCGTAGTCCTTGCAGTCGCGCAGCTGCCCTTCAATGGACGCTTCGCGCTGGCTGTCGGAAGAATAGCGGGCGTAGATTACGGCGGTCATGGTTGCACCTCCTTGGCAGTATGTTCGGGTTGCCTTTATAGTATCGAGTTAAGCGCAGCTTGTCAGCAATCTGCGAGCAGATTGAAATGTGAAAATTACGAAACGCAGCGAAAAAGGGGAGAGAAAAAGGGGAGAGCAAGAATCGTCCCGTGGCCACAAATTTTCAATTCTTGAAAATGTTGTGCCCTTCCGGGACTGCACTTCTGCAACGCTCCCGCGTTTTGAAGTGTTCTTGTTGGGGCGTGCCTGCCCCAGACCCTGCTGGAAACGAGTACAGCAAACTGGAGGTTATCGTTTGTTTTTCATATTGCTAAAAGTAAGAACAACGCAAACAGCTATAACTACTGCTGCGACGATTAAAAGCATATCGTTATGAAAATACAGACTCAATAACAACAAAACCAAATCTATGATTTGCAAAATTGGTAATAATTTTCTCATCTACTTTTCCTCCTCAAATTCTTATTTGTTGAACTAAGCCGAGTATACCATACTCTCCAATGAAAGAACACCCCCGATATAGTGAAATTTTGCCATTTTCCTGCGTACGTGCGTACACGCTCCGCAGGGATTCTAAGGGGCTTGACCCCTTAGCACACAGACTTTGGCACAAAGTCTAGTGTGTTACACCTTGCCAGAGGTGTACAGGCTCTCCCCGGTACGCACGTATGCAGCGATTGCCCCCAATGCGTCATATAGGGTGACGACCAAGTTCGCACAAAGCGAACTTGATTCCTCAAAGCAAAAGGCAGGATACCACCGTCATAGTGATACCCTGCCTTTGCTCGTTTAACGCTCTGTGTAGTCCTTCCGCAGAACTTCCGATAAACAAAAAACGTACCCGAACCCTTTTTCATAAAGAATCGGGTTCGAGTACGAACTGTATGGTGGACGGTACAGGACTCGAACCTGTGACCTCCTGCACGTCAAGCAGATGCTCTACCAGCTGAGCTAACCGTCCATATTGGCTGTGCCGCAATCGGCTTGATTATGTTATCATATTCTCTGCAAAAAAGCAAGTCTTTTTTGAAATTTTCTGCAAACTTTTTTGCAGCAAGGCGGGAGGTGCCGAAATTTCTGCGGCCTGGCGTGGAACTTGGCCGACGCAGGGCGGCAGGGGGAGCCGTTTTACCAAACGCGCTGCGGGACTGCGCAAAAAAGCCCGGCCGGAGGCTATACGGGCAGCGCTCCGGCCGGGCGGAAAACGGAAATGAGAGATCAGGCAGGGAGAGGCTTACAGGGCGAAGTAGCGCTTTGCGTTGTCGAAGCAGATGCCCTTGACGATCTTCTCCAGAGCCTTCTCGTCGTTGGGATACTCGCCATCCTCGACCCACTGGCCGATGATGTTGCACAGGATGCGGCGGAAGTAGTCGTGGCGGGTGTAGCTCAGGAAGCTGCGGCTGTCGGTCAGCATACCGACGAAGTTGCCCAGCAGGCCCAGGCTGGCCAGACGGGTCATCTGCTCTTCCATGCCGATCTTGTGGTCGTTGAACCACCAGGCAGAACCGTGCTGGATCTTGCCCGGAACCTCGCTGTTCTGGAAGCAGCCCAGGATGGTGCCGATCTGTGCGTCATCGCCGGGGTTCAGGCTGTAGATGATGGTCTTGGGGCACTCGTCGGTGTCGTTCAGAGCGCTCAGCAGGCTTGCGATCTCGCCGCCGCAGGTGGCAGTGTTGATCATGTCGAAGCCGGTGTCGGGGCCCAGCAGGCTGTTCATCTTGCGGTTGACGCCGCGCAGGCAGTTGTAGTGGATCTGCATGGCAACGTTCAGGCGGTGATACTGCTTGCCCAGGTGGATCAGGATGTAGGTCTGATACTTCTCAGCCTCTTCCACAGTCACAGCCTCGCCGGCCATGGCCTTCTGGTAGATGGCGTTGACCTCTTCCTTGGTGGCCTCACGATAAGGCACGTAGTCCAGGCCGTGGTCGGTAGCGCGGCAGCCCATCTCGACGAAGAACTCAATGCGCTTGGTCAGAGCATCGCAGACGCAGTCGATGCAGGCCAGCTTCTCCTTGCCGACGACCTCAGCCAGCTTGCCCATGTACTCGACGAAGCCGGGCTTCTGGATGTTGATGGCCTTGTCGGGGCGGAAGGAAGGAGCCACGGTGAACTTGATGGTGGGGTCTTCCTTGATCTTCTTGTGCCACTCCAGATCGTCGATGGGGTCATCGGTGGTGCCGATGAAAGCGACGTTGGACTGCTCGATCAGGCCGCGGACGGTCAGCTTGGGGTCGTGCTGCAGCTTGTCGTTGCACAGGTTCCAGACTTCCTCAGCGGTATCGCCGTTCAGGACGCCTTCATAGCCGAAGAAGTGGTGCAGCTCCAGGTTGGTCCAGTGGTACATCGGGTTGCCGATGGCCATGGGCAGAGCCTCTGCGAACTTCTGGAAGCGCTCGCGGTCGGGCTTGTCCCCGGTGATGTACTCTTCCGGCACACCGTTGGAGCGCATCACGCGCCACTTGTAGTGGTCGCCGAAGTAGCTGCCGTCCGGGTTGCGGCCGCCCAGCCAGACCTGAGCGATGTTGTCGAAGCGGCGGTTCTCGTAGATCTCGCGGGGCGGGATGTGGCAGTGATAGTCGCAGATGGGCATATCCTCTGCATAGTCGTGATACAGATGCTGAGCCGTGGCAGACTGGAGCATGAATTCCTTATCCATAAATGCTTTCATGGGTCGAACTCCTTTTCTGATTCGTTCATCGGATAGATAAAACAGTCGGGTTTGCGCCTGCCTGTGCGGGCAAGCTGCGCCTGCTTTTAGTATACCGAAAAAAGCCGATGTATACAACTGAAAAACTGCCAAATTTTCAGACTTTTCCTTGTGAAAACCGCTGGAAATTATAAAAATGACCTGTTTTTGGGCAAAAATCTAGCAAAAAGTACTTGACTTATTTGTATACAACAGCATAAAATAGAGAAGAGAAGGGGAGGGCACACGGCCCTCTCAGGCGAAGCAAAGCAACCGCAAAGCAAACTTAAAAGGAGAACACAGACATGGAAACTTTGAATTACAAGGTTCTTGAGCAGACGGGCTATCACGGCTACATCCTGAAGGATGCACCGGTCAAGGTCATGCAGTTCGGCGAGGGCAACTTCCTGCGCGCATTCGTGGACTACTTCTATGATATCGCGAACGAAAAAGCAGGCTACAACGGCAAAGTCAAGCTGGTGCAGCCCATCGGCAACTTCCCCCAGATGGCCGACTGGATCAACGAGCAGGAGGGTCTGTACACCCTGTATCTGCGCGGCAGTGAAAAGGGCCAGAAGGTCGATGCCAAGCGTGTGATCTCCTGCGTGTCCGACTGCGTCTGCCCCTATGTGGACAACAAGTGGGACGAAGTGCTGGCTCTGGCCCGTTCGGAAGAGCTGGAGACTGTTGTATCCAACACCACTGAGGCTGGCATCGCCTACACCCAGGGCGACAGCGCATTCGACCAGGTGCCCCCCAACAGCTTCCCCGCAAAGCTGACCCGTGTGCTGTATGAGCGCTACAAGGCGTTCCAGGGCGCTGCCGACAAGGGCCTGGTCATCCTGAGCTGCGAGCTGATCGACAACAACGGCAAAGAGCTGAAGAAGTGCTGCAACAACTACGCCAAGGACTGGAATCTGGAAGCAGAGTTCATCGACTGGATGAACGAGGCCAACACCTTCTGCTCCACTCTGGTGGACCGCATCGTTCCGGGCCGCATCCGTGACCCGAAGGAGCTGGCTGCTCTGGAAGAGGCCAACGGCTACCACGATGCCGTTCTGGACGTCGGCGAAGTCTTCGGCGTCTGGGTCATCGAGGGCCCCGCAGGTCTGGAGGACAAGCTCCCGTTCAAGAAGGCCGGCGTCAACGTCATGGTCGTGCCCGATGTCACCCCGTACAAGAAGCGCAAGGTCCGCATCCTGAACGGTGCCCACACCGGCTTCGTTCTGGGCGCATACCTGGCTGGCTTTGACATCGTGCGTGACTGCATGCACAACGACACCATCCGCGGCTTCATGAACAAGATGCTGCACGAGGAAGTCATCCCCACCCTGCCGCTGGACAAGAAGGATCTGGAAGACTTCGCATCCGCTGTGCAGGACCGCTTCAACAACCCGTTCATCAACCACGAGCTGATGAGCATCTCCCTGAACTCCACCTCCAAGTGGAAGGCCCGCAACATGCCGTCCTTCCTGAGCTACATCGAGGAGCAGAAGCAGCTGCCCAAGTGCCTGACCATGAGCCTGGCCGCTTACATCGCCTTCTACTCCAACGACATCCAGGAGCGCACCGCAGACGGCCTGATCTGCAAGCGCCCGGCCGGCAACACCTATAAGATCCAGGACGACGCATGGGCGCTGGACTTCTACTTCGCACACAAGAACGATACCGCTGCTGAGCTGGTGCATGCAGTCCTGACCAACACCCAGATGTGGGATCAGGACCTGACCAAGATCGAGGGTCTGGAAGCCGCTGTTCTGGCAGATCTGGAGCTGATCCGCACCCAGGGTGCCGAGGCTGCTTACAAGAGCTGCCTGTAAGCTGAAGGAAAACTTCCCCCAAGGGGGAGGGCCTATAAGGAGAGTTATTATGCCGCAGGCAATTCATATCAGCCCCATCGACAATGTTGTGGTCGCGCTGCACCCCATCGCCAAGGGCACACTGGTGGAGGTGGACGGCCTGTCCGTCACCGCGCTGGAAGACATCCCGCAGGGCCACAAGATGGCCGTAAAGCCCATCCGGAATGGCGAGAACGTCATCAAGTACGGCTTCCCCATCGGCCATGCCACCGCAGATGCCGAGCCGGGCACCTGGATGCACACCCACAACGTTCACACCAACCTGTCCGGTGAGGTGGAGTACAGCTACAACCCCGCGCCGGATCTGGCTCCGCTGCCCAAGGTGGCCCCGGAGACCTTTATGGGCTTCCGCCGCAAGGACGGCCGCGCTGCCATCCGCAACGAGATCTGGATCATCCCCACCGTCGGCTGTGTCAACGACATCGCCAAGAAGATGGTCGCCGATAACCAGGACCTCGTCACCGGCAGCATCGAGGGCCTGTACACTTTCACCCATCCGTTTGGCTGCAGCCAGACCGGCCACGACCATGCCCAGACCCGCAAGCTGCTGGCTGCGCTGGTCCGCCACCCGAACGCCGCTGCGGTCCTCGTGCTCCATCTGGGCTGCGAGAACCTGCAGCACGACCAGTTCGTCGAAGAGCTGGGCGAGTATGACCACGACCGTGTCAAGTTCCTGACCTGCCAGGACGTGGACGACGAGTTCGCCGCCGCCCGCAGCATCCTGAAGGAGCTGGCGGCTTACGCCGGTCAGTTCCAGCGCGAGCCCATCCCGGTGAGCGAGCTGGTCGTGGGCATGAAGTGCGGCGGTTCGGACGGCCTGTCCGGTATCACCGCCAACCCCACCATCGGCCGCTTCTCCGATATGCTGGGCCAGCGCGGCGGTTCCACCGTCCTGACCGAGGTGCCGGAAATGTTTGGTGCCGAGGGCTTCCTGATGGACCGCTGCATCAACCACGACGTCTTCGTCAAGGCGGAGAAGATGATCAACGGCTTTAAGGAGTACTTCATCAGCCACAATGAGGTCGTCTACGACAACCCCTCTCCGGGCAACAAGCAGGGCGGCATCACTACGCTGGAAGACAAGAGCTGCGGCTGCGTCCAGAAGGGCGGCACGGCCCCCATCATGGACGTGATCGGCTACGGCGACCCGGTGGTCACCAAGGGCCTGAACATGCTCTACGGCCCTGGCAACGATCTGGTGTCTGCCACGGCCATGACGGCTGCAGGTGCCCACCTGATCCTGTTCTCCACCGGCCGCGGTACGCCGTTCTCGGCTCCGGCTCCCACCCTGAAGATCTCCACCAACACCCCGCTGGCAGAGAAGAAGTCGGGCTGGATCGACTACAACACCGGTGTCATCGCAGACGGCGAAAAGACCATCGACGAGACCGCACAGGGCCTGCTGGATCTGGTCATCCGCGTTGCAAGCGGCGAGCAGACCAAGGCCGAGAAGCACGGCTTCCGCGAGATCTCCATCTTTAAGGACGGCGTCGTGCTGTAACCCTCTCAGTCAAAGTCTTGCGGCTTTGCCAGCTCCCCCAGAGTGGGAGCCATTGGCAGGCCGGTTTCCTCACAACAAGACGCACAGGCCCGGTTTGCCGAAAGGCGGCGGGCCTTGCTGTCTCGATCGAGAGCAGCGCCCGGCTGCTTATAAATCAAACAAAGCGTTCTCGTTCTGCGCAGGCCTGGCCGATATGCCAAAGGCTCTCCCTTTGGGAGAGCTGGCGCGAAGCGCCTGAGAGGGTGGGAATGCGAATCAGGAGGACTTAAAATGAATCAGATCACGACTCAGTATGTTACCGAAGGCGGTGCCTGCTACGAGCAGTACGTCATCACCGACCCCGCTGCCAAGACGACCCTGACCATCACCCCGGAGCGCGGCGGCATGATCACCGGCTTCACGCTGGACGGCGACGAGTACATCTGGACCCGCCGCCCCAACTTCAGCGAGTGCAACCGCCCCCGGTTCGGTGTGCCGGTGCTCTTCCCCAGCTGTGGCAACCCGGACGGCGGCGTCCATCTGTTCGACGGCAAAGCCTACCCCATGGAGTGCCATGGCTTCGCCGACCTGTGCGCCTGGGAAGTGGAGAGCGTCGGCCCCGACGGTGTGACGCTGATCCTGGAGTCCACCCCGCTGACCAAGTTCCTCTACCCGTTTGATTTCACCCTGCTGGTGAACTACGACCTGAACGGCACCACCGCTTCCATCAGCATGACCGTCATCAACGAGGGCGATGTCCCGATGCCATTCAGCTTCGGCTATCACCCCTATTTCACGGCCTCCGCTCTGGAGAATGTGGATTTTGACATCCGGTGCAAGACCTGCTCCGAGAACGCCAAGGGCGAGCAGCCCGCCGCTCCGGAGAAGATCACCCTGACCCGCAAGGAAGGCACCGACAACACCATCCGCCTGATGACGGGCGTGGAGTTCCCGATGAGCTTCACCGACAAGGGCAACGGCCACAAGGTCACGGTGGACGCCGACGACAGCTTCAACAACGGTGTGCTCTGGCAGCAGGACGCGGAGAGCTTCGTCTGCATGGAGCCCTGGAACGGCTGGGCCAACAGCGTCAACGAAGAAGGAAAGCACGAGGTCCTGGAGCCGGATGAGGCCCTGACCAGCGAGTGGACCATTACCATCGAGAAGGTCTAAGGACGCGATGTTCTCTTTTGCGCGACAAAAGAGAACCAGAAAAGCGCCCGCTACTTTCGAAGCGCGGGAGGCACGAATCAAGGGCTGCTCGCCCTTGATAATCCCAAAGCAGAACAAAATCCCCCAGAATCGGGCGGTGTGCCATTCGGCACAAACGCTTTTCCGATTTTGGGGGATTTTTTATTTGCGGCGTTGCCGCAGAAATTACTGCTCCGGAGCAGAGAAAGCGATGGGGGTAGCACCTGCTGCGGCGTCAGCGCTCAGCAGGGAGATGGGAGCGACCTCGTAGCTCAGAGTGTCGAAGCTCTGGGTGGTGCCGTCCTCGGTGGTGAACTCCAGGACGTACTTAGCGGACTGGTCAGCATCCTCCGGCAGGGTCAAAACGACGTTCTCGCCGTCTGCCAGGCCCTCACCGGCCAGGTTCTCGCCCTTGTCCTCAGAGCCGGAAACATACAGGTACAGCTCGGAAACGGTGGAACCGGTGGTGTTGTACACGGTGTACTCAGCGGGCTCGACAGCAGCCTCAGAGCTTGCAGCCTCGGAAGAAGCAGCAACAGAGGAAGCCACGGAAGAGGCGGTGGAAGAAGCAGCGGAAGAGGAAGAGGAAGAACCGCAGGCGGTCATGCCGACGGCCAGTGCCAGAGCAGCAGCGACGACAGCAGCATTTTTCAGTTTCATAGTGATAGATTCTCCTTGTTCAATGTGAAAAGTTCCTTCATGGGACAACTTCGTCTGAAAGTTGCTCACGAGTAACTATTATACCGAAAATGACGAAAAATGCAAGGAAAAATCCTTTACAAAAATGTGAAATCTCAGGGTTTCTCGAAACAAACTGGGCATCACGACAAGAGACACTGACAAAAATTTGAAAAAACTATTGACATTGTTGATATCAAAATGATATTATAATGGCGAAAGATGGAATAGGAGGTGTTTCCATGAGGCGGACAAAACTTTTCGTCTGGGTGCTTGCGGTGGCATTGCTGCTGTGTGCCTGTACGGGCAGGCCGAACCAGAATCTTCCGGACGGACGCAGCGACCTGACGAAATGGGTCGTGAGTGAGCGGCAGGTCGAGATCCCATCCCAAACGGTCGAGCACGGCGAAGATTATGTCATCCAGTGGGAAGACCCCGCCATGGAAGCCCACATCCGCTTCGTGCTCAATAAGCCGGAAGGGGACATCCTGCACAGCGACGTGTGGGAGATTCAGGTGCTGCAGATCAGCGCAAACGGCGTGGATGCCGCATGGACAGAGCCGACCGAGGGTGCCGTTTTCAATACGGCTGACAGCGCAAAGAATGCGTCATATCTGGCTGAGGGCGGAAATCTTGAGAACCTGACCAGCCTGAACGATCTGCGGCATTTCGACAGCCTGCAAGTGTTCTATTATACGGCAAAAGTGCCTTACGACAGTCTGACAGACCTGTCCGGACTGGAAGCCTGCACCGGGCTGAAAGTGCTCTCGCTCTATGGTGCCAAACCCGCAACGCTGGCCCCTCTGGCGGCTCTGACGAAGCTGGAAAGCCTGACTCTTTCCAACTGTGGAACGCTTGATCTAAGCCCCTTGGAGGGCTTGCAGGAGTTGGAGGTGCTGGGCCTGAGTTCGTCGAATGAACTGGCTTCGCTGGAGTCGCTGACGACACTGCCCAAACTGCGGTATCTGAGCATCGGAACCGGCACCACGTACCCCAGCCTGGACCCCTTGACCCGCACACACATTGAGTTCTTGGACATGGGCCTTGGCGTGGGCGACGAGAAGACCTGCAAGGGTCTGGATTACGAGCCGTTGACCCGGATGCCGGACCTGAAGTATCTGGACCTGATGAACCATCTGGACCTCACCGCCGACCTGTGCAAGCGCATCGCCGCCGGTTCGCCCAACCTGCGCGGGCTGGATATCTCCTACACTCCTGCTGCGGACCACAGCAAGGAGCTGCAGGCCCTCGGCATCGAATGGCTGCAGGACCCCACCAACCGAAGCATCAACGAGTTCTGGCGTCGGATGATCTATAAGCTGGGATGATCGCCCGGCATGGCCAGACAAAATACGGGCAATCAAAAAACAAGCCCCCTGTATGACCAAATGATCTGGTCACGCAGGGGGCTTTGAAGTGTTCGCGGAACTTACTTAGGCTGCTTGCCGATGTAGGCGAGGATGCCGCCGTCGGCGTAGAGAATCTGGCCGTTCACGAAGTCGGAAGCGTGGGAAGCCAGGAAGACGCAGGGGCCGACCATGTCTTCGGGGTCGCCCCAGCGGCCTGCGGGGGTCTTGGCGCAGATGAAGGTGTCGAAGGGATGACGGCTGCCGTCCGGCTGGATCTCGCGCAGGGGAGCGGTCTGGGCGGTGGCAATGTAGCCGGGGCCCATGCCGTTGCACTGGATGTTGTACTCGCCGTACTCAGAGGCGATGTTCTTGGTCAGCATCTTCAGGGCACCCTTGGCGGCAGCGTAGGCGGAGACGGTCTCACGGCCCAGCTCGCTCATCATGGAGCAGATGTTGATGATCTTGCCCTCGCGCTTGGCGATCATGTCGGGCAGGACGGCCTTGGAGCAATTGAATGCACCGCCGACGTGCACGTCGATGACGCGCAGGAAATCGGTGTGGCTCATCTCGATCATGGGAACACGCTTCATCAGACCGGCGTTGTTGACCAGAATGTCCACGGGGCCGACCTCTTCCTTGATCTTGGCCACCATGGCGTTGACGGCGGCCTCGTCGGTGACATCGGCCACATAGCCGTGTGCCTCGACACCGGCCTCCTTGTAGGCGGCAATGCCCTTTTCCAGGCTGCCCTCGTTGGAGCAGTTGAAGCAGACGGTAGCGCCGCACTGTGCCATGCCAACGGCAATGGAGAAGCCGATGCCGTGTGCGCCGCCGGTGATGAGGGCGACCTTGCCCTTCAGATCAAATGCAGACAGGTCCATTGATATATTACCTCCGTTTTTTGCAACAAGCCCCGTGCCGGTTGAGCGGTACGGGGCTTGTTGGTATTTTTTTAGCGCAGGTCGGTGGTGGCGATGTTGTCCATGTCGTCAAACTCCATGTTCTCGCCGCCCATCGCCCAGATGAACGTATAATTCGAGGTGCCGACACCGCTGTGGATGCTCCAGGAGGGGCTGATGACAGCGTCCTCGTTGTGCATCACGATGTGACGGGTCTGCGTCGGCTCGCCGCACATGTGGAACACCACCTGCCCCTCAGGCAGTTCAAAGTAGGTGTAGATCTCCATTCGCCGCTCATGGGTGTGGCTGGGCATCGTGTTCCAGTTGGAACCCGGCTCCAGCGCGGTCATGCCCATGCTCAGCTGGCAGGTCTTCAGCACATCCGGGTGGATGAACTGGTTGATGGTGCGCTTGTTGCAGGTCTCGACGCTGCCCAGAGGACGATGGTTCGCATCGGCCATCTTGATGAGGCGGGTCTCGTACGAGCAGTGCGCCGGAGCGGAGACCATGTAGAACTTGGCCGGATGCTCCGGGTCGGCGGAAGCAAAAGTCACTTCCTTGGTGCCCTTGGTGATGTACAGGCAGTCCTTATAGCCCAGCTTGTACTCGACACCGTCGGCCACCACGATGCCGGTGGAATCCTTGCCGATATTGAACATGCCGATCTCGCGGCGTTCGAGGAAATAGTGGGTGCCAAAGTTGGCCCAGACATCAATGCCCTTGTCGATGGACACGGTCTCGTGCACCGGCATACAGCCCAGCGTGACCATGCGGTCCACATGGCTGTACACGGCTACGACCTCATCGGCCTTGTACAGGCCAGTGATGAGCATCTCGTCGCGCATCTCCTCGGTGGTATAGCGCTTGAAATCCTTCTGGTTGCAGGAATAGCGGATATCCATGTCGGACTCCCTCCTGCGATCAGCGCTGGATACGGCCGGAACCGTCGCCGCCAGCCAGCTTCTCGACCTCGGAGACGGTCATCATGTTGTAGTCGCCCTCGATGGAGTGCTTCAGAGCAGAAGCAGCAACTGCGAACTCAACAGCCTCCTGGGTGCTCTTGCCGGTCAGCAGAGCGTAGATCAGGCCGCCGCCGAAGGAGTCGCCGCCGCCAACGCGGTCGATGATGTGCAGGTCATACTTCTTGGAGAAGCAGTACTCGTTGGAAGCAACATCGTACAGCATTGCGCTCCAGCCGTTGTCGAATGCGCTGTGAGACTCACGCAGGGTGATGGCGACCTTCTCGAAGTGGAACTTGTCAGCCAGCTGCTTGGCAACGCTCTTGTAGCCCTCAGCGTTCAGCTTGCCGCCGTAGATGTCGGTAGCCTCAGCCTCGATGCCGAAGACGTCCTTTGCATCCTCCTCGTTGGAGATGCAGACGTCAACATACTGGCACAGGTCGGTCATGGCAGCACGGGCCTGCTCACGGGTCCACAGCTTGCCGCGGTAGTTCAGGTCGCAGCTGATCTTCACGCCGTGTGCCTTTGCAGCCTTGCAGGCCTCGCGGCAGATCTCAACGACGTTCTCGCCCAGAGCCGGGGTGATGCCGGTGAAGTGGAACCAGTCCACGCCCTCGAAGATCTTGTCCCAGTCGAAGTCAGAGGGCTGAGCCAGCTGGATGGCGCTGTTGGCACGGTCGTAGATGCAGACGGAACCACGCTGGGAAGCGCCCTTCTCGTTGTAGTAGATGCCGACACGGTCACCGCCGCGGGTGATCATGCTGGTATCGACGCCGTAGCGGCGCAGGCTGTTGACAGCGGCCTGGCCGATGGCATGTGCGGGCAGCTTGGTGACGAAAGCAGCATCCAGGCCGTAGTTTGCCAGAGAGACTGCAACGTTGGCCTCGCCGCCGCCGAAGCTGAACTCCAGGCTGTTAGCCTGAACGAAGCGCTCATAGTTGAACGGCTGCAGACGGACCATCAGTTCGCCAAAAGTAACGACTTTCATTGTGATATTCTCCTTTTTTGTTGGTTCTTATATCCGCCCGCCGCAGGGAAGACCGGTGCGGCGGAGCATGGCAGAAGGAAATGCTCAGGCCTGAACGAGGTGGAAGGCAAAGCCGCCGATCTCGTCTGCGAAGTAGCAGGCGACGGTCTTGCCGTTCTTGACATTCTTGGAGTCCAGGTCGAACTTCACGCCGCGCTGGGTCAGGTGATAGATGGCGCGGTCCACGTTGTTGCAGCCGATGGCGATGTGGCCATTGGTGCCGCGGCCGGGCTTCTTCATGATCTCGAACTCCTTGTTGCCGACGAAGATGCTGGAGTTGCCGGGAGCGACCTTCATGTTCAGCAGACCGCCGATGAGGTTGGCGACCTTCATGGCCTCTTCCTCGTTGCCAGTGTTGATGCCGACGTGCATCAGCTTCAGACCCAGCATGGTGTCAACGGCTTCCTTGCTCTGTGCGGTGATCTTTGCCCAGTCGCCAGCCTTGATGACGTCGCTCTTGCACATCCAGGTGCCGCCGACGGCGAAGATCTGGTCGTAGCCCAGGTAATCGTTGACGTTCTTGGCGTTGACGCCGCCGGTGCACATCCAGCGGGCACCCTTCAGGGCAGCGCCGATGTTCTTCAGCATGTTCACGCCGCCGTTGGCCTCAGCCGGGAAGAACTTCAGAGCCTCACAGCCCAGGTTCATGGCCTGCTGCATCTCGCCTGCGGAAGCGGTGCCGGGCATCATGATGCCGCCCTTGTCGATGACGTGCTTGCAGACTTCGGGGTCGAAGCCGGGAGCCACGATGAAGGAAGCACCTGCTGCCATTGCGCGGTCTGCCTGCTCGGTGGTCAGGACAGTGCCGGCGCCCAGCAGCATTTCGGGCATCTCATCGTGGATCTTGCGGATGCACTCCTCAGCACATGCGGTGCGGAAGGTGACCTCAGCAGCGGGCAGGCCGCCCTCTGCCAGAGCCTTGCACAGGGGCAGGGCCTCGTCTACGCTGTTGAAAGCGATAACAGGGATAATGCCGATCTGATAGACCTTTTCGACAATGGGATTCATAACGCATTCTCCTTTTAATTTAACTCTGGGGGCGGGGCCTTGGCCCGTTTGGGCACACTCTGCCCCACCATACGCTCGTAATATTAGTATAAACGACAGCGGGGGTTTTGGTAATGCTCAACAAGCACAATGTTTTGCATAAGAGCTTGTATACATTGCACAAAAATGCCGAACGCTCACAGCCCCAGCCGCTCAAACAGCTCGGCCACGCCGTCGTGGTCGCAGTCGTTCGCGCTCACAAAGTCGGCCAGAGCCTGGATGTGGGGCATCCCGTTGGCCATCACAGCGGCAATGCCGGCCTTTTCCAGCATGGCGCGGTCGTTCTCGCTGTCGCCCACGGCCACGGTGGCTTCGTGGGGAATGTGCAGCAGGTCGGCCAGCGCCAGCAGGGCCGTGCCCTTGTCCACCCCCTGCGCCGTAAGCTCGATGTTGTCCGGCGAGCCCTGCACGACCTCGGCCCCGGCAAGGGCCCGGAAGCGGGGGAGGGCGGCCTGCGCCTGCTCCGCTGTATCGAAGAACATGCAGAACTTCTCCACCTCGTGGGCGTGGCGGCTCATCCACTCGGTGAGGTCCCGCACGACCGTGAACCGGCCGTCGTTGGGCTGGCGGGCCTCGGTGGAGCCGCGCCGGGCGTTCCGGCGGGCGAACCGCTCCATGGCGACGGTGTCGCGGTAGGTGCGGCCATCGCAGAAGACGCTCATCGCGCCGGGGTATTCCATATAAAGTGCAAAGGCCTCCCGCGCCAGCTCCACCGGCATGGGCCGCGCGATGAGGGAGACCGGCTCGGTGATGTGGTGTTCGGCAGCATTGCAGTAGCGGCTGTAGACGGCGCGTATGGGGTCGGTGCCCAGGTCCCAGACGGCGGCACCGTTGGAGGTGATGGCATAGCGGATGCCGGTCAGCTGGGCCACGACCGGTGGAAGATTGGACAGCGGCCGCCCGGTGGCGGGCAGGACCACGATGCCGCGGGCGACTGCCTCCGCGATAGCCTGCCGGGTGCGGGGTGTGACCTGCCCCTGATGGTTCAGAAGGGTGCCGTCGAGGTCAAGGGCCACGAGGCGGGGAGAAGTGGTGTTTGACATAAAGGCTCCTTTGGTTCGCTTTTCCTTCGTACGACCTCTTCGTCTCGCATCCGCCCGACCGCTCTCCTGCAAGGAGAGGTGGCATTGCGTAGCAATGACGGAGAGGTTGTATCGAGTAGAACATGATCTTTTTCATTTTAACGTAAAAATTCCATTTGCGCAATACGGCGCATTATGATAAAATAGGTCGTTGCGGAATCAAAATTATAGGAGAAAATACATGAATACACGCTCGCTGCGCTCCCGCCTGAAGCCGCATCTGTGGTTTCAGGCATATTGGGTGGTGTATCTGGTCTGGTTTTTCTGGCTGGACCTGACCATCACCGACCCGAAGTACATCATCCACAGCCCCATCGACGACTTCATCCCCTTCAATGAGTGGTTCGTTTTCCCGTATTGCAGCTGGTTTCTGCTGCTGGCGGCGGTCACAGCGCTGCTCTGGTGGAACGACACGGAAAGCTACGACAAGCTCTGCCTGATGATGTTCTCCGGCATGACCTTCTGCCTCATTCTTTATATGGTACTGCCCAACGGTCTGGATATCCGCCCCACGGCGGAGGCCGTCGGCCGCGACAACATCGCGATGCAGATCATGCAGTTCCTCTGGAAGGCGGATGCCTCGGTCAATGTCTGCCCGTCCATCCACTGCCAGAGTTCCGGCTGCATGGCGCTGGCGTTCTCTCAGAGCAGGCTGGCAAAAGGCCGCCCCGGTCTGAAGGTGCTGGCCTGGGTGTGGGCTGCCCTTATCTGTGCCTCCACCGTCTTCACAAAACAGCATTCCATCCTTGATGTGGTCTGCGGTCTGGCGCTGGTGGCCGTCTGGGTGCCGGTCCTTTATGCTAAAAAGACGAAGAAAACGGCTTGACAAGAAAAAATTGCATTTTATGTCCAAATCCCCTTGACGCATGGTGCGCTTCGGGGGTAAAATAAAACTGGTCTTTCACTAATATATCAAAGAGCGACCGGAATTGTTTTGGTGGATAGAAGGAGAACGTTACGATGGCAGTACGGAGTGCACGGGAGGCTGCATACGAGACCATCCGCAGCCGTATCATTACAATGGAACTCAAGCCCGGCGATGAGCTCAATGACCATGCACTGGCGCAGGAAATGGGCATCAGCCGCACCCCCATGCGGGAGGCGCTGATCATGCTCAACATCGCTCACATGGTCACCATCAAGCCGCAGAGCGGCACCTATGTTGCCCCCATCGACCTGACGCTCATGGAGATGGAGCAGTTTGCGCGCTATACGCTGGAAAAGGAGATCCTGAACCACATCCGCGGGCGGCTGACCGGCGAGCAGGAGCGGGCTTACCGCCTGCTCATTGAGCAGTACCGTGTGCTGGAGAGCGACTCCGGCGCCGAGAACCGCGAGACCCGGATGCTGGAACTTGACAACGCCTTCCACCGCCGCGCGTTCGAGCTGTGCGGCATGGAGGCGCACTTCGACCACATGCTGTCCACCTTCCAGCACATCGAGCGGCTGCGCAAGTTCAGCTTGCAGACCGACGAGAACAAATCCGTCTGCGGGGCCCATACCCGCATTCTGGAGGCCGTCCTCCACGGCAGCGAGGACGATGTCGGCCGCGCCCTGCACGAGCACCTGAACCGCTATAAGCTCTCGGTGGAACAGGCCAGAGCTATCCATCCGGATTACTTTATTGAAGGGTAAACGTCCCGCCTGCTCCGCTGTTTGCAAGCCCGGCGGTGAGAGAAACTGGAAATTGCCGATATTGACAAAAAAATAGCAAGAAAATCGTGTATTTGACGGCCGCAAAAAGGGGAAAATCCTTTGTGTGGTCGTCTTTTTGTCTAAAGTATACAAGAAAAAACTCTGAAAAATGTCAAAACGTCAATTGCCAAGTTGGAACTGATATATTAGAATATATGCAGAGACGTGCCGTAGCGGTTGCTGCGGACGAAAAAGCAAAGCAACATAAGGAGGAAACCCCTATGCCTATGAAAATGGGTTGGCGTTGGTATGGTGAGGGCAACGACCCCATCACGCTGAACGACATCAAGCAGATCCCCGGCGTGACCAGCATCGTCTGGGCACTGCACGACAAGATGCCCGGCGAGATCTGGGAGGTCGATGAGATCCAGAAGGTCGCAGACCAGATCCACGCCTACGGCTTCGATATGGACGTTGTGGAATCGGTCAACGTCCATGACGACATCAAGATCGGCCTGCCGACGCGCGACCAGTATATCGAGAACTACAAGCAGTGCATCCGCAACCTGTCCAAGTTCGGCGTCAAGGTCATCTGCTACAACTTCATGCCCATCTTTGACTGGACCCGTACCGACCTGTTCCACCCCGTCGGCGATGGCTCCACCGCTCTGTTCTATCAGAAGGACATGATCCAGAACGACTACAAGGCCATGGCCGACTATATCCTGGGCTTCACCGAGAAGTACAACATGACCTTCCCCGGCTGGGAGCCGGAGCGTATGGCCAAGCTGGACGAGCTGTTCAAGGCCTATGCCCCCGTCACCAAGGAGAAGCTGTGGGAGAACCTGAAGTACTTCCTGGAGGCTCTCATGCCCACCTGCCGCGAGTGCGACATCAAGATGGCCATCCACATGGACGATCCCCCTTGGGATATCTTCGGCCTGCCCCGCCTGCTGGTGGATGCTGAGAGCATCGACCGCTTCCTGAGCATGGTGGATGACGAGTACAACTGCCTGACCCTGTGCTCCGGCAGCCTGAACGCAAACCCCAACAACAATGTTGCTGAGATCGTCCGCAAGCACTGCGACCGCATCGCATTCGCACACATCCGCAACATCCATCACTTCCCCAACGGCGACTTCTCCGAGGCTGCCCACCGCGATTGCTGCGGTGAGACCGGCATCATCGAGATCCTGCGCGCCTACCATGACGGCGGCTACGAGGGCTACATCCGCCCCGACCACGGCCGTCAGCTGTGGGAGGAAGGCCCCGGCAACTGCCGCCCCGGCTACGGCAAGTATGACCGTGCTCTGGGCATCCAGTATATGCTGGGCGTCTGGGATCTGCTGGACCGTCTGGATGAAGAGAAAAAGAAAGGCTGAGCATCAAAATGAAGCTGTCTGATATCAAAAACGGCAATCTGTCCGCCGAGTGGGCAGAAAAAGGCTACGAGCTGCCCAAGTTCGATGTCGAGGCCGTCAAGGCCAAGACCCATGCAGAGCCGACCTGGGTGCACTTCGGCGCAGGCAACATCTTCCGCGCCTTCCCTGCAGCCGTCCTGAACGACGCCCTGAACAGCGGCAAGTATGACCGCGGTGTCATCGTGGCCGAGAGCTTCGACTATGAGATCATCGACAAGGCTTACCGCCCCTACGATAACCTGAGCCTGCTGGTCTGCCTGAAGTCCACCGGCGAGATCGAGAAGAAGGTCGTGGCCTCCGTGACCGAGAGCCTGAAGGCAGACCCCTCCTTCACCGAGGACTGGGCACGTCTGGTCGAGATCTTCCAGAACCCCAGCCTGCAGATGATCTCCTTCACCATCACCGAGAAGGGCTACGGCGTGGCTCCTGCGGACCTGGAGCGCGGCCTGACCCCCGTTCTGGCCATGGGCAAGGTCACCGCTCTGCTGTATGAGCGCTTCAAGGCCGGCAAGCTGCCCCTGACCGTGCAGAGCATGGACAACTGCTCTCACAACGGCGACAAGGTCAAGAATGCCGTCTTCACCTACGCTTCCAAGTGGGTCGAGCAGGGCCTGGTGCCCGCCGAGTTCCTCGCCTATGTGCAGGACGAGACCAAGGTCACCTTCCCCTGGAGCATGATCGACAAAATCACCCCGCGCCCCGACGCCAAGGTCCAGAAGATGCTGGCCGACGACGGCTTTGAGGACAACTACACCATCGTCACCGAGAAGCACACCTTCACTGCTCCCTTCGTCAACGCCGAGGAGACCCAGTATCTCTGCATCGAGGACCACTACACCAATGGCCGTCCTCCGCTGGAGCTGGGCGGTGTTCTGTACTGCGACCGCGAGACCGTCGATAAGATCGAGAAGATGAAGGTCTGCACTTGCCTGAACCCGCTGCACACCGCCATGTCCATCTATGGCTGCATGCTGGACTACACCCTCATCTCTGCCGAAATGGCCGATGAGGACCTGCGCACATTCATCCAGAAGATCGGCTACATCGAGGCCATGCCCGTCGTCGTCGATCCGGGCGTCCTGAACCCCTACGAGTTCATCGGCGCGGTCATCAACCGCCGCCTGCCCAACCCCTTCATGCCCGACGCACCCCAGCGTATCGTTACCGATACCTCCCAGAAGCTGGCCATCCGCTTCGGCGAGACCATCAAGGCTTACGAGGCCCGCGGCCTGGACAAGAGCAATCTGGTCCTGATCCCGCTGGTGCTGGCTGGCTATGCCCGCTACCTGAAGGGCATCGATGACAACGGCAAGGCTTTTGAGATCTCTCCCGATCCGATGCTGGCCGAGCTGCAGGCCATCGTGGCTCCGCTGGAAGTCAAGGAAGGCGAGCAGGACTTCAGCTGCCTGAAGAACCTGTACAGCCGCGCCGACATCTTCGGTGTGGACCTGTATGCGGTCGGTCTGGGTGAACAGATCGAGGGCATGGTCAAGGAGCTGTACGCTGGCAACGGCGCAGTCCGCAAGACCCTGCACAAGTACGTCGTCGCCCGCTGAGCGCTGACATCCTCTTTTTAAGTTAAGCTATCTTCGCCCCCACGCTGCGTTTTGCTTTGCCGCAGCGTGGGATTTTTTATACCCTCTCAGTCTCGCTTCGCTCGCCAGCTCCCCCGATGGGGGAGCTTTTGTGCTGTATATGTTGCCGCTGCGGCAAAACCTCGCCCTTCGGGAGAGGTGGCAGCGCGTGAGCGCTGACGGAGAGGGTGGAATTTCCGGCAAATGCCTTTACTTATAGCCGATTTTTTGCCATAATAAGAAAAAACGGAACCGGGAGGAAACCAGCATGAAGGTCATGATCTTTGACGTGGGCGGCACCGAAATCAAATACTCGGTCATGGACGATGCGATGAACCGGTACGAGTCCGGCAGCATCCCGACGCCCAGCGACAGCCAGCCGCACTTTCTCGAAACGTTGGCGCAGCTCTACCGCCCCCACAGGGACGAGGTGGACGGCATCGCACTGAGCCTGCCCGGCTTCATCGACGCCGAGCACGGTGTGGTCCGGGGCGGCGGTGCGCCCTCCATCATCTATAACATCGGCACCCCGGTGGGCCCGCGCCTGGCCGAGCTCTGCGGCTGCAAGGTCTGGATCGAAAACGACGGCAAGGCAGCTGCCATTGCCGAGCTGCAGCGCGGTGCGCTGCAGGGGTGCAGCAACGCGGCGGTGTTCGTCATCGGTACCGGCGTGGGCGGCGGTCTGATCGTCAACGGCCAGCTGGTGCGCGGCCGGGACTTCACCGCGGGCGAGTACAGCTTCATGAACACCAACGCCGACGCCTGGAGCGACGGCAAAAAGTCGATGGCCTGCCAGTGCAGCACCTCCGCGCTGCTGGATGCCTACCGGGTGCGCAGGCAGCTGCCTGCCGATGCCCCGATGAACGGCAGGCTCTTCTTTGATGCGGCCAACGCAGGGGAGCCGGAGGCGCTGGAAGTGCTGGAAGCCTTCTGCATGGCGGTGGATGTGCAGATCTACAACCTCAGCGTCCTGCTGGATCTCGAAAAGGTGGCCATCGGCGGCGGCATCAGCGGCCAGCCCCTCCTCATCGAGACCCTCGACCGGGTGTATGAGGAAAAGATCCTGAAGGGCCATCCCTTCGGCGAGG
Source organism: Faecalibacterium sp. Marseille-Q3530 (assembly GCF_017377625.1). Classification (NCBI taxonomy): domain Bacteria; kingdom Bacillati; phylum Bacillota; class Clostridia; order Eubacteriales; family Oscillospiraceae; genus Faecalibacterium; species Faecalibacterium sp. Marseille-Q3530. Next base: position 31,925 of record NZ_JAFREH010000006.1, on the reverse strand, counting down.
AGCAGGCCCGCAGCCTGCCCCGGCCGGAGATCGTGCCCTGCGCGTTCCACAACGAAGCCAACCAGATCGGTGCGCTGGTCAGCTACCTCAACGCATTTTACCCGCAGAAATAAAGTGCCTAGAGCAGCTGTTTTTCGATGGTTTGTATTTCTAGCTTGAAGCAAAGCGAAAAATGGTGTATTATAATGGGTATTGAATCATGAGCAGTACCGGGCGGTTTGGCCCGGATGAAGGGGGAACTCCACCATGGCTGATAAAAACTTTTTGACCGAGATCATCGACGCCGACCTCGCCGAGGGCAAGGTCAGCGAGATCCATACCCGTTTCCCGCCGGAGCCCAACGGCTACCTGCACATCGGCAGCGCCAAGGCGATCTATATCAACTGGTCCATCGCGAACCAGTACGGCGGCAAATTCAATCTGCGTCTGGACGACACCAACCCCGCCCGCGAAGGCGAGGAGTATGTCAACAGCATCATCGAAGACCTGCACTGGCTGGGTGCCGACCCCAACGGCGGCATCTTCTATGGCAGCGACTACTTCGACAAGTGCTATGAGTACGCCGAGAAGCTCATCCTCGAAGGCAAGGCCTACGTGGACGACCTGACCCGCGACGAGATGCGCGAGTACCGCGGCAATGACGCGGGCAAGCCCTCCCGCCCCTCTCCGTGGCGCGACCGTACCCCGGAGGAGAATCTGGACCTGTTCCGCCGGATGCGCGCCGGGGAGTTCCAGGAGGGCGAAAAGACCCTGCGTGCCAAGATCGACCTGGCCAGCCCCAACATGAATCTGCGCGACCCGGCCATCTACCGCATCAAGTATGCGGAGCACCACCGCCAGGGCAGCAAGTGGTGCATCTACCCGATGTACGACTTCGCCCACCCCATCCAGGACGCCATCGAGGGCATCACCCACAGCATGTGCAGCCTGGAGTTCGAGAACCATCGCCCGCTGTACAACTGGGTCATCGAGAACATCTTCGGGACCGAGTTCCCCAAGCAGCGCGAGTTCGCCCGCCTGAACATGACCAACACCGTCATGAGCAAGCGCTACCTGCGCGAGCTGGTGGAAATGGGCATCGTGGACGGCTGGGATGATCCCCGGATGCCGACCCTGTGCGGTCTGCGCCGCCGCGGCTACACCCCGACTTCCATCTTTACCTTCGTGCGTGAGGCCGGCATCTCCAAGTCGGACAACCTCATCGACATGCGCCAGCTGGAAGCCTGCATCCGCAGTGAGCTGGACCTGACCGCGCAGCGCCGCATTGCCGTGCTGGACCCGGTCAAGCTCATCATCGACAACTACCCGGAAGAGAAGACCGAATACTTCGACATCGCAAACAACCCCAACCGCGAGGCCAACGATGCCACCACCCGCAAGGTGGCGTTCACCCGCGAGCTGTGGATCGAGAACGAGGACTTCGCCGAGGTGCCGCCTCCCAAGTTCAAGCGCCTGACCATCGGCGGCGAGGTCCGCCTGATGGGTGCATATCTCGTCAAGTGCGAGAGCGTCGAGAAGAACCCCGACGGCAGCATTGCCGCCATCCACTGCACTGCTGACATCGAGACCGGCAATGGAAACCCGGCCGACGGCCGCAAGGTCAAGGGCACCATCCACTGGGTGAGCGCCGCCCACGCCGTGGACGCCGAGGTCCGCCTGTACGACAAGCTCTTCACCGAGGCCAACATGAACGCCATCCCGGAGGGCAGCGACTACAAGGACTACCTGAACCCGGAGAGCGTGACCGTGCGCACCCACTGCAAGCTGGAAGAGAGCCTGAAGGACGCCAAGCCCGGCGAAAAGTTCCAGTTCGTCCGCACCGGTTTCTTCACCCCGGATTCCAAGAATCCTGGCGTGTACAACCGTGTCGTGACCCTGCGCGACAGCTTCAAGCCTGCAAAATAAACCAAGACCTGCCAAAGGAGCATACAACAAGATGAAGAAACACATGAGCCGGAGCACCCTCGTGATGGTGCTGCTGGATATCGTTCTGGGTGTGGTGCTGTCGCTGTATATCGCCAACACCGGCACGATGCCTGCCGCAGACAACGCGGCCACCTACACCGACGGCACCTACACGGCCAGCGCCAAAGGCTGCCTGAGCGATGTGGCGGTCACCGTGACCATCACCGGCGGTAAAGTGACGAATGTCGATATTGATGCTTCGGGCGAGACGCCGGAACTGGGCGGCAAGGCGGCGGAAAGCCTGACAGCCAGCCTGAAAGAGGCAGGCAGCACCGCCGGTGTGGATGCCGTGACCGGCAGCACCATGACCAGTGACGCGGTCTTTGCCGCAATGGATGATTGTCTGGCGCAGGCCGCACAGTGATCGCACTCTCCCAACTGCTGCACGGCAACTGCGCGTGCAGCAGTTTTTTTGTGACCCTCTCAGTCTCGCTGCGCTCGCCAGCTCTCCCAAAGGGCGAGCCATTGGCAGTCGGGGGCAAAGATCCGCTTCTGTTGCAAGCTGCTTCGCCGTGTGTTCGCGGGCAGCATGAGGATGCCTATGTACATTGATGTTTTACCATTGTCCGATACCACGGCCCGCCTTGTCCGGGCCTATGGGGAGGCCCCCTGCATCGCCCTGCCGTCGGTGCTGCCGGCCCCGGAGGGCGGCAGCTGGGCTGTCACCGAACTGGGGGACTACTGCTTCTCCGAATCGCCCCGGAACCTGCCCGCCCCGGACGCGGTCTGCCGCTACGCAGTGGGGGAAGACGGCAGCGCCGTCCTGACCAGAGCCTTTGGCCGGGACCGGACCGGGCAGCACCGCCGCTATGACCTCGACTTTGGCGCTGCGCCCGAAGAAGACCTCCACCCCGTCTGCGGGAACTTCCTCGAAGAAGCCGTCCTGCCGGACAGCCTGCGGGTCATCGGGAGCTGCGCGTTCTACAACTGCCGCAGGCTGCGCACCCTGTCCGTGGGGGCGGGGGAGCTGACCGTGGGCAGCGATGTCTTTTTGAACTGCTTCGCACTGGCGGACCTCATCGTCCGGGCCGACCCGGAGCAGGCCACCGGCCTGTTCGCGCTCGTCAACAACATCACCGAGGCCGTACGGGCGCTGTTCTGGTGCCCCGGCGAGGCGGCCCCCCGCGCAGGCCTGTGGTACCCGGCCTACTGGGAGGATGTGGAGGAATCCCCGGCGCATATCCTGCTGCACACCTTTTCCGGTCAGGGATATCATTACCGGCAGTGTTTTCTGGACGGAAAAATCCTCTGCGCAGAATACGACGCTATTTTCCCGGACGGCCACGCCTCCGAGGACAAGGATATCATGGCCATGCTCTGCTTCGACCGTCTGCGCTGGCCCTGGGGCCTGACCGAACAGGCAAAGGCCCCCTACACCGCGTTCCTCAAGGCGAACACGGGCCGGGTCGTGGCCCGGCTGCTGAAGGCGCAGGACCTTGACAGCCTGAAGGCCCTGCTGGCGCTGGATGTGCTGGACGCGGCCGGGTTTGCCGAGGCCGCAGCGCTGGCCGTTCAGGCCGAACAGGCTGCTGCTGCGGCCCTGCTGGCCGATGCTGCCCACAGCAGGCAGGCCGCAAAGCCGAACCGGAAACGCTATGATTTTGACTTTTGAACCCTTTCCCGCAGGGGAAGTGAGGTGAAACGATGCCCAAAGAAACATTTTTCGACCCCCGCAAGCCGTTTGAATCGAAGCGCCCGGAGACCCACGAGGAGTGGCAGGTGCGGATGGGCGGTGAGGTGCTGGCTGTGGTGCGCAGCGGGTTGTATCTGGACTTCCGCTTTCTCGACCTGGCACTTTCGGCGCTGACGCCCACCCCAGATGAGCGGTGCGGCGTGCTGGCCACCGATGGCCGCATCCTCTGCTACCAGCCCAGCGCCCTGCTGCGGCTCTATCAGCAGAATCCGAAGTATCTCAACCGGTTGTATCTTCATACGATATTCCACTGCGTATTCCGACATCTCTGGATGAAAGGGAAGCGCGACCCGCGTCTGTGGAGCCTGGCCTGTGATATCGCGGTGGAAAACGTCATCGACGGGCTGAACCGCAGCAGCGTCAAACGGCCGCTGACCTATGTGCGGCAGAACGCCTATCAGTGCATCGCGGAAGAGGGCAAAGTCGTGGCAGCGGCCCCGGCGTACCGCTGGCTGGTCCGGCAGACGCCCGGTGTGCTGCGCCAGCGGGAGCGGGAGTTCTGCACCGACGACCACCGCCTCTGGCCGAAAGACGCCCCCGAACAGCCCCAGCAGATGTCGACCCCGCTGCCCCAGAAGACCTGGCAGAAGATTGGCGAACGGATGCAGACCGAACTGGAACTGCGCGACAAGGAGGCGGGCGAGGGGGCCGACAACCTGAAGGAACAGGTCAAAGCCGCCAACCGCAGCCGCCGCAGCTACCGGGATTTTCTCCGCCGGTTCTGCGTCACGCGGGAGGAAGTCCACCTCGACCCCGACGAATTCGACCTGAACTTTTACACCTACGGCCTGTCCGTCTATGGGAACCTGCCCCTCATCGAGCCGCTGGAAACGCGGGAGAGCCGAAAGATCGAGGAACTGGCCCTCGTCATCGATACGAGCTATTCCACCTCCGGCGAGCTGGTCCGGGCTTTTCTGGCCGAGACCTACACCCTGCTGAAAGGGCGGGAGAACTTCTTCCACCGGATGAACCTGCACCTCATCCAGGCCGACAACGCCATCCGGCAGGACCTTCTGGTCCGGAACGAGGACGAGCTCATCCATGCGATGAACCACTTCCAGCTGCGGGGCGGCGGCGGAACGGATTTCCGCCCGGCGTTCGAATACGTCAGCCAGCTCTGCGCCGAGAAGAAGTTCTCCAACCTGCGGGGCCTGCTCTACTTCACCGACGGCATGGGCACCTACCCGGCCCGCCGCCCGGCCTATGACACGGCGTTCCTGTTTCTGGGCGACCGTTTCGATGACGCCAATGTCCCGCCCTGGGCCATGAAGGTCGTGCTGGACGAGGAAGAATTTGCAGGCCCGTCTGCCAGAGCCGCGTCGGCCCTTGCCGAGGCGCTGTACGACGAGGACGACCCCTGCCGCGAACTGAACAACACCTGAGGATGTGAGGAACGTTTATGAACATCAAACGAGCCAAAGAAGAGATCGAACACACCGTCAAAGCGTATCTGGCCAAGGATGCGCTGGGCGAATACGCCATCCCGGCCATCCGGCAGCGCCCCATCCTGCTGATGGGCCCTCCGGGCATCGGCAAGACCCAGATCATGGAACAGGCGGCGCGGGAGTGCGGCGTGGCGCTGGTGGCCTATACCATCACCCACCACACCCGCCAGAGCGCGGTGGGCCTGCCCTTCATCCGCCAGCGCCATTATGACGGGAAAGACGTCTCGGTGACGGAATACACCATGAGCGAGATCATCGCCAGCGTCTACGCCAGAATGGAGGCCACCGGCCTGAAGGAGGGCATCCTCTTCATTGATGAGATCAACTGCGTCTCCGAGACGCTGGCCCCCACCATGCTGCAATTTTTGCAGTGCAAGACCTTCGGCAACCAGGCCGTCCCGGCGGGCTGGGTCATCGTGGCGGCAGGCAACCCGCCGGAATATAACAAATCGGTCCGCGATTTCGACCTCGTCACGCTGGATCGTGTCCGCCGGATGGACATCGAGCCGGATCTACAGGTCTGGAAGGACTACGCCCGCGCTGCCCACCTGCACAGCGCGATCCTGAGCTATCTCGATCTCCACCCGCAGAACTTCTATCAGATCAACGCCGATGTGGACGGCACCCAGTTCGTCACCGCCCGCGGCTGGGAGGACCTTTCTAATCTGCTGGATACCTACGAGGCGCTGGGCCTCAAGGCAGACGAGGCACTCATCCGCCAGTACATCCAGCATGAGAAGATCGCGGAGGATTTCTCGGCCTACCTCGACCTCTACTACAAATACCGCGACGACTACGGCGTGGAAGAGATCCTGGCCGGGCAGGCCAGGCCCGCCGTCTTCGCCCGCCTGCTCAACGCGCCCTTCGACGAGCGGCTGAGCCTTGTCAGCCTGCTCCTGTCCGGCCTGAACAACCGGTTCACGGCGTCCCGCCGGGCCGATGCTGCGGCCGATGCCTGCTATGCCTTCCTGCGGGAGGCCAAACAGGGCTTTGCGACCCTGCCCGATGACATCCCGGATGGCCCGGCAACTCTGTTCAACCAGATGATGACCGACTACGACGCCGAGACCCGGCGCCAGCGCGAGGCGGGTCTGCTCAGCCGCGACGCGCTGGCCACCCGGCTCAAGGTCTATGCCGTCCTGCGCCAGTGGGAGGCGGAACTGCGCCGCGCCAAGGCGGCGGGCACACAGGAAGCCTTCGACCTGCTGCGCACCCAGTTCCAGTCGCTCTCCGACGAGCGGGATGCCGCACAGGAGGCGGCAGCCAGCGCACTGGAAGCGGCCTTCGATTTTATGGAGCAGGCCTTTGCCGAGAGCCAGGAGATGGTGGTCTTCGTCACTGAGCTGACGCTGGCCCCTGCCGCCCATGCGTTCATCACCGAGAACGGCTGCCCCCGGTACTTCCAGTACAACAAGGACCTGCTGCTCGACCACCGCAAAGCGGCATTGCAGCAGGAGCTGGCGGCGGAAGAGCGCCGCCACGGGGGAATGTGAGCCATGCTGGAAAGTCTGGTCTTCAGCCTGAACAGCACGATGCCGCTGTTTTTCCTCATGCTGCTGGGCTACCTGCTCCACCGCAGGCAGTTTCTCACCGACGACTTCGTGGCTATGGCCAACAAGTTCGTCTTTCATGTGGCGCTGCCGGTGCAGCTGTTCCGGGACCTTGCCACCATGGACGTCCGCGCCAGCTTCGACGGCCCCTATGTGCTGTTCTGCGCTGCGGTCACCACAGCAAGCATTCTGGTCATCTGGGGGCTGGCCCGGCTCTTTTTGAAGGATAAGCACATCGTGGGGGAGTTCGTGCAGGCGAGCTACCGCTCTTCGGCGGCCATCCTCGGTGCGGCCTTTATCCAGAACATCTACGGTACCTCCGGCCTGTCCGGCCTGATGATCCTGGGCAGTGTGCCGCTGTACAACATCTTTGCGGTCGTCATCCTCACGCTGGAAAGCCCTTCGCAGGACGCCCGGAGCGGCATGGGGGAGAAGCTGGTCAAGAGCCTCAAGGGCATCGTGACCAACCCCATCCTGCTGGGCATCGCGGCGGGCTTTGCGTGGAGCCTGCTCCGCCTGCCCATGCCCGCCATGGCCAACAAGACGCTCTCCAGCCTGGCCGGTATGACCAGCCCGCTGGCCCTGCTTGCCATCGGTGCGGGCTTCAAGGGTCGCGCGGCGCTGGGCTACCTCAAGCCCACGGCCGTTGCAACGGTCATCAAGCTCATCCTCCTGCCGGCCATCTTCCTGCCCGTGGCGGTGCGGCTGGGCTTTGTGGACCAGAAGCTCGTGGCGCTGATGGTCATGCTGGGCAGTGTGACCACCCCGGCGGGCTACGTCATGGCCAAACAGATGGGCCACGAAGGCACCCTGACCGGCAGCGTCTGCGTCACCACCACCTTCTTCAGCGCCCTGACCCTGACCTTCTGGGTCTTCTGGGCGAGGAGCCGGGGTTATATCGTATAAATAAAAAAGAGCTGCTGCAAAACTCCTTCCGGCATCGCATCCGCGATGCCACCTCCTTCTCAGAGGGAGGCTTTACAGCTTGCCGTTGCGCTAAGGCTCCCTCATCGAGGAAGCTGGCGCGGCGAAGCCGTGACTGAGGGAGTAAAACAGCGGCTCACTTTTTTGTATTAAAATAAAAACACAACAAAAAAAGCATCTTGAAAAATTTCAAGATGCTTGGTGGTTGCGGGGGCCGGATTTGAACCAACGACCTTCGGGTTATGAGCCCGACGAGCTACCAGACTGCTCCACCCCGCGCTATTTACTTTTTGCTGTCGGCCTCTCGCTGACTGCTCAAGTATAATACCACAGAGCGGGGAAGATGTCAAGTGTTTTTCGAAAGTTTTTTCGAATCTTCCGGTCGTCACTTCGCTTCAGGCTTGCGGGGCTGCTTTTTGCGGGGGTGGCGGACTTTGTAGAACACCACGCCGCAGATGATACCGATGCCGATGGCGGGCCATGCGCCGATGAGGAAGACGAGAACCGTCTGGACCCCGGCGGTGAAGTTCGACCAGCCGTTCCGGAAGGCGTCGGCCAGTCGGGCACCGAAGCTGCTGCCGGTGGAGGTCAGGGTCTCGACCTCGTTGAGGGTGATGTTCACGGTGCAGTACTGCACCTGATTGGCGTACCAGTTCAGCTGGCTCTGGTAGCTCTCGATCTGGTACTGCACGTCGCTCAGGGAGGACTCGATCTGCAGCAGGTCGGAGAGCGCGTCCGCGCTGGCCTGCAATTCCTGCAAACGGGTGCGCTGGGCGGTCAGATTGTCCAGCCGGGCCTCGATGTCCAGATACTGGGTGGTCACATCGTCGGCGCTCTCGCTCCGGCTGATCACGCTGCCAGCGGCTTCGGCAGATGTCAGGAAGGCGCTGTAAGCGCTCTCCGGCACCCGCAGGGTCAGCGAGAGGGTGCGGGTGTTGTCGGTGCTGTCGGTGTACTCATTGCTGGACTCCATATAGCCGTCCACATCGCTGAGCGTTTCGTTCAACTGCTGCTGGGACCAATCGAAGTCCTGCGTCTCGATGGAAAGATCGGCCGTGTAGACGATCTTAGCGCTGTCCACCGTGCCGGAAGCCGAGTCCTCGCCCTCCACATTGCCGGAGGTCAGCAGGTCGGCGCTGCCGGCACCACGCACGGCGCGTTCGGCGCTGCCGGTGCCGTAGGTGTCTGCACCGCCGTCCAGAGAATAGGTGGCAAGCTCCGGTGCGGCGTCGTAGGCGGCTGCCGTGCTGGGCGCAGACCCGCCGGAGAACAGGGTGACACCGTTCCAACTGCTTTTGCTCAGCGCGGCACCATACAGGCAGACACCGCACAGCGCCACACAGGCGGCCAGCTCCGCTGCCCGTTTGACTGGGAAACGGAGGGGGGCCTTTTTCTTCTTTTCCGGTGCAGGGGCCGGGGTGAGCTGGGGTTTGAGGGTGGTGCCGGATGCGGCCTGCTCGGCCTGCCGGGCCTTCTGCATGGCCAGCAGCTTTTCTTTCAGGTCGTCCGGGGCATGGACGTCATCGACCTCCATCTTGTACTCATACCACCTCATCTTCGATCTCCTCCTTCAGCATCGTATGTAGCTGTGCGCGGGCCCGCCGCAGCCAGCTGAGCACCGTATTGGTGGGAGCCCCCATCATCCGGCCCACTTCCGCAGCCGTGTATCCTTCGTAGTAGTGCAGGTACACGGCGTTGCGGTAGTTTTCCGGCAGGGTGCGCACCGCATCGAGCACACTGCCGTCTTCCATCTGGTCGGGCGCGGGGATATTCTCATCCAGTTCGGTGTCCTTCTGGCGCGCTGCACGGGTCAGGTCCCGGCAGCGGTTGATGGCGACACGCAGCAGCCAGGCCTTGAGGTGCTCCTCACTCTCAAAGCGGCCGTCGTAGTTCAGGAGCTTTTCGAAAACATCCTGCACCACATCTTCGGCGTCCGCCGCGCAGCTGCAATTGTGGTAGGCTGCTCGGTAGACGGCGTCGCTGTATCGCTGCACAGCCAGCGCAAAAACTTCGTCTTTGGTCAACTGTCCCATATCGTCTTACACTCCTTTGAAGCCCCGGTGGCCGGGGTTTGCTGGAAATCGTTGGTTCCAGTGGGACATTCTACCGGATACACGGCTGAGAGGTCCCGATTATTGCATCGCAGAATAAAAAGAGTATAACAAAAATTCAACGTTTGTACAATCGCTGAAGCAACGCAATGCGCCCGGCGAGGAAGGCTTCGGCCTTGGGGTGGGCAAGCCAGTGCTTGTCGCCCGGCTCCCGGCAGAGCCGCTGCTCCAGCGCATGGGGGTCGGTGTCGATGGCCTCCACATCCCGCAGCGTGAGGGTGAGCGTGAGGGCCGCCGCGCAGTCCGGCAGGGGCGGGAGCGGGTCCTCCCAGACGAAGGGCGGCAGCAGCTGCACCGCATACACCGTGCGGGTGCACTCCTCCGTCAGCAGCAGGGCGGCGGGGGTGCCGTCGGGCAGGACGTGAAGGCTGCTGTAAAGCAGCTGCAAAGTCCGGGGTGCCAGCAGGGGCGTGCTGGCCGCGCCGGGCGTTTCGCGCAGGGTGAGGAAGGCTTTGGCCTCGTCGGCGTAGATGCGCCGGGCCGGTGCCTGAAAGTCTGCCCAGAGTGCGGGCAGCGCAAACACGCCCTCGCGGTCCAGCCCATGCTGGAGCAGCAGGTAAAATTCGGTCAGCGGGTGTGCCGGGTCCGGCTGCGGCATCCCGAAATCCGGCCGGGAAAGATGTCCTCCGCCCATGTGATACGCCTCCTTGGAGATTCTGCTTCCAGTATAGTGGGCGGCGGGCCGTTTGGCAAGCGAAATCGCGGATTGTAAACCCTGGCTGAAATTTTGTGTTGACCATTTGCGGCGGGCCGGGGTATACTGGCGAGCGTGACCGACAACAACGACAATATCGACCCGAATATCGGAGGGAAATCATGGAGAAGAAACTGACGACGTATCAAATGGCAGTCACGGCGCTGATGGCAGCTGTGATGTGTGTTCTTGGCCCGCTGACGGTGCCCATCGGAGCCGTCCCCATCTCGCTGGCAAACTTTGTCATCTGCCTGACCGCCTGGCTGCTGGGCCCCAAGTTCGGCACCCTGAGCGTGGCGGTGTATCTGTGCATCGGCCTGATCGGTGTGCCGGTCTTCTCCGGCTACGGCGCAGGCCTGGCCAAGCTCGCCGGCCCCACCGGCGGTTATCTGGTGGGCTACCTGCTGCTGGCGCTCATCGGCGGCCTGTTCATCGAGAAGAGCAACGGCAACCCGGTGGTCTCCGGCATCGGTCTGGTGCTGGGCGACGCGGCCTGCTATGTGCTGGGCACGGCATGGTTCGTGTTCCAGATGCAGTGTGAGCTGGGCTACGCACTCTCGGTGTGCGTCTATCCCTTCATCGCGCTGGACCTCGCCAAGATCGTGGTCTCCTGCGTCGTGGGCGCATTGCTGCGCAAGCGTCTGGTGCAGGCAGGCGTCCTGAAGATGGCCTGATGGTCAAAAGAAACGAGAAAACCCCGGCGTTCTCCGGAGGATCATGAAGCACGAGAGGAAGACCGACCTTCTGCAAGCAGCGGAGGGCCGGTCTTCCTGTTTTTTCTGCTTTTGTTTGACAAGTGCGGCCAATGGTTGTAAGATTAAATTATTTGGTACTTATTAAGTAAAGCAAGATACTTCAGGAGGAACATCGTGGCAGCAACCGTTTTAGAACCGCAGAAGAAAAAGACCCGTTTGATGACGGAGGGCAGCATCTGGAAGAGCATCCTGCTGTTTTCCGTGCCGCTGATCCTGGGCAACCTGCTTCAGCAGCTGTACAACACCGCCGACTCCATCATCGTCGGCAACTTTGTGGGCAGCAATGCGCTGGCAGCCGTCGGCTCCAGCGGCTCGCCCATCTTCCTGCTCATCGGCTTCAGTCAGGGCATCGCAGTGGGTGCGGGCGTCGTGGTGGCGCAGTATCTTGGCGCGAAGGACCGCGAGGATGCGCAGCGGGCCGTGCATACCGCGCTGGCGCTGGCCGTGCTTCTGGGCCTCATCCTGACCATCGGCGGCATCCTCGTCAGCCGTGCCCTGCTTACGGCCATGGATACCCCGGCGGAGGTGCTGGAGGACGCGGTGACCTATATACAGATCTACTTCGGCGGTGTGCTGTTCAGCGTCGTGTACAACATGGCGGCGGGCATCCTGAATGCGGCGGGCAACTCCCAGCGGTCGCTGCTCTATCTGGGCATCGCATCGGGCACGAACATCCTCCTCGACCTCGTGCTCATCGCGGGGCTGCGGATGGGTGTGGCCGGTGCGGCCATCGCCACCGACATCAGCCAGCTGGTTTCCTGTGTGCTGGCGCTGCGCTTTCTGATGCGGGTCCAGGACGACTACCGCGTGACGGCCAGAGAGATCCGGGTGCACGGCAAAATGGCCGTCCGCATCATCAAGGTGGGCCTGCCCACCGGCATCCAGAATATGGTCATCTCGCTGTCCAACATTCTGGTGCAGGCCAGCGTCAACGGCTATGGTGCCGCCGCCATGGCCGGGTTCGCGGCCTATATGAAGGTGGACGGCTTCAACATCCTGCCCATCATGAGCTTCAGCATGGCGGCCACCACCTTCGTGGGGCAGAACTTCGGTGCGGGCAAGCTCGACCGCGTGAAGAAGAGCCTGTGGGTCACGCTGGGCATGGGCGTCATCTACACCATCCTCACCGGTGTGCTGCTGCTGGCCTTCCAGGACCCCATCATGCACCTGTTCACCCACGAAGAGGACGTCGTCGCCTTTGGCTGCACAGCCATGCACTACTTCTGCCCCTTCTACTGGGAGCTGAGTATCCTGCATGGTCTGGCGGGCACCGTGCGCGGCACCGGCAAGACCATTCCGCCCATGGTGGTGCTGCTGGTCTCGCTGTGTGTGTTCCGCATCGGGTGGATCCAGTGGGTGCTGCCCTTCTTTTCCAGCATCGACGGCATCTTCCTGCTGTATCCCGTCTCGTGGGGGCTGGGTGCGTTGATGATGGTGGGTTACGCATGGAAAGCAAACTGGCTGGAAACTTAAAATAATGAGGAAAAATCTTCCACTTCCGCTCAAAAAACGTAAAATTTTTTGTCGGGGGGGGTAACAATTGGTCGGATTTGATTGCTTTTTCCACGAATGTACCGTATAATAAAACCTGAAACGTTTACAAAAAGGTTCCAGTTTTGAGCGGAAAGGGGATGCGTCCGGATGGAAGAGTCGAATCGGCAGAAATGGGAGCGCTATATCCAGAATCTTCGCCGGGTGCGGACCCTCTCCCGCCCGCAGTTCCCGCCGGAAACGGCTCCGGAATTCCTGCTGGAGGCGATTCAGGGCAACGCGGTGCGCTGCTTCGACCTGATGAAGGAGAACAACGCCCTGCTGGGGGAGCTGGTCTACACGCGGGATGCGAAAACGTTGTCCGACAGCGACATCGCCGAGCTGGAAGAGGCGGCGGGCAGGCTGTTCAACTATGCCAACAGCGAGGACTGCGGCGTGGCCTACAAGATCCACGAGCTGCTGCTGAAGGCGGCCCGCTTCCGCGACGATGTCCCCATGATCGTCCGGGAGCTGTACTACAACGGCATCACCCTGCACTATATCAATGTGCGGGATGAGGACCACGACGTCAACCTGCTGTGGCCGCGCATCCATGCTTTCTTTCTGGAGGGGGCCAACTACATTGCCCGGTATGAAGAGCTGGACAAGGAGACCCGGCAGTACATCATCCGGTGTGTGGGCAACATCCGGCTGGAGGTCTCGCGCAAGACGAAAGAGGATTGCCATCGGTATATGGAACTGTTCGACCTGGCGATGGGCATCATCACATCGCCCTATTACCAGGAGCTGGACCCGGACATCCCCTGGGCACGGTTCACCTATTCCATGCACCTGGACCAGATAACCCTGATGGCCTATCTGCGCCATTGCAAGGACCCTGAGGTCGCAGAGCGGGTGCTGCGGTCGGCCTCCTATGTCTACGAGCATCAGAAAAAGAACGCAGGAGAGGAATCCCGCCAGCAGAACTGGCGAGTGAGCTACTTTTACCATGCGGCACTCTACCATGCCGGAAAAGGCACGGCCCGCGCTGTCGTGGAAGATCTGCTGGAGATCATCGGCCAGACCGGCGAACAGGATTATTCGCCGGACGGCATCAATCGCAACCTGACCGGTGCGGCCTATCTCTTTTATTATGAAGCATTTTTGAGCGAGCAGGACCGCGCCGAGCTGGCTGACCGCATTGCAAAGGAGCGGGCGGCGGCCCACCGGTATCTGGACGAGATGCCGGGCAATGAATACCCCCGCGTGGCCAGCGTTGCCATCCGGGAACTCATCACGGCGCAGTCGGATACCAAGGAAATAGACAACCGCAAGATCCTGGAGAGCATTCTCTCCGGCCACAAGCCGACCTATGTGCACTCCACGATGGTGGCGCACCTGACCAGAGTGCTGCTCCGGCGGATGGTAGAGACCAATCCCGCCGCCCTCATCGGCCTGCTGGGCTGCAAGACCGCAGCCGAAGTGCAGGCCCGGAAGCCGGAGCTGCTGCAGACCGCCTATGAATGCGGCCTGTACCACGATGTGGGCAAGAGCGCGGTCATCATGTACATCGACACCAACAGCCGCAGCCTGCTGGAGGAAGAATTCTGCTGCATCCAGAGCCACCCGGTCATTGGCTGCAGTCTGCTGCGGGAGGCCGGGTACGAAGAGCATCTGGCCCCGGCGGCGCTCTATCACCACTGCTTCTACAACGGACAAGGCGGCTACCCCAGAGATGTGCCGCCCTGCCCGCAGGACATCAAGGGCATCGTGGATGTGCTGACCGTGGCGGACTCGCTGGATGCCGCCACCGACAACATCGGGCGCTGCTACAACCGGGCCAAGCCCCTGCGCACACTGGTGGGGGAGCTGCAGGCCCAGAGCGGCACCCGCTATGCACCGGACGTGGTGGCGCTGTTCCGGGACGAGACCTTCTGCAAAGTGCTGGCCCAAAAGCTGGATGCCGAGCGAAAAAAGGTCTATCTGCACGCATACCACGCTGCGGAATAAAAAAACAAGATAAAAACTTCCATTTCTTTCTTCTGTGTGATACAATAACTGGTAAGAGTGCATAGAAAACTGCGAAACCGCACGCTGAGGAGGAAAGGCCAATGGAAAAACTGCGCAATCTCCTGTTTTATGGCGGCGCGATGCCGGATGTCTACCGGAACTGCCGGGACGAGATCCGGAAGGAAAACCTGGAAAAGCTCTTCTTCTTTCTCACCGTGGAGATTGTATTCCTGCTCATAGCGCTGGCGGTGTGCTGCGCCGTCAAATCGCTGGCAGGCGGCTTCATCGCCTACATCATTGCGCTGGCCTGTGCGCTGGTGCTGCTGTGCACGGTGCAGAGCTGCCAGAACAGCAACATCGCCCTTTCCATCTGTGCGGACAGTTTTCTGGGCAGCTGCTATCTGCTGAGCCTCTATCTGGGCTGCTTCGCCTACCCGGATGAACCGGCCATCTGCTTCCATGTCGTTGCGGTGGTGCTGCCCATGCTGTTCACCCGCCCGGCCATCGGGAACATCCTGCGCACGGTGATCTATGAAGCGCTGTTCATCGGCTGTTCTGTGACCTTCAAAGACCCGGCCCTCGTGCCCATGGATGTATTCAATGCCGTCCTGTTCGGGCTGATGGGCTGTGTGCTTTCCACATACTATATCCGCGTCCTGACGGACAATGTCGTTGCGCGCTGCAAGCTGAAGGTCATCGCAGAGACCGACCTGAACACCCAGATCCCCAACCGCAACGCCTACGAGAACCACATGAACGAATATCCGCTGCGCTGCTCCAACACCCTGAGCTGTGTCTATGTGGATGTGAACGGCCTGCACGAGCTGAACAACACCAAGGGCCACAATGCAGGCGACGTCATGCTCAAGACGGTGGCTCAGGAGATGGTCCGGCAGTTCGGCATCAAGGACAGCTATCGCATCGGCGGCGACGAATTCGTGGCCTTTGTGGTGGACGAGCCGCCCCGCACGGTGCGGGAACGGATAAGCCAGCTCGTGGCCAATGTGGAGGCCAACGGCTATTCGGTCGCCGTGGGCTGCGCTACTTGCAGCGCCGGCGGCATCCAGCTCGAAGCCCTCATCAAGCAGGCCGAGAGCCGCATGTACGACGACAAGGAAGAACACTACCGCCGCCGCGGCATCCCGCACGGGTAAAAAAGGATAAAACCCTCTCCGTCATTGCTTCGCAATGCCGGAGAGGGTTTCTCTATGAAAGAGGACGGGAGCCTTTCGTGCACGGTGCGGAAGGCTCCCGTTTTGTATCTCATCCAAAATTCGTCTGGGTTTCTCATAAAAAAAGCCTAACGCTTTTTGGGCAGAATGCGCTATACTGGCCCTATCACAGACCTTGGAGGAGCATTTTATGGAGGAAACAAGGAAAAAGGGTTCCGGCACCACCGACCTGACCGTCGGCCGGCCGCTGACCCGCATTTTGCAGTTCGCCCTGCCGCTGGTGCTGGGAACGCTGTTCCAGCAGCTGTACAGCTTTGTGGACACGATCATCGTGGGACGCTGCATCGGCACCGATGCGCTGGGCGCGGTGGGCACGACCCACTCGCTGAATTTTATGATCGTGGGCTTCGTGCTGGCCACCTGCAACGGCTTCGGCATCCCGGTGGCCGAGAGCTTCGGCGCAAAGGACCGGGATGATCTGCACAAGTACCTGTTCAACGGTGCCGTGCTCTGCGTGGTGATGAGTCTGGTCTTTGCGGTGGGCACGACTCTTGTTGCGGCCCCGCTGCTGAAGCTCATCCACACCCCGGCGGAGCTGCTGGAGAATGCCGTGCACTACATCCGCATCATCTTCCTGGGCATCCCGGCGACGGTGCTGTACAACTATTCGTCCACCGTTCTGCGCAGTCTGGGCGACTCGAAGCATCCGTTCTACTTCCTGCTGGTGTCCAGCTTCCTGAACATTGCGCTGGACGTGCTGTTCATCGTGCCGCTGGGCATGGGCGTCAAGGGCGCGGCCATCGCGACGGTGATCAGCCAGCTCGTCAGCGGCATCCTCTGCACCTGGTGGTTCTTCACCAAAGTGGAGGACATCCACTTCACCAGAGAAAACTGCGTCCTTTCCGGCAGGCACTGCAAGCGGCTGGCCTACATCGGCTTCCCGATGGGTTTTGAGTATTCGGTCTCGGCCATCGGCGCCGTCATCATGCAGGACGCCATCAACCAGCTGGGCAGCGTGGCTGTGGCCGCGCAGACTGCCGGTGAGAAGATCCGCCAGATGTTCACCCTGCCCATGGAGAGCGTCGGCATGGCCATAGCGACTTATGTGGGCCAGAACCACGGTGCGGGCCGCACCGACCGCGTCCGACAGGGCATCCGGGACGGCTGCATCATCCAGGCAGGCTACAGCGCCATCGCATGGGTCGCGGTCTTCCTGGTCAAGCGCTGGGCCGTGGGCCTGGTGCTGGGCGATGCCGAACCGGCCATCTTCAACGGTGCGGTGGAGTACCTGACGGTCATCAGTGTGTTGTTCGTTTTGCTGGGCTTCCTGATGATCTTCCGCTACACGCTGCAGGGCCTCGGCTACAGCGTACAGGCCGTCATCTCCGGCGTGGGCGAGCTCATCGGCCGCGCCCTCGGCGGCTGGCTGGCCGTGCACCAGCTGGGCTACCTCGGCATCTGCATCTCGAACCCCCTCGCCTGGGGCTTTGCCCTGTGCTATTGCGTGTTTATGGTCACACGGGTGCTGAAAAAGGAGAGCCGGGCGGCATAAACCAAAATCAAAAAAGCGCTCCGCGGTTTTGCACTGCGGAGCGCTTTTTTGTGGAAAACTCAGTTGATAAAATTCACAAAGACGGGGCAGAGCACAGCGGTGAGCACACCGGCCACCGCGATGGACAGGCCGCTCATCGCGCCTTCGACTTCGCCCATCTGCAGGGCTTTGCTGGTGCCGACGGCATGGGCCGAGGTGCCGATGCCCACGCCCTTGGCGATGGGGTCGGTGATGTGGAACACCTTGCAGACCGTCTCGGCCAGCAGGTTGCCCGCGATGCCGGTCAGGATGACGATGGCGCCGGTCAGGGCCGCGATGCCGCCCAGCTCAGCGGCGACGTCCATGCTGATGGCAGTGGTGACGGACTTGGGCAGCAGGGTCACATACTGCTCACGGGTCAGGCCCATGGCCACGGCCAGAGCCAGCGCGCTGCCCAGACTGACCAGGGTGCCCACCGAGATGCCCGCGATGATGGCGGCGGCGTTCTCCTTGAGCAGGTCCCACTTTTCATACAGCGGGATGGCCAGGCTGATGGTGGCGGGCAGCAGCAGATAGCTGACCGGCGCGGCGCTGACTTTGTAATCCGCGTAGGAGATGTTCAGCACACTGAGCAGGATGATGACGAAGATGCTGCCCAGCAGCAGCGGGTTGAAGACGGCCTTGCCCGTTACCCGGTTGATGAGGGTGCCCAGTGCAAAGGCCGCCAGCGTGAGCAGAACGCCCCACGCCGAGGACGAGGAAAGAAACTCATTCAGCAGCTGTGTCATTTGCGGCAGCCTCCTTTTTGCTCTGCTTGCGGCGGGTGAGCGCCTGGGTGGTGTGGCCGGATGTCACCAGCACCAGCACCGTGACCGGGATGATGGCGATGACGATGGGCAGCAGCATGCTGCCCATCTCGGCCCACAGCTCCATGACACCGGCCGCGGCGGGCACGAACAGCAGCGGGAAGATGCCGGTCAGGAACAGGCCGACCTCCTTCACATCGTCCAGCTGGACGAGGCCCAGCAGCAGGGCAGCCAGCAGCAGGACCAGGCCGTAGATGCTGGCCGGGATGGGCAGCGGCAGAACAGCGTGGCAGAACTCGCCCAGAAAACAGAACGCAAGGATGCGTGCGAACTGAAACAGATACTTCGTAAAAAATCCCCCTTCATCGCGCCCGCGCAGCCCCTTCGGGACAGCTCTGCCGGAGAATGGGCCTCTGGCAGGGCGGGCCGGTCAAACGAAGCCCGGAAGACGCCGGGCCGCGCGTTTATTTGTGACGGTCAGTGTAACAGTATAGCCCAAAAGCCCCGGCGGCGCAACGGCAATACTTGCTAAGAATTTATGTCGAACCGACAAAAAACTGGATGTTCTGAGGGTTTGGCGGAAAATGAGAAAACCGGCCGGGAATGGAACACTGCCTTTTTCCGAAAAAATTTGTGTAAATGCCCGCCGGAGGGTTGCGCTGGGTGGGGCGTTCATTGTACAATAAACACGTTACCGAAAAATACGACACAGCGGGCGGATGCGCCCCAAAGTGAGGAATCGAAATGAACGGATCGAAAATTCGGGTGCTGGCGCTGGATCTGGACGGCACCCTGACCAATGATGAAAAGATCGTTACCCCCCGCACCCGCGCGGCGCTGGACGCAGCAGCGGCGCAGGGCGTGACCATCGTGCTGGCTTCCGGCCGGCCTACGGCGGGCATCACTCCGCTGGCAAAGGAACTGGGGCTGGACAAAAAGGGCGGCTGCATCCTGGCCTACAACGGCGGAAAGATCGTGGACTGCGCCACCGGTGCGGCCCTGTATCAGAAGCTGCTGGCCCCGGAGTTCGTGCCCCAGCTGTGCCGGTTTGCGGCAGAGCAGGACGTCGCGCTCCTGACCTACGACTCCCGCGGCATCGTCTGTGAGCGCGACCAGGACCCCTGGGCCCGGAAGGAGTGTGTGACCACCAAGCTGGAGATGTACCATGTGGACGATCTGGCTTCCTATGTGGATTACCCCATCTGCAAGATGCTCCTCACCGTGGACCCCGCCCGCCGCGATGCCGTCTGCGCCGCAGGCCGACAGCAGTTTGAGGGCAAGATCGACATCTACCCCTCCAGCCCCTTCTTCATCGAGGCCGTGCCGCTGGGCGTGATGAAGGACGTCAGCCTGGGCGCTCTGCTGGAGCGCATGGGCCTGACCCGCGAGAACCTGATGGCCTGTGGCGACGGTCTGAACGACCGCTCGATGATCGACTTTGCAGGCGTGGGTGTCGCCATGCAGAACGCCGAAGACACCGTGAAGGAGGTCGCCGACTACGTGACCGCCGCCGACAACAACCACGACGGCGTCGCCGAGGCCATTGAGAAATTCATTTTACAGTGAGAGGACAGGACACACGAATGCCGCAGCGCAATCTGGTTTTATTTGATTTGGAATGGAACATCGGCTACCAGCCGTATACGTTCAACTATCATGGGGTGCAGCAGACCTTCCGGGGCGAGATCATCGAGATCGGCGCGGTGAAGATCGACGAAGACGCCAACGTCCTCGATACCTTCTCCATCCATCTGCGCCCCCGCATCTTCCGCAAATTGCAGCACCACATCGCCAAGGTCACCGGCCTGACGCAGGAAGACCTGGACAACGGCGCTCCCATCGTGCAGGGCCTGCGCCGTTTCATGCAGTGGTGCGGCCCGGACGCCGAGTTCGCCGAGTGGGGCATGGACGATGTGCCGGTGCTCAAGCAGAATCTGTTCCTGTGCAATCTGGACGAGAGCCGCCCCACGGTGTGGTACGACCTGCAGCAGGTCTTTCTGCGGGAGCATCCCCGCAAGGAAGGCGAGGGCATGACGCTGGAAAGCGTCGTCACCCGGATGGGCATTCCGATGGACCGCCCCTTCCACGACGCATTGTCCGATACCCTCTACACCGCCGATGTCTGCCGCAAGCTCGACCTGCGGGAGGGGCTGGCCGCCTACCCCAGCGAGGAGCAGGCCCTGCGCCAGAGCCTCTGCCCGAAGCCCGGCGACTACCGGGATTTCCGCGTCTTCCGCGGCTATGTGGAGCCGTACACCTGGCGGATCGACCCCATCATCAGCACGGCCCAGTGCCCGGCCTGCGGAGCCGACCTTGCGTCGGACGAGATCTGGCTGAAAAAGGGCAGCAACAGCTGGTACACGCTGGCCCAGTGCCCCCACTGTGCCGGAACGGCCAGCGAGGCGGGCAAGGGCGTCTTCCAGCGGTACAAGCTGGCCCGGCGGGACGGCCTGCACTGGAGCTTTGCCCGCTGTGTGCAGGTCCCGGATGCCGAGGCGCTGGCCCGCTGGGACAAGCAGCGCACCCAGCAGATCGAGCGGATGAAGGCCCGCGCCGAAAAACAGGCCGGGGAAAAAGCCTGAGACCGATCGTGCAGGAAAACCGCACCCCATTTCGTATAGCAAAGTATAGCGCAGACGAAAAAGCGAAGAAAATGTAGAATTTCTTCATCGCACATTCATAAGTTCTGGATATACTAAGAGAAACGAGAGGGAAGGAACACACGATGGAAAGCACCCTGATCAGCTTTGTGCACCAGCTGGGAACGCTGGAATTCTGGCAGACATTACTGGACGGCTTCGGAGACCTCGGCCCCCTTGCGCCCATCTTTCTGGCAATGGTGGAGTCGTTTTTTCCGCCGCTGCCCCTCATCGCCATCGTGGCGCTGAATGTGGCGGCCCACGGCGGCCTTTTCGGCTTTGTGTACAGCTGGGTGGGCGTCATGCTGGGCGGCACCCTGATGTTCCTGTTCTGGCGGCGGGTGCTCAAACAGTTCTTCTGGAAGTTCGCCAGCCGTTCCCAGAAGCTGGAAAAAGCTGAGCAGTGGGTCAGCCGGTTCGATGTTTCGTCCCTGTTCATGCTGTCGGTGCTTCCGTTCACCCCTTCGTCCTTCATGCACTTTGCCTTCGGCATCTCGGATTTTGACGAAAAACGCTACCTCATCACCATGCTGCTGGGCAAGGGTGTGATGGTGGCCATGATGGCCCTCTTTGGCCAGTCCCTCGTCAGTTCGATGAAGAACCCGGTCTACCTTGTCCTCGCCGTCGTCATCTGGGGCGCGATGTACTGGGGCAGCAAGCGGTTCTGCAAAAAACATGATCTGTAAGAAACGATGAAACGATAAAAACGCTCCCTTGCCGACGGCAAGAGAGCGTTTTTTGTGCAAATGGGTCGTTATCCTTCGTATCCCAAGGTCGCCGCCATAACGGCCTTGATGGTGTGCATCCGGTTCTCGGCCTCGTCGAAGACGATGCTCTGCGGGCCTTCGAAGACCTCGTCGGTGACTTCCATGGCATCGCGGCCGAACTTTTCGCCCATCTCTTTGCCCACGGTGGTCTTGTGGTCGTGGTAGGCGGGCAGGCAGTGCATGAAGACGGCCTGCGGCCCGGCCAGCGCCATCAGCGCGTTGTTGATCTGGTAGGGGGCCAGGTCGTGGATGCGCTCGGCCCAGACCTCGACAGGCTCGCCCATCGAGACCCAGACGTCGGTGTACAGCACATCGGCACCCTGGGCGGCTTTGGCGGGGTCTTCCTCAAAGGTCAGGGTCGCGCCGGTCTCGGCGGCGATGGCCTGGCACTGGGCGATGAGCGCCGGGTCTGGCTGATACTTCTTGGGGGCGCAGGCCGTGAAGTGCAGGCCCATCTTGGCGCAGCCCACCATCAGGCTGTTGCCCATGTTGTAGCGGGCGTCGCCGAAGTAGACGAAATGGATGCCCTTCAGGTGGCCGAAGTGCTCCCGGATGGTGAGGAAGTCGGCCAGAATCTGAGTGGGGTGGAACTCGTTGGTCAGACCGTTCCAGACGGGAACGCCTGCATAATGGGCCAGGTCCTCGACGATCTGCTGGCCATAGCCGCGGTACTCAATGCCGTCGAACATCCGGCCCAGCACACGGGCGGTGTCTGCAATGGACTCTTTTTTGCCGATCTGGCTGCCCGACGGGTCCAGATAGGTGACTTCCATGCCCAGATCGTGGGCGGCCACTTCAAAGCTGCACCGGGTGCGGGTGGAGGTCTTCTCGAAGATCAGGGCGATGTTTTTGCCGCGCAGGGCATCGTGGCGGATGCCGGCTTTCTTTTTGGCCTTGAGGTCAGCGGCCAGATCCAGCAACGCTTCGATCTCGGCGGGGGTGTAATCCAGCAGCTTCAGAAAGTTCCGATTTTTCAGACTCATTGCATATTTCCCTCTCTATTCATAAAAACTTGAATATTTATTCGAAATGATGCTTCTATTATATAGCAGAAGAAACCGCTGGTCAAGGGCTTTGCGCGCTCACAGCTCCAGTTCGATCTTCCGCCCGCTGGGGGTGTAGGAGGTGAGCCGGATACCGGCCTTTTTGAACATGAACCGTGCTGCAACGCTGGAATCGGAGTCGTGGTACTTGTCGCCGTAGTAGACCACCTCCGAGATGCCGGACTGGATGATGGCTTTGGCGCACTCGTTGCAGGGGAAGAGGGTCACATAGACCCGTGCGCCCTTCAGGTTGTTGTGGGCGCTGTTCAGGATGGCATTCAGCTCGGCATGGCAGACGTACATATATTTGGTGTCCAGCGGGTCGCCCTCGCGGTCCCAGGGCATGGCGTCGTCGTCGCAGCCAATGGGCATACCGTTATAGCCCAGTGACAGGATCTTGTTTTCCGGGCTGACGATGCAGGCACCCACCTGGCTGCTGGGGTCCTTGGAGCGCATGGCGGTGAGCAGGGCAATGCCCATAAAATATTCATCCCAGTTGATATAATCGGTGCGTTTCATAAAAACAGCCTCCCTTGCAAGTATGGCTTGTTCCGGTTTGACAGAACGTTGAAAATCGACTATGCTGCAAATGAAAAGGCGCTCGCGGCCGGAGCGCAAGGTAAGGATACCATAAAAAGAAAAGAAGTGCAATCGAAAAAGCACCCGCAGACGCTGAGCCTGCGGGTGCTTTTGGCATGGTTATGAGAAGGTTTGAGAGAGGTTCAACTTACTTGTTGCCCTTGTAATCCAGCGGGAGGCTGGTCCAGCGGGCGCGGAAGTGGAAGGCGGCGTCCTTCGGCTGACGCTGACGGGTGAAGATGCCCTTCTTGTTGCCGTTGGCGCGCATGATGCCCTCGGTGGTCTGGAAGTCTGCAAAGTTCCAGACCAGCTCGCCCTGCACGAAGTCGTAGCTGTCGAAGACGTTGTGGTTCATGTCGAGGTACTCGTTCTGGTACTCCTGGCTCCACATGACGCTGGGCAGCTTGTGCTCGGTGGGCATGGTGTCGGCACCGTACTCGGTGAAGATCATCGGGCGGCCGTTCAGGACCTTGGCCCAGCCGTCCATCTCCTTGCGGAATGCGGCCTCGGCATCCACGATGCCCATGCCGCCCATGACGTACCAGCCGTAGTAGCGGTTCAGGCTGATGAAGTCAGCGAACTGCTGGCCCTTGCTGTTGTGGGGCAGGCTCATCATGACGATGGCGTAGGTGCGGGGGCGCTTCTGCGGGTCAAGCTCGTGTGCCAGATCGAACAGGGTCTTGAAGTAGGCTTCGGTGCCCTCGCTGGTGCACTGGGGCTCGTTCAGGATGCTCCATGCGATGACGGAGGCGTGGTTCTTGTCGCGGTCGATCATGTCGGTCAGCGCGTCCTTGTGGTTTTCCAGCAGCTGAGGCGTGGTGTCCTTCTCGAACCAGCCCACCTTCTTGCCGTTGCCCTGGTTTGCTGCCAGGAAGTTCATGGTGCTCTCCATGAAGCCGACGGCGGGGACTTCGTCGATGATGAGGAAGCCTTCCTCATCGGCCATCTGGTACAGCTCCTCCGCATAGGGGTAGTGGCTGGTGCGGAAGCAGTTGGCACCGATCCACTTCATCAGCTCGTAATCGCGCTTGACGGTGGCCAGGTCGAGGCCGCGGCCGCGGATGTCTGCATCCTCGTGCTTGCCGAAGCCGCGCAGGTAGACGGGCTTGCCGTTCAGCAGGAAGTGGCCGTTCTGGATCTCGAAGGTGCGGATGCCGATCTTCTCGGCGTACTCGTCGACGATGGCGCTGCCGTCGTGGATGCGGATGACGATGTTGTACAGGTAGGCGGCATGGACGTTCCAGAGCTTGGCGTCCTTGACGACCAGAGTACCTTCCTTGCCGGAAGCCTCAGCGACCTTGGTGGTGCCGTCGTACAGCTCCACGGTCACGTCGTGGCTGCCGTTGGTGGTGACGGTGTAATCGACCTCGGCGCCGTCCGCAGTCAGGCGGTGTTTGACGGAATAGTCCAGAACGCGCTCGGCGGGCAGGGCCATCAGCTTGACGGGGCGATGGATGCCGGCATAGTTGTAGAAGTCGAAGTAGGGGGCAGCGACCTTTTTGCCGTTGGACAGGGTAGAGGTGTTGCCGGCGGGCAGCATGTACTCGTTCAGCTCGTTGTTCAGCAGGACGCTCAGCTTGTTGTACTGGTTGTAGCGGACGATGTCGGTGACGACTGCGTCAAAGGGCAGGAAGCCGCCCTCGTGCTGTGCGACCTCGACGCCGTTCACAAAGACGCGGGCGTGGTGGGTGGCAGAGCCGAAGCGGATGGCAATGTCCTTACCGCTCCACTCGCCGGGCACGAAGAAATCGGTCTCGTACCAGAAATCGCCGCAGTACTCGCGGGATTCCTTATCGGTGAAGAAGTCGCAGAAGGAAGCGGGCACGGGCATGGAGATGGACTCCGGCAGGCCGTTTGCCCAGTCTGCATCGACACCCTCGCTCTTGGGGTCGAAGCGGAAGCGCCACATGCCGTCCAGGCTGACGACGCGGCGGGAAGTGGAAGCAACAGGATACAGCAGGGATTTGTTGTTCATTGCAGGAACCTCATTTCTTATCATACTAAAACATTTTGAACTACGAAATAAACCTCTCCGTCATCGCTGCGCGATGCCACCTCCCCTGATAGGGGAGGCCTTGGCAGTCCCCGCAAAGGATACGGTTTCGCCAGAGGCTCTCCGATCAGGAGAGCTGTCGAGCGAATGCGAGACTGAGAGGTTGATACCGCAGCTCATATCTTCTGGTATCCAGTATGACAGATTTTTTGCAAAAGGAATAGAACAAATTTTTTATAAATCCAGACTTTTTTGGGGAATTTTGAACGATTCCGGGGCAGAATACCTATTATAATGCAGGCGATGCCGCGAAAACTGTTAAAATCGACTACGCCAAGGAAAATGTAGTGAAAGAGATTCCACATATTTTATGAAAAAATTGGCAAAGTGCCCAAACAATAATCGTAAAATTTTACGTTTTCACCTAAAAATTCTTCTAACGATGATTGCTAAAGATTTGTCATAATACTGATATACAAGCTGAAATGCAGTGAACCATATTTCGATGTGTTTTGCAACAGCGTTTGGAGAACCGAATCCAAGAATCCATCTATCTAAGGAGAAACCAATGGCAAATGAGATGAAGAAAGCTGCCCCCTTCGGCATGAAGGACAAGGTCGGCTACATGTTCGGTGATTTCGGCAACGACTTCACCTTCCTGCTGTCGTCGAGCTTCCTGATGAAGTTCTACACCGACGTCATGGGCGTCAACGCCGCCATCGTTGGCATGGTGATGATGATCGCCCGTTTTGTGGATGCGTTCACCGATGTGGGCATGGGCCAGATCGTGGACCACTCCAAGCCCACCAAGGACGGCAAGTTCCGCCCCTGGATCAAGCGGATGTGCGGCCCGGTGGCCATCGCTTCCTTCCTGATCTATCAGTCCGGCCTGGCCGGGATGCCCTATGGCTTCAAGGTGGCCTGGCTGTTCATCACCTACATCCTGTGGGGCTCCATCTTCTATACCTCCATCAACATCCCCTATGGCTCCATGGCTTCCGCCGTCTCGGCAGACCCCAAGGACCGCGCGGAGCTGTCCACCTGGCGCACCATCGGTTCCACGCTGGCCAACATGGTCATCGGCGTGGCCACGCCCATGGTCGCCTATGTCGTCGTGGACGGCAAGACGGTGATGTCCGGCTCCCGCATGACCATCATCGCAGGCGTCTTCTCCATCTGCGCCATCCTGTGCTATATCGTCTGCTTCAAGCTGACCCATGAACGTGTCGAGGTCCCCGCAAGCAGCCAGAAGGTGAGCGCTTCCGCCATCTTCAAGAGCATCTTCACCAACCGGGCGCTGCTGGGCATCATCGTGGCGGCCATCTTTGTCCTGCTGAGCCAGCTGACCGTCATGAGCCTGGCCGGTTACGTTTACCCCAACGTGTACGGCAGCGCTGCCGCACAGTCCACTGCCAGCCTGCTGGGCACGGTGGTCATGCTGATCGTCTGCGCACCCTTTGCTTCCAAGCTGGCTGCAAAGTTCGGTAAGAAGGAGCTGGCTGTTGCCTCCAGCATCTGCTCCGCTCTGGTCTGGCTGGTCTGCCTGATCTGGCGTCCGGCCAGCGTCTGGGGCTTTGTGGCCTGCTACATCCTGGCCAATATCGGCATGGGCTTCTTCAACACCATCATCTGGGCTATGATCACCGACGTCATCGACGACGCCGAGGTCCGCAGCGGCATCCGTGAGGACGGCACCATCTACTCGGTCTACTCCTTCGCCCGCAAGCTGGGTCAGGCCTTCTCTTCCGGTCTGGTCGGTGCCCTGCTGGGGATCATCGGCTACACCGAAGCGACTGCGTTTGACCCCGCTGTCACCCGCGGCATCTTCAACATGGCCTGCATCGCCCCCATCATCGGCTTTGTGTGCATCGTGCTGGCGCTGGTCTTCCTCTACCCGCTGAGTAAGAAGAAGGTCGAGGAGAACGTGGCGGCTCTGGCTGCGCGCCGCAACAGCAAGTAATCCTTTGTAAAACATAGAGCGAAGTGCTCTGCCGTCTTGGGATGGCAGGGCACTTTTTCTGCGCTCGGCCACTTGTTTCTTGCAGAAAAATGCTGTATACTGATATATCAAATGAGATGCGATGAAACAGGAAAGGAGACGCCATGCGGGTCGATCCATTACAGGTGCTCACCAAACTGGCGGCAGCACAGAATATCCCCACCCGGCGGGTGACGCCGCCGTTCGACGGACTGGAAGAGTTCGACTACGGCCTGCGCCGCTCGCTGGACCCGCAGTTCGACTGGCAGGAGTTCGGCCGGCTGCTGCTGGAACAGACCCCGGCGCAGACGCTGCTCTTCGTTGAGGGTACCTTTGAGCTGCATTTTGCCCTCTTCCGCATCCCGGACGAGGAGAACACCGTCTTCCTCGTCGGGCCATGGACCTTTGGCCCCCGCAGCGAGAAGGCCCGCAAGTGGGCCCGCCGCTACCTGGGCGAGGCCGGGGAGAATGCCGTGCAGGAATACTACAACGGCGTCAAGCTGCTGCAGGCGAACGATTTTTACATGACCATCCGGGTCCTGGTCGGGATGATGATGGGAGAGGATCTGGTCGTGAAGGAGCTGAAGGAGTTTCTGCCCTTCTGCTTCCACCCGGACGTTCGGTATTTCAACGAGCCGAAGTTCCAGAAGGATATCCCCATCTCCATGCTGGAACAGCGGTACGAATCCGAGAACCGCATCCTTGATGCTGTGTGCCGCGGCGACGACGAAGCCGCCATCGAAGCCATGCACCATCACTCCCGCTTCACCTACGGCGGGCGGTTCGAAGGCTCGCTCTACCAGCAGAAGAACATGATGATCGTCTTCAACACCCTGCTGCGCAAGGCCATCGAGCCCAGCAAGGTGCACCCCTATTATATCGACGCCATCTCCAGCAAGTACGCCCGCATCATTGAGGAGGCCGACGAGATCCCCCAGGAGATGATGTGGCAGATGGTGCGGGATTACTGTGCCTATGTCCGCCGCTACTCGCTGAAGGAGTTCTCGCCCGCCGTCCAGAAGGTGATGAACTACGTCAACCTGAATGTCTCCGAGCCGCTGACACTGAAGAGCCTGGCGGCCATGTGCTTCATCAGCCCGTCGTATCTGTCGGCGCTGTTCAAGCAGGAGACCGGCACCACCCTCATCGACTATATCAACACCCAGCGTGTGAACCGCGCGGCCCAGCTGCTGGAGCAGAACAACCACAGCATCGCCGCCGTGGCCGAAGAAGTGGGCATTCTGGACGTGAATTACTTCACCAAGATCTTCAAAAAGACCCTCGGCGTCACCCCCACCCGTTACCGCCGGGAACATAAAGAAAAATAACTGCGAAACAGCAGAATGAAAAAAAGACCCATTTTGTCCTTTTGATGCGTACAGATTATGCACCGGGGCAAAGTGGGCTTTTTTGCATCGGATAGGATTGTTGCACACCGGAACGATCTCTGTAACTATTTTGAGAGATTTCATGGACTTTTGTATGGAATTTGGACGCATGTTGCAAAATTGAAAGAAATTGTGCTTGATATCAAAAAGAAACTTGTATCCAACAAAAGCAATTGTGAAGGATGCACAAAAGATTTCTTGGATTCTTGTGAACTTGTTCTATTGCGAATGGTCGTGCGGACGGTTATAATACAAACAGAATCACGAAACGTGCGGTGTGCGCACGATTCGATTTTGCTGTGATATGCGAATGAAGGAGAACATTATTATGAAAATGATTTCGCGTCGTGACTTCATGAAGGCTTCCGCTGTTGTGGGTGCCGCTGGCGTTCTGACCGCCTGCGGCGGCTCCTCCAGCTCCACCGCTGCCTCCTCTACTGCTGCTTCCTCTGTGGCTGCTTCTTCTGCAGCCGCTTCTACCGGCAGCGCAAACGTTGGCGTCTGCATCTATCAGTTCGCTGATAACTTCATGACCCTGTACCGCACCGATCTGGAAGAGTACCTGAAGGATATGGGCTATGCCGTCACCATCGTCGATGGCAAGAACGACCAGAATACCCAGACCGAGCAGATCAACACCTTCCTGCAGCAGGGTGTGGACGTTCTGATCATCAACCCCGTCCAGACCACTTCCGCTCAGACCATCGTGGATACCATCTCTCCCTCCGGCACCCCGATCGTCTTCATCAACCGTGAGCCTGACAAGGCCGTTCTGGATTCCTACGCTGGCAAGTGCTGCTACGTTGGTGCAGACGCACGCCAGTCCGGTACTTATCAGGGCGAGCTGATCCTGGAGACCTCTACCCAGGGCGATATCAACGGTGACGGCAAGATCACCTACATCATGTGCAAGGGCGACCCCGAAAACATCGATGCACAGTATCGTACCGAGTACTCCATCAAGGCTCTGACCGACGCCGGCAAGGAAGTCGAGTGCCTGTACGAGTATCTGGACAACTGGGATCAGACCACCGCACAGCAGGACGTTGCAAACGCTCTGGCACAGTACGGCGACAAGATCGAAGTCGTCTTCTGCAACAACGACGCAATGGCTCTGGGCGCTCTGCAGTCCATCGAGCAGGCTGGCCGCAAGGTCGGCGAGGACATCTATCTGGTCGGTGTTGACGCACTGAAGGAAGCTGTCCAGAACGTTGTTGACGGCAAGATGACCGGTACCGTCCTGAACGATGACGTTGGCCAGGCTACCGCCGCTGCCGACGCCACCAAGCTGTTCGTTGAGGGCAAGGATGTCGAAGAGTACTACTGGGTCGACTATGTGAAGGTCACCACCGAGAACGCTTCTCAGTACCTCTGATTCGGAGCTGAGAACCACTCACGGTTGCAAGGTACGCAGTGAGTCCGAGGCTTTCTAAAAGCTAACAAGCGCGTGCGTGCGAGAGATCCTCGGCGCACGCGCTTTCCTTTCGGAACGAACCGTGCCGTGCCTTATTTTGAACGACAAGGAGGCTCTGCGGAATGTCAGAATACCGTCTGGTAATGAAAGGCGTGGTCAAGACCTTCCCCGGCGTCAAAGCGCTGGACCACGCGCAGTTGGAGCTCCGCCCCGGCAAAGTCATGGCCCTGATGGGCGAAAACGGCGCTGGCAAGTCCACTTTGATGAAGTGCATGTTCGGCATTTACAAGATGGACGAAGGCGAGATCGAATACGAAGGACAAAAAGTCACCATCTCCAACCCTCTGGAAGCACTGAACCGCGGCATCGCGATGGTGCACCAGGAGCTGCAGCCCATCC
This sequence comes from Faecalibacterium sp. Marseille-Q3530, assembly GCF_017377625.1. Taxonomy (NCBI): domain Bacteria; kingdom Bacillati; phylum Bacillota; class Clostridia; order Eubacteriales; family Oscillospiraceae; genus Faecalibacterium; species Faecalibacterium sp. Marseille-Q3530. The sequence continues at coordinate 1,599 of NZ_JAFREH010000006.1, read as the reverse complement.
CGGCCCGTACCGTGGCTGAGAACATCTGGCTGGGCCGCTTCCCCACCAAGAAGGCAGGTATCATCACCATAGTGGACCATGCCAAAATGTACGCCGATACCGATGCCCTGCTGAAGAAGCTGAAGCTGGACATCAACTCCCACGCAAAGCTGGGCAGCCTGAGCATCGCACAGATGCAGATGGTGGAGATCGCAAAGGCCGTCTCCGCAAACTGCAAGGTGCTGATTTTGGACGAGCCCACCTCCTCGCTGACCGCGAACGAGGTCGAGTCGCTGTTCCGCATCATGCGCGAGCTGAAGGAGCAGGGCGTTGCGCTGGTCTACATCAGCCATAAGATGGACGAGATCAAGGTCATCGCCGACGAAGTCACCATCATGCGCGATGGCCACTACATCGGCAAGTGGGACGTTGCCAACATGACCAAGGAGCAGATCATCGCCAAGATGGTCGGCCGTGAGCTGTCCAATCTGTTCCCGCCGCTGGAGAACCACCCCTCCGACGAGGTCATGATGAAGGTGGAGGACTTCACCTCCATCCACCCGCGTTCCTTCCGCCATTGCAGCTTCGAGCTGAAGAAGGGCGAGATCCTGGGCGTGGCCGGCCTGGTCGGTGCCCAGCGTACCGAGCTGATGGAGGGCATCTTCGGCCTGCGCGCCCACACCGCCGGTAAGGTGTGGATCAAGGGCGAAGCCGTCGAGATCAAACAGCCCCGCGACGCCATCCGCAAGAGCGTGGCGCTGCTGACGGAGGACCGCCGCGCCACCGGCATCATGGGTGTGCTGAGCGTGGCCGACAACATCTCCATTGCATCGCTGGACGCTCTGCGCAAGGGCCCCATCATGCTGGATGATAAGAAGATCCTCGATCTGGTCGCCACCAACAAGGAAAAGATGGCCATTAAGGTGCCCAGCCCCAAGACCGCCATCAAGAGCCTTTCCGGCGGCAACCAGCAGAAGGTGCTGATCGCCCGCTGGCTGGCCAATAACCCCGATGTGCTGATCCTCGACGAGCCCACCCGCGGCATCGACGTCGGTGCAAAGTACGAAATTTACTGCATCATTGCCGACCTGGCCAAACAGGGCAAGAGCATCATCATGATCTCCTCCGAAATGAGCGAGATCATCGGTATGTCCAACCGTGTCATGGTCATGTGCGATGGCCGCATCACCGGCTTCATCGACGGCAAGGACGCCACCCAGGAGAACATCATGGCGCTGGCGACCCAGTTTGAGACCGCACCGACGACGGCAGCGGCCAATCAGTAAACAAGGAGGCTGTCTATTGTGGAAGCTACCAAGAAATTGAACGGCAAGTCCGTGAAAAAATGGCTGAGTGAAAATGCCATCATCGTCCTGATGCTTGCGGTCTCTCTGATCGTCGGCATCATCCACCCCAACTTCTTCGCAGTCGCAAACCTGATCAACCTGTTCAAGAACGTGTCCATCCGCTACATCATCGCGCTGGGCATCTCCGGCTGTCTGATCACCACCGGCAACGACCTGTCCGCCGGTCGTCTGGCTGGCTTTGCGGCCTGCCTGGCCTGCATCTTTGCGCAGACGGAAGGCGCTGCCGGTAAGTTCTACCCCAATATGCCCACCC
>NZ_JAFREH010000005.1:107602-158695 GCF_017377625.1 Faecalibacterium sp. Marseille-Q3530 | reverse complement strand
AGACATCCACGCAAAGTTCGAGGATGGCGTCCTGCACGTCGAGCTGCCTGCTCCTCAGCAGACGAAGGCTTTGCCTGAGAACCCGAATCTGATTGCAATCGAGTAAAACGCCGGTCGTGTGCGCCAAGGCACAACGCACATAAGATGCCCCCGGAGAGCCGCAACAAGCCCTCCGGGGGCATTTTTTGTTTCCTGGTATTTTTCCGCAGCGGCAAGCCTTCGTCAAAACTCCGGGTGCCATTCATCCCGGATGCCAATGTCAGCACAGATGATTTTTCCGCACAGCGGCGCAGAAGCTTCTGCCATATGCAAAGGCTTATAACTGTCGAAGGTTACGGTCAAATCTGCATGGGCAGCACCCTCGGCAACCTCCCCGGTATCCGTGTTGATGCCGCTGGGCAGGTCTACAGCCAGCACAAAGGTGTCGCTCTTATGCAGACGGCGTATCAGCCCGCAGGCAGCAAGACCGGAAGGCCGAAGTGCGCCATAAACTACCATAGATTCCATAAGCGAGTGACCTGAAAAGGCCGCTCGCTTTTTTGTTTACCACAGAGCTGAAAGGAGGCCAAAATGCCAAACAAAACGCAAGAATACCTTAACCTCGCCCAGCAAACGGCAAAGGAACTGACCCGATATTGGGAAAACTGGTCGGACTACCTGACCACTGCATCCCGGCTGTACAAGTACAGTTTTGCAGACCAGCTGATGATCTACGCCCAGCGCCCGGATGCCACCGCCTGCGCCGACTTTGACATCTGGAACAACCGGATGAACCGCTATGTGCGCCGGGGTGCCAAGGGCATCGCCCTGCTGGACGAATCCAGCGGATTCCCCCGACTGCACTACGTTTTCGATGTGTCGGACACCGGGGTGCGCCGCAATTCCCGTGCCCCGGAGGTGTGGCAGCTCGGTCCCGATTTGGTGCAGCCGGTTTCGGAAATGCTCGCCGCCACCTACGGCATCAGCGGAGAGCGTGTCAGCCAGCAGCTTGCGGATGTTGCCGGGAAACTGGTGGCAGATTACTGGGACAACAACGGCGAGGATATCCGTGCCATCGTTGACGGCTCGCTCTTGATGGATTATGATGAAGCCGGGGTGGAGATGCAGTTCAAGTCCGCTGCCGCCATCAGCGTCACCTACACGCTGCTGGAACGCTGCGGCTTTGAGCCTGCCGGGTGGTTCGACAAGGACGATTTTCAGGCAATCTACAATTTCTCTACCCCGGATAGTGTCTACGCCCTCGGCGCAGCCGTCAGCGACATGAGCCGGGAGGTGCTGCGAAACATCGAACGCACCGTTAAAACAACCATTCGCCGCCGCAATGCAGAAAGGAGCCAATATGAATACGAACAGCAGGAACGTGACCTACTCGACCGTCGGGGACTACCAGCTCCCGAACCTGACCCTGAACCAGCCCCGGAAGCCGCTGGGCAAGTACGGCAGGATGCGCCTGAGCTTTCTGAGGCAACAGCGCCCGGTGCTGTACAACACGATGCTCCTGAACGGGAGCCTGTACCCGACCCTGACCGAACTGGAGCAGACCGCAGCAGCGATGAAGAAGCAACTGATGGCCGATTTGCTGGCGAAGAACCCGGCCCCGGACAAGGAGAAGAATCAGATGGCGTGGGTACAGCACATGAACAGCCTACAGGAGCAGGTCGAGGAAGTGATTCGGACGGAACTGATCTACAGCTAAGTTTTCTGGATGCCGTCATCCCCACCGAAGCCCAGCAAATTGAACATATCGACCGAGCGGAGAGCGAAAAATCGCCCTCCGCTTTTGTTTTGTCGCAGGCTGAAATTGAGAATGAACTGCGCAAGCATGGTTCCGGTTTTCAGGATGGCAAGCAGCGGATCATCGAACTGTACCAGACACAGCCCGACCGCAAACTCCGCGCTAAAGCATTGGCGAAAGAGTACGGCATCGGCGGACATTCGCAGGATTTTCTGGATGGCAGCAGCGGTTTTGTAAATCATGATGGAAAAGGACTTGAATTTGACCACTACCCGGATCATCAAAAGGTTACGTTAAGCTGGACACAGGTCGAGAAATACATCGACCTGATGATTCAGTCTGACCGCTACCTGACCGATAAGGAAAAAGAGCATCGTGCCGCCGTGCAGGAAGCGGAACGACAGCTCCCAATGCTGGATGGTGATGCCGCTGCCGAATACAATGCTCTGAAAGAGCAGTACCCCAATACCCTGATTGGCTTTGAACTGGGCGGATATTTTCTGTTCTATGACAAAGATGCAATCACTGTAAAGGAAGTTTTTCGTTCTAATTTGCTGTCACAGGAAAATGCGCTGGGAAAAGTCAAAGTGACCGGCTTTTTGCGCAGAGAGTGGGTAGCAAAATCGCAGAAGCTGTGGGCCGAGGGCAACAGCATCTATCTAGCCGGACAGGGCGGAGATGGTACCCACCATCAGACAAAATATCTGCGAGAGGAAGATTATCTGCCGATCGGCATCATCGTCAAGCTAGATGGCCGGGATTTCCGTGTGGATCACGTCAACTTCATGTTCAAATCCGTCAGCTTGCAGGACATGGACTTGACCAACAGCGGACAGCCCATCTTCCGGGTTGAACGGTTGCCCAATATCCGGGAACTGTATGAACAGCAGCAGGATGAAATTATTGACGTTTCTCCTGAAAAGGCTGTTGATTACAAGGTCGGTGACGAAGTTGTTGTTGACCTTCCCACCCGAACCATCGAAGGCAAAATCGGCTATGTTGGCGAAACCGATGTGCGCATCGACACCAGCGCGCATGGGCAGTCGTGGGATAACGAGGTACTCAACAAGCAGCAATTCGAGGACGGTCTGCGGCGGGATGAACCTACACCTGATGAGGAACTGGACAAGTTGCCTATCTCTGTGGAGGTCAATGGCGAGTGGCAGACCTTTCCGGATGCTGCTGCCGCAGACGAAGCCCTGAACGCTGAACCGATGCCGGAAGCCGCAGTAAATTTTCACATCACGGATGATAATTTGGGTGTCGGAGGCCCCAAGCAGAAATTCGCCCGCAATATTGAAGCCATCCAGACCTTGCGCACTTTGGAGCAGGAGCATCGCGGTGCCACCGCCGAGGAGCAGCAGGTGCTTTCGCAGTATGTAGGCTGGGGCGGTCTTGCAGATGTCTTTGACCCCAACAAGGAAAACTGGTCTGCCGAGTACACCCAACTGAAAGGGTTGCTCACCGAAGAGGAGTATGCCGCCGCCCGTTCCAGCACCCTGAACGCCCACTACACCAGTCCCACCGTGATCCATGGCATTTACGATGCCGTGGAGCGCATGGGTTTCCGCAGTGGTAACATTCTGGAACCGTCCATGGGTGTAGGCAACTTCTTCGGAATGCTGCCGGACACTATGCAGGATAGCCGTCTGTACGGCGTGGAACTGGATTCCATCACCGGGCGCATCGCCAAAAAGCTGTACCCGCAGGCCGACATCACCGTGGCGGGCTTTGAGACCACTGATCGCCGTGATTTTTATGACCTCGCTGTCGGCAACGTGCCTTTCGGTCAGTACAAGGTCAACGATAAGGCGTATAACAAGCTGGGATTTTCTATCCACAACTACTTTTTCGCCAAGGCCATCGACCAAGTGCGTCCGGGCGGCGTGGTGGCGTTCGTCACCAGCCACTACACCATGGACAGCAAGGACAGCACCGCCCGCAAGCACATGGCAGAACGTGCCGATCTGTTGGGTGCTATCCGCCTGCCCAATAATGCGTTTAAGGCGAACGCAGGCACCGAAGTCGTTTCGGACATCATCTTCCTGCAAAAGCGTGACCGCCCTGCGGACATTGAGCCTGCATGGGTGCAGCTTGGCAAGACCGAGGACGGCTTTGCCATCAGCCAGTATTTCGTAGACCACCCGGAGATGGTGCTGGGCGAGCTGACCACAGAAAGCACCCAATACGGACGAGAGGAATTGACCGTTTCCCCCATCGAGGGCGCAAACCTTTCCGACCAGCTTGCCGAAGCAGTGCAGCATATTGAGGGGCAATACACCGAAGTTGAGGTGGACACCCCCGACATTGCCGAGGAAGAAACCACCCGGCGCACCCTGCCTGCCGACCCGGAGGTGAAGAACTTTTCCTACACCGTGGTGGACGGCGAGGTGTTCTACCGGGAAAATTCCGTGATGACGCAGGTGGAGCTGTCCGACACCGCCAAGGGGCGTGTCACCGGCATGGTGGAGCTGCGGCAGATCGTCAACGAGCTGATTCAGCAGCAGTTGGAGGATTACCCGGACGAGGACATCAAGGCAGCGCAGGAGCGTTTGAATGCCGCTTATGGTGACTTTACCGCAAAGTACGGTCTGATTAACGACAAGAAAAACGCGCGCCTGTTCGATGATGACAGTTCCTACTATCTGCTCTGCTCACTGGAGAATCTGGACGAGAATAAAAATCTCAAGTCCAAGGCAGATATGTTCACCAAGCGGACGATTCGGCCAGAGCGTGTTGTCACCAGCGTGGATACCCCCAGCGAAGCGTTGGCGGTGTCCATTGGGGAACACGGTAAAGTAGACCTGCCTTATATGGCAGAACTGCTGGGCACACCCGGCGAGTACGGGCGCATCACCACCGAACTCTCTGGCGTGATCTTCAAAGATCCTGCCGCCGATGTAGACGACCCGGAAGCCGGCTGGCAAACAGCGGACGAATACCTTTCCGGTAATGTGCGTGATAAACTGCGTATGGCACAACTTGCTGCGGAAAACCACCCGGAGTTCAAGGTCAATGTGGACGCACTGACCAAGGCGCAGCCCAAAGATTTGGAAGCATCTGAAATTGATGTGCGGCTGGGTGCCACATGGCTTGCCCCCTCTATTGTGCAGCAGTTCATGATGGAAACTTTTCAGCCGCCCTATCGTATCCGCTACAACAATGCCATCACCGTTCGCTACTCCCCTTACACTTCCGAATGGCGAATCAGCAATAAATCTGCTACTGGCTTCGGTGACATTATGGCCACCGAAACCTACGGTACCCGCAGGGCCAATGCTTACAAGATTTTGGAAGACACCTTGAATTTGCGTGATAGCCGCGTTTATGATACCATCGAGGAGGATGGGAAAGAAAAGCGTGTGCTGAATCAAAACGAAACCACCCTCGCCCAGCAGAAACAGCAGGCCATCAAGGATGCTTTCGCTGGCTGGGTCTGGAAAGACCCTCAGCGGCGTGCCCTATTGGTGAAGAAGTACAACGAGCTTTTTAACAGCACCCGCCCCCGTGAATACGATGGTTCCCACATTCATTTTGTGGGCATGAACCCGGAGATCAATTTGCGAGAGCATCAGCGCAATGCGGTTGCCCATGTGCTGTATGGGTACAACACCCTTTTGGCGCACGAAGTCGGTGCCGGCAAGAGTTTTGAGATGGCGGCTTCCGCTATGGAGCTGAAACGTCTGGGCTTGTGCCAGAAAAGTCTTTTTGTCGTGCCAAATCATTTGACGGAACAATGGGCCAGCGAGTTTTTACGCCTGTACCCCAATGCAAAGCTGCTGGTTACCAGCAAAAAAGATTTTGAACCCGGTAATCGCAAAAAATTCTGTGCGAGAATTGCGACCGGTGACTACGATGCGGTTATCATCGGGCATAGTCAGTTTGAAAAAATACCCTTGTCCGCAGAACGACAGGAACGTCTGATTCAGGAACAGATGGATGAAATCGAGGAGGCCATCGAAGAAGCGAAAGCACAGGTTGGCGAGCATTTCACAGTAAAGCAGCTGGAAAAGTTGCGCAAGTCTCTGAAACAGAAACTGGAAAAGCTGCAAGGTGCAGACCGTAAAGATGATGTGGTTACGTTTGAACAATTGGGCGTAGACAGGTTGTTTGTAGATGAAAGTCAGGCGTTTAAGAACCTCTACTTGTACACGAAAATGCGTAATGTCGCAGGTTTGAGTACGAGCGAGGCGCAAAAATCCAGCGATATGTTCGGCAAGTGTCGCTATCTGGATGAAATCACCGGAGGGCGCGGTGTCATTTTTGCAACGGGTACGCCCCTGAGCAACAGCATGACCGAGATGTACACCCTCATGCGCTATCTCCAGTACAACACCTTACAGCAGAAAGGACTGACCCATTTTGATGCGTGGGCATCCACCTTCGGTGAGACGACCACGGCCATTGAACTTGCGCCCGAAGGTACCGGATACCGTGCACGCACCCGGTTCGCTAAGTTCTTCAACCTTCCCGAATTGATGGCGATGTTCAAAGAAGCGGCGGATATCAAGACCAGTGATCAGTTGAACCTGCCAGTGCCCCAAGCTAAATTTGAAACCGTAGTGGTCAAGCCTTCGGAAATCCAGCAGGACATGGTGCAGGCGTTGAGCGAACGTGCAACCGAAGTCCACAGCGGTTCTGTTGACCCTTCTGTGGATAATATGTTGAAAATTACGTCGGATGGCCGCAAAATCGGTCTTGATCAGCGGTTGATGAACTCGGCTCTGCCTGATGACCCCAGCAGTAAGTTGAATGCCTGCGTCAACAACGTCCTGCGCATCTGGAACGACACCAAGGAACAGAAGCTGACCCAGCTGATTTTCTGCGATATGTCTACTCCCAAGGGGGACGGTTCGTTCAACGTCTATGACGATATCCGCTCCAAGCTGCTCACTGCTGGTGTGCCAGAGCAGGAAATCGAGTTCATCCACAACGCAGATACGGAGAACAAGAAAGCAGAACTTTTCTCCAAGGTGCGCAGCGGACAGGTGCGTGTGCTGCTGGGCAGCACTGCAAAAATGGGAGCCGGTACAAATGTCCAGACGCTGCTTGTGGCGGTGCATCATCTGGATGTAGGCTGGCGTCCGTCGAATATGACTCAGCGCAATGGCAGAATCATCCGTCAAGGCAATCAAAACAAACAAGTGTACGTCTATAATTACGTCACTGAATCGACATTTGACGCCTACTTGTACCAGACCTTAGAGAATAAGCAGAAGTTCATTTCGCAGATCATGACGAGCAAGTCGCCTATGCGCTCCTGCGATGATATTGATGAGCAGGCTCTGTCTTACGCTGAAATCAAGGCTCTGTGTGCTGGTGACCCGCGCATCCGGGAAAAGATGGATTTGGACGTGCAGGTAGCAAAATTGAAGGTGCTGCGCGGAGACTTCCAGAATCAGAAATATCGTCTGGAGGATAAGCTGCTCAAAACTTTCCCAGAGGAGATCCAGAAACAGAAAACACGCATTGCTGCTTTACAACAGGATTCACAGATTGCAGCAGCACACCCGCAGGACAAAGAAAACTTCTGCGGCATGACCATCAAGGGCATGGTGTACGATGACAAAAAGGCTGCAGGCGAACGGCTGCTGCTGGCTCGGCAAGAGATGCCCAATGCTGATATGATGCTGCTGGGCACCTACCGTGGCTTTGAACTGAACATTCGATTCGACAGCTTCAAAAATGAGCATCAGGCCGTACTCCGGGCAGAGTTGAGTTACCCGGTGTCGCTGGGCGATGATGCGCGCGGCAATATCACTCGTCTGGACAATGCCATCGACAATTTCGCTGACCGTATTGCAGATGCCGAAAATGCTCTGCAAAACCTTGAACAGCAGAAGCAGGCCGCAGAGGTCGAAGTGGCAAAGCCCTTTGCACAGGAGGAAGAACTGGCTGAAAAGTCAGCCCGCCTTGCTGAATTGAACGCCTTGCTGAACATCGACCGTGACCGCAGTTCCTCGCAGGATGCTCCCGAAGAAACCGAGGAAACCGAAACACCTGCAACTCGTCCGTCTGTGCTGGCTGCACTGGGGGAAAAGACCAATCAGCCGGAGCCTATCAAACCGTTCCGTAGCTATTATGATAAGGATGGTGATGCACGATGAAAGAAAAGCGGGATGAAACCATCATCCTGCGCTTGAGCAAAACAGAAAAGAACCGTATCTATGAAAAGATGCTCAGTATGGGCATCCGAAGCCTGAGTGCCTATATCCGAAAAATGGCTCTGGATGGCTACTGCTTGAACCTTGACCTGCCGCAACTGCGGCGGATGGCATATCTCTTGCAGATGTGCAGCAACAATCTGAACCAGTACGCCAAAGCCGCCAATGAAAATGGTCGGGTCTATGCCGCCGACATGGAGGACCTGCGACAACGGCTGGATGAGCTGATCGACATTGGCAAGCAAATTCTTTCCAAGCTGGCAGAGCTATAAAAATTCCCGCAGTTGGAGAACTGCGGGTGTACATATAATGCTTGACATCCTTGCAACGTAGTAGTCGATACCTTTATAATAAGGGCGAACAGAAAGGAAGTGCTTGATATGATGTCTATGCTGAAGAAAATTGTTCTTTTCCCAATTTCTCTCTTTGTGGCCTTTCTAGCTCTGATGGCAAGGTGGCTGCTAACCCTGTCCAGCTATGTAGTTGCTCCGCTGATGCTCTACATCTTCGGCTGCGGCATCTACACTGCCTATCGCCAGACTTGGGATCAGTTTCTTATCCTGCTGGTGGCCGAGTTCATCTGCTTCATCCTCTTTTTCGGTGCAACTGCCATCACCGAGGGCATCGGACGTTTCAGTGAATGGCTTGCAGAACTGTGAGGGATATTATGGACAAACAGAAGTTAGAGGATTATTATTTTGAGCGCAACAGCACGATCTTTTCTGAAATGCTGGACGAGGACGAAAACTATCAACGGCTGAAAAAAGCCAAACTAGCAGCCGAGAAAGCATTGCAGAACGTTATCAGCAAAGAAGCGTGGAAGCAATATCTCGCCTTAGATGAGATCTGCAACGAGTTGGAATGCGCCAGATACAAGGCAATGTATCTGGCGGGTGCTGCCGATTACGAAAAAATATCTAAATGATCTCGATGCCGCCTTCGGGCGGCATTTTTGTTGCAAAGGAGGTGATGATGCTGGCAGCAACACGGTTGATTGCGCTGCACAAAAACAAGGGCATGGCCGTTGCGGCCTGCCTGAAAAATCGCACGGACTATATTGAAAACCCGGACAAGACCGAGCAGGGGCAGTTTGTCAGCAGCTATGCTTGCAGCGCCCTGACAGCAGATGAAGAATTTATGCTTACCAAGCGGCAGTACGATCTCGTAAACGGACGCAGGCAGAAAAGTGATGTAATCGCTTATCAGATACGGCAGTCCTTCCGTCCGGGGGAAATCACCGCAGAGGAGGCTAACAAGGTGGGCTACGAACTGGCCATGCGCTTTACCACGGGCAAGTACGCCTTTGTAGTGGCAACGCACACGGACCGGCACCACATCCATAACCATGTGATCTTCAACTCCACAGCGTTGGATGGCACCAGAAAGTTCCGGGATTTTTTCTTTTCGGCGTTGGCAGTGCAGCGGTTGAGCGACTTGATTTGTCTGGAGCATCAGCTCTCTGTTATTGAAATAAAGCCCTACCGGGAACGGCAGAAACGTACCCTCTATCCACCCAAAGAAAGCAATCGTGATAGGCTGTGTGGCATCATCGACAGCATCCTTACAGAAAAGCCCAAGGATTACGAAGATTTTCTGCAAAAACTGGAACAACAGGGTTATGAGGTCAAGCGCGGAAAATACACTTCCGTCAAGGGCGCACGACAAAAACGGTTCATCCGATTCAAAACGCTGGGCGCAGGCTATAGCGAGGACGAACTGAAAGCAGTGATTGCAGGAAAAGCAGAACACCATCCCCACCAGAAGCAGCCGCCCCAAGAGCAACCGTTCCAATTGCTGGTTAACATTCAGGCAAAGCTCTCCGAGGGCAAAAGCGAAGGCTATGCACGATGGGCGAAAAAATATAATCTGAAAGAAATGTCCAAGACGCTGATTTTCTTGCAGGAGCACAAAATTGGCAGCACAGATGAACTGAATGAACGCGCAGCGGCGGCAACAGAAAAATATCACCAGCTGGGAGATTCCATTAAAGCCTCTGAAAATCGGCTGGCAGAAATTGCGGTGCTGAAAGCGCATATCACCAACTACGCCAAAACGCGACCGGTCTATGATGCCTACCGTAAGACCGGATACAGCAAGCGCTTTCTGGAAACGCACCGCACGGAGATCACGTTGCACAAGGCAGCGAAAGCGGCGTTTGATGAAGCCAACTTGAAAAAACTCCCCAAGGTCAAGGAGTTGGATGCGGAATATTCCAAGCTGCTGACAGAAAAGAAAGTACGCTACCCGGACTATCGCAAGGCACGAGAAGAAATGCAGGAGTTGGTAAAGGCACAGAAAAATATTGAATTGTTCTTCGCAGAAGAAAAAGACGCACAGGAAAAGCAGCAGACCCGATAAACGAAAGTCGCCGAGGATTCTAACCCTTTCATGGGGCGGAATCCTCGGCGACTTTTTTAGTTTATGTAGCAGCGATCCTGCGTTACGAGCCAATCTTCACACAGCCGTTGGGCTTCATCTGTTGAGCGGCACACGCAATTGAACAGCTTGCCGTGCAGGGAGCAGTAGGTGTAACGGATTTTGGGCACACCGTTCTCATCCCGAAACTTTGTGTAGCGTTCCTCACCGGGCATCAGATAAAGCTGCTCCATTTCTGCATCGTCCTTTCCGTTTTCATGTGTCAGGCACACAACGCACCTATTCTATCATGAACTTAGGAATTATGCCATTGACGCTTGCACCAAAAAGCGCCCCGGATTTTCGGAGAGAGTGTGCATTGACACATTCAATAACGTTCGGAAAGAACGCGCAGCCTGCACCGGAACGGTGCAGATCAGAAAGGGTTTGGGATTTCCCAACAAGCATTTTGCAACGCAAAATTTGCATTTGTGCGCACGAATGCACTGCTTGCCACAACAATGCGTCCTTTTTGTCCGCAATTTGTAATTTTCAGATTGGAGAAAAAAGCCATGGCAAAGACGAAGGCTGAAGAAAAAGCTCTCAACCTTGATCAGATTTTGTTTAACTGCCGGGATTATCTGCGCGCTGCGCGCAACTCCGGCTCGTTCTTTGAAAAGCGTGATATCCCCCGCAGTACAGCCCCGAAGTTCTCAAAAAGGTCATGGAACAGGTAGAGAACTTTGAGGAGAACAATTAAGCATTTTCTCGTTTTAATGTGGGATTAGATTGCTGTAGACCTTAATACAAAAAGATAGATAATGAAAATCTGGTGTCTGCTGGTACCAAAAAGCAGTTTGGCATCCTGAAAGACCTGATGAACCGCTCCGACGTGGATATCATCGTCAATGCCTGTGATGCAAGGTAGTGCGGTTAGGTGACTTAAGAGAGAAAAAAGAGACCTCATCTCGTAAAAAAGTCAATGCGGTCGTCTGCTTCTGTATTGAAATACAGTGGACGACCGCGTTGATCTTTGATGAGCAAGTACTGCCATGCCCCACACAGCGGGCAAAACTGGACGCGCTGCTGTATAATAATCCTTTGGAGTACGCCCAGCTTGTGCTGATTGGTGAGATTGAGCACTATCTCTCACTTGGTTGTGACCACGGTAGAATGGAAGACTAACCTTTAATTAAAATATCCAAAGCAGACAAAACAGCCATCTACTTGCGACTTGCAAATAGAGGGCTGTCTATTATTAACTACGCATTTTAACAATGATTTTTCTTTTCAACAATCATTCCGATAATAAACGAAAGTAGGAAAACGAGTAGCCAAATCAAAACTCCGTAGTGTGCCTTGAGCTGCCATACTTTTCCTATATACATATCCGGCGTGATTTTTGTGGCGTTTATTTTGATAATAAAATCGCCCAACACTTGTCCGATCAAAATTCCTGTCCAGTTTCCAGCTGTTGTGATAAGAGCTGCTCTATACATTTCCAGAAAACAGAAAGCAACAGATGCAACCCATAAACACAAATAATAATGGGCTGCTGTCCATTCAAACAAGTAGACTTCATGAAACACTGTTTGAGAAAGAAGATAGCACACCACATATGCTAAAAATACGATCAGCAAAAATCCGAGACAAGTTTTCTTTTTTGATGCTGTGTTCTTCATACGGCTTTTGAATCCTATTCCAATGTGTACCAACATCTTTGTGTTTCATTATAAAACAGCTTGGCTGCTTACTTCGATACTATTTCGACAGTTGGCATCTTGCCTTCCAATCCGAGTTCGTCATCTTCTGCAACTCTATAATTGGTAACATTTATTGAATCTACCAGCTGCGCAATGAAGATTCCACCCGCGATTACCGTTTTGAGCCCTACGACCGCCTGCAGGCCGCTGGCCGGACCGTGGACAAGGCCAACTATACGGAAGTATACGCCGCGCCGCTGGCTGCGGGTACCACATTGGAGGACATCTACCGTACATTCAATGTAGACCATCCGACAGACTTTAAGGGGCATTCGCTGTCTGTTTCGGATGTGGTGGTGCTGCACCAGAACGGACAAAATACCGCTCACTACTGCGATAGTGTGGGCTTCCAGCAGGTGCCAGAGTTCTTGCGGGAAAACCCGCTGCGCACCGCAGAACTTTCCACCGAACAGAACGAAAACATGATTGACGGTGTGCTGAACAATGCGCCCTCTCTGGGCGAATTGGAGGCCAAAGCAAAGGCCGGAGAACAAATTTCTCTGACGGACCTTGCCGCCGCAGTCAAGGCCGAGGAAAAGGCACCGAAAGCCAAGAAGTCCCGCGCCGCAAAACCGAAAAAGCCGTCCATCCGGGCACAGCTGGATGCCGCAAAAAAGGAGCAGAGCAAACAAACGCAGCCACGGGAAAAGACAAAAGAATTGGAGGTGTAAGCCGTGCAAAAATTTGAAAGCATGGATGTGATCGCTGCACTGGAAGCCATTATGCACCAGAACACTGCGTACTATCAGAGCGATTTTGCCTATGACATCAAGATGCTGCGGGAGACCGCCCGCAGCGACCAGCCGGAAGATAAGCTGCTATTGTGGCTGTCCCGGCCCTCTGGAACATTCTGCTTCCGGGAACGGGATGTGCTGCTCAAAAACACCCAAGCCTACAACACATGGAAATTCTGCGGTGAACAGACCCACGACAGGATTCTTGCCTATGCGGTAGAGTTGACCGGCGCGGCCAACGGAACTGTGCAAGGCAATCTGTATGAACTGGACTACCAGCAGCATTTCCAGCACATCCGGGATGCCGCCCTGCCCGTGGGCTCCAATCGCCTGATCTACGAAAGTGGAATGCGGGAGATTGGCCTCAAAGAGCATTTCGACAGCCGATCGGACAAATATTTTGGAGAGTTCGTGCGGTATGAAATGCAGCCCCGTGACCCGGAACTTCTGCAAGCGGCCATCCGGCAGGAGCAGCGCAGTCGGGAATCTGCACAGCCCGGTGATTTCAAAGAACACCTTGCGGCATTGCACACCGGGCTGATCGAGGCCGAGGCACAGCGTATCGTAGCCGATATGAAGCGTCTGGCTGCTCCCAACAGCCCGGACAAGAATCGTTTTATGGTGGAGGTATCGCCCTACTTCACCAAACTGGCATCCAGTCGGGACACGGACCAGCTGCTTGCCATGTTGCCGTACAAGTCCCTGCACCTGTCCAGCGTGAAAGACCGTTTCGGCATCTACGCGCTGGTTGACAAAAGCGAGAATCGAGATAAGGACATCCGTAAGCCCCGTGCTTCTGTCCACAAGCAGCTTTCCGAAACGAAACAGGCCGCCAGCCCGAAAAGGTCAGCGGCCCGCAGTAAACAACATGAAATGGAGGTCTGACCATGAATTTCAGCGTAGAAGAAGAAAATTTGATTTGTATGTACCACACTTCTGACCGCCGCCGCACGATAGCGCGAATGCTGACCGCTCTGCCGGATATGGACACCGAAATGCGGCAACTGGCAAACAGCACCATTGCAAAATTGGAGCAAATGACCGATGCTGACTTTGACGGGCAGAGGTTTGATTTCACGGGTGAATAATACCGCCAGCTTGACATCCACACATTATTTTCAATCAAAGTAATGTGCCATTGTCAACACAGAAATAGCCGGACACGGTGGCCTTGTGGCTGCTGTGTCCGGCTATTTTTCATGTATCAGTCTTTATCTTTTTTCTCGGTGGGATTTTCCGGCAGTTCGGCGGCATCTTCTACAACGTCGGTCACAAGCTGCTGGAAGTCAAACGCATTTTTTTCTGTAATAACGGGCTTGCCGGTTTCCGCTTCAAGAGCCTGCCGCGCAATGCCGGCCACCATGCCGCCGCGTTTGGCAACCTGCTTGTTTTCTTCAAAGGTCTGTGGCTTTGCAGTCTTGGAAATATCCGTGGTAGATGCTTCCGCCAGCATGGTCAGCACAAGTTCCAAATCGGTCATATTATCCCGGAGATTTTCTTTTGTTAGACCTTTCAGCCGCTTATACTGTCCTGTGGTCATGCCGGACCATGCACGGGAGATTTCGTCGGTCAGGATAGCGTACTCCTTACCCTTTTGCACTCCGCGCTTCTTCCATTCATCCGTCAGCTCATTTCGGATGCGGATTGCCAAAAGCCGCTGATGAATCCATTCTTCGGAGTAGCCTTTCTTCAAATAGGTATCAAGCGCGCGGTCGATGGCCTGCTCCGGGTCGATGGTTTCCTCGATGCGTTCCTTGCCTACCATTGCCAGCCATGCCTTGAACGGCTCAGCCTTTTTGGAAGGAATCGACTGAATGATACGTAAAAGCTGCTCCGTATTGGCAACATCCGTAAGACGACGTTTGCCATCTGCTGCCTTCATTTTCAACTGACTACAATTTGTAGTCAGTTCACTGCCTTCGTTTTTCAGTCTAACTTTCAGAACGCTCCAATATTTAGCAGCACTTCGACTATCCTTTTGCTCGGTTAAAACCGCAACCACATCCACAATAGAAAAATACCATTCTTCCTTTTCTGCATCCCATGCAGTACGGATTTTCTGATCTTCAAAAAGCTGGATAGAGCTGTTATCGTTCACTTCTGCCATAGAGGGTTCCTCGCTTTCGTTGTCTAAGTCTATTTTACATGATTTCGGGCGGAAACGCCACCCGGTCTAAGCGTTTGGGATTCAAAAATCCGAACAATATTTTGTGCAGATTTACCGTTCCTGCATCTGCTCCTTTCCCGGTGTTGTCCGTAGGATGCCGTCCACATTCTGCTTGATGATGTCATATTCCTACATCGTGTTTGGCTTTGCCACGGTCAACATGGCCTCCCTGGCTTTTGAGAAGATCTTCCAGTCCGTGGGCCGGATGAAAGTGACCATGGTAGCCCTCATCGTGGGCTGTGTGGGCAACATTATCCTGGACCCGCTGCTCATCTTTGGCATCGGGCCGTTCCCTGCCATGGGCATTGCAGGCGCGGCGCTGGCCACCGGTATCGGCCAGGCACTGAGCACTGGTATCTACCTCGTGGTGTATGCTTCCACGGAGCTGCCCGTCCGGCTGCGCCGCGCCTGCCTGAAGCTGGACAAAGAGCTGGACACCCGGCTCTACTCCATCGGCATCCCGGCCATCCTCAACCTGGCGCTTCCCTCTCTGCTGGTCACGTTCCTCAACAGCCTGCTGGCCGCGTTCTCAGGCAGCTATGTGGTGGTGCTGGGCATCTACTACAAACTACAGGCATTCCTCTACCTGCCCGCCAACGGCATCGTGCAGGGAATGCGTCCCCTCATCAGCTACAACTACGGTGCCGGGGAGCACAAACGGGTACGCCGGCTCTACCAGATCACCCTCATCCTGAGCGCCGCCATCATGGCAGCGGGCACCCTTGGCTGTCTGGTGGCCTCGGAGCCTCTCATGCGGCTCTTTACCTCTACCCCGGAGACGGTGGAAGCCGGAAAAGTTGCTCTGCGGATCATCTGCCTGGGCTTTGTGGTCTCCGCCATCTCCACCACCTCTTCCGGCGCGCTGGAGGGTCTGGGCAAGGGCACGCAGTCGTTGGTGATCTCCCTGTGCCGCTACATCGTCTTCATCATGCCGCTGGCCTGGGTGCTCTGCCGACAGTTTGGCCCTGTGGGCGTCTGGAACGCGTTCTGGGCCACGGAAGTGCTCTCCGCCATCGTTTCCCTTATCGTCTACAAAAAGAGCGTCTGACACGTTTTCCGTATACGCAAAAAAGGCTCCGGGCCTGCACTCCCCTTTCACAGGGAGGCAAGCCCGGAGCCTTTTCCGTTTCAGCCCAAGGGCTGGTTTTTATTTGGTGTGCTGCTCGGTGCTCTGGTCGTCCGATTCAATCGGCGTATCCAGTTCCTCCACGGGGGCAGCGTTCTTTTTGGCCTTACGGGCCTTACGCTTGTGGATCAGCTTCCGTGCGAGGAATGCTGCCACCAGCAGCGCGGCTACCGTGCCGCCGCAGAGCTCCCAGAGCGGGATGCCCTTGGGCACAAAGGCCATGACGATCTCGGTCCCGGCAGCCGTAAAGGTGATGTAGCTGCCAAAGGTATCGGTAGGCACTTTGATCCATTTGCCATCCTGCTGGACATAGACGCTGCCCTGCTTGCCCTGCGGCAGATAGCGGATGGTGTGGGTCTCCTGCCCGTCGTCCGAGAAGTCCAGCAGCCACTGCTCGGTGGCATTGGCCACGCCGGACGGCGTCTGGGAGGTAACGCTCAGGGCATTGGAGCCGCCAAACAGGCCATCCACATAGAAGATCGGACGGCCGTTGATGCGGACATCAATGCTCTTCAGTGCCGGGGTGTAAGAGGTGTACAGCGCCGTGACCACGGTGTCCAGATGGAGGTCATCCAGCACCGGGGTGTTCCACTCGGCAAGGTAACCGTCTTTCTGAGGCAGTTCGGGGTAATCCGCCTCGGTAAACGATGCACCGTAAGTAAAGGTGCGCTGGTCCACGATGTGGCCGTCGGCCATAAAGGTCAGCGTCAGCTTCTGGAAGCCCTTGGGCGCGCCCTCCAGTGCCCGCATGGTATCGTAATCAATGGGCTCTGCCTGACCGGCACGGCTGATGCGGTCAACGCCGCGCAGGGTATCGGAGACAAACAGGTTCCCCGTGAACGTACCATCCTGGCCGCCGGAAATGGCGCCCCAATACTGACCGTCGGTGTTGCTGCTGCTCGTGGAGAGGGCCACTTCGGAGTCATCCCCGTCATCGTCCGGCTCATGGATCTCCACCATGGCGCGGTTATCCTTGATGATGCAGCTGTTGCCGGTCAGGACACTGTCCGCGCCCTGGCCCACGATGCCGCCAATGTACTTGCTGCCAGTCAGCTCACACTTGGCCCAGTTGGAGATCAGCTTTGCGGAGGAATGGCCTGCAATGCCGCCCACCTTGTTGTTGCCATCCACTTTGCCGTAAGCTTCGCAGCCCGTGATGTAGCCCAGATCCATCTCGCCGCAGATGCCGCCTGCCGCCTTTTTCTTGGAGGTAACGGTGCCCTCGTTGACACAGTTCATCACCACCGCGCTGATGGTGTACTCGGTGCGCAGGAGCGAACGGTTCTCATCCTTATCGTCGTCTTCGGGGTCAAGGGTGTTTTCCACCGCCATGGTACCCGCGATGCCGCCCACATTCATGTCGGCTTCCACGGTGCCGCGGTTGGTGCAGCCCTCGATCTTGCCCTCGTTCTGAGCCGTCAGGTTCTCGGACTCATCTTCAAAGATGTTCTTGCTGCCGGGGTCGCTGATCTCTTCCACAGCATCCAGCAGCAGGTTGGAGACCACATTGATCTGGTCGTTGATGGAGCGGAGGTTGCTGGTGAGGGTGTTGCTGGCCGAGAGCATATCCCGGTTGAGGGTGCTCATCTGGTCGGTCATGTTCGTCACAGCGTCAAACAGTTCATCCTTGGTCGCGGTCATCTCGGAAGAGGGGCGCGGCACATGGATGGGATCCTGCTCCGCCAGCCAGTGGACGATATCCGCCGCCTGGCTGGTCATGCTGGTCAGGCCGCTCATGCCCTCCGCCATGATGCCGAGGCTGGCGGACATGTGGCCCAGCGTTGCGCTGGTGAGGGCGGAATCCGTCTTGAGGATATCCAGAGACTTGTCAAAATCATCCGCAGCCTTGCCCAGATCCTGTGCGGCATCGCTCAGGGAATCCAGACCCGCCTGAATGGAGGCATTGCCGGAACTGATGTTGCCGGTGTTGAAGCCCAGCTTATCCAGAATATCTTCCAGATTGCCCAGCTGGTCGCCCACATTGCCAAGCGCGCCGGACATGCTGGTAAGGGCAGAAGCCATCTGGGGATTGCCCTGCTCCGAAACGAGGTTGGCGGTGTTGCCCAGCAGCGCGCCGATCTGCGTGGCCCGGCCTGCCATATTGCCCACGGCGCGGGTGACCTGCTTGCCGGCGGAAGCCAGCTGGCCGTCATCGGCCAGCAGCGTGGCGCTCCGCAGCAGACCCAGGCCGGTGGTCAGCAGCTTCATCTGGCCGCTCATGCCGGAGCCCAACGAGAGGATGCTCATGGCGGAATTCGCCACCTGCAGCAGGGAGATGGCTGTTTTGATGTGATCGTCCACCGCGTCACCGGACACGCTGGAATAGCCGCCCAGAATGGTGCTGATGGCGCTGCTCAGGCCGCTGTCATCCTTGCCCGGCAGCGAGGCGATCAGGTCGTCCAGGCCCTTGCTGATCTGCTCCAGACCCTGCTTGCTGGAATCCAGCGCGTCGCTGGCCTTGTGCGCGCCGGAAGAAGCCTTGGCCAGTGCCGTGGAGGCGGTCAGCATCTCGGCCGCCATCTCCGCGGTGACCCACTTGAGCTGGCCCACGGCGGTGGTCATCTTATCCAGTGCGTCGACACCCGTGTCCATCACGGGCTCCAGCCGGGTAAATGTATCGGAGATGAGGTCTCCCGTGCGGTCCACCTCGTCCGCCACTTCGTCAAAGTAATCGCCTCCCTGCTCCTGCAGACGGCGGGCTGCCTGCACGGCAGTGTCCATCTGAGAGTTCAGGGTGTTGAGGTCGGTATTGAGGAGGCTGGTGCTGCCGTCCATGTCATCGGCCGCGCCGTTGACCATGGTGTGCAGCGTGTCCAGCTCGGTGCGCAGACGGTTGATGGTGCTCTGGTCCAGGTCCAGCTCCACATAGGGCTCTGCCTGGCCGGCAATGCCGCCCACGTCCTTGCGGCCCTGTACCAGGCCCTGGTTGACACAGCCGGAGATCAGGCCATCGGTCCGGCCCACGATGCCGCCCACGTTATAGCCTACATGGGCATAGCCCACGTCGCCCGCGTTGGCACTGCTGAGGATCAGGCCGGAGGAGCGGCCTGCAATGCCGCCGGTATCCGAGGAGACATTGGAGATGTTATTGCTCAGGTCATCGCCCATATCCTTCTTGACCAGCTCCAGCAGGGTGGCCGGGAGGCCCTCCATATCGAGGGCGGACTCCTGATACTCGGAGTTGACGGCGCCCACATTGGTGCAGCCGGTGATGACACCGAGGTTGTAGCCCACGATGCCGCCGGTGGCATACGCACCGCTGACCATGGCACGGGAAGTGCTGTGGTCGATGGTTCCGCTCGTCTCATTGCGGCCCACCAGACCGCCCGCCTCCTCCTCGCCGTGGACAGCACCGGAGAACGTGCAGTTGATGATGGTGCCGTAGTTGGTGCCCACCAGACCGCCTGCGGTCTTCTGGGTACCAGCGGGATTGACCACACCCTTGATGGTAAGGTCCTGAATGGAACCGCCCTCTTCCAGGATGCCGAAGAAGCCGGCTGGAGAATAAGCCCCCACGAGGCTGACATCCGAGATGGTGTGGCCGTTGCCCTTGAACGCGCCGCTGAACGACGCAACGGGGGCCCACTCCGTATCCTCCAGCGAGAGGTCTTCCTGCAGGATCACGGTCTTGCCTTTGGACCACTGATCAAAGCCGCATTTGTCGGCAAAGGCCAGCAGGTCCGAAACACTGTTGATGTAAATGGTATCCGTCGGCGCGGTGTCGGCCGCAAATACCGGCAGCGCCGCCGAAGCCGCCAGCACCAGTGCCAGCAGCGCAGCGGTCAGGCGGTGCAGCAGCCGGGTGCTGCCCGCCGCAGACTCATTCGTCCGCATGGGAGTCGTTTTCATCCTGCACCTCCTGTGAGATTTTACCAGAAAGAACGGTAAGATGTACGTTTCCATCCACAACGGCGTTCATGGTACCGGCCACGGAGCCGTTCACCTCGCCCTGCACCATGCCATTGACACGCACCCGGCCGCTGGCCGTGTTGGTGTGCAGCACCACATGATGCATGGAGAACGAAGTTTTATCCACCAGCTTGCCACCCACCAGCAGGATCTGCGGCAGGACGAACAGCACCAGGAAGATGGAGATGATGGTACCGCGGCCCAGGCACTGGCCGATGCCCACGATGCA
The DNA here is from genome assembly GCF_017377625.1 of Faecalibacterium sp. Marseille-Q3530. Classification (NCBI taxonomy): domain Bacteria; kingdom Bacillati; phylum Bacillota; class Clostridia; order Eubacteriales; family Oscillospiraceae; genus Faecalibacterium; species Faecalibacterium sp. Marseille-Q3530. The sequence goes on along the minus strand of NZ_JAFREH010000005.1, from coordinate 138,513 downwards.
GGCATCGGACGTCATCTGACCGATAAGGGTACCGGCCACCGTCATGATGGTGCCGGAAGTGAGGATGGTGGGGAACGCAAAGTTCAGCGTCTCGATCATGGCTGTCTTATGGTCCATCTTATCCCGCAGCTCGTTGTAGCGGGTTGCAATAACGATGGCGTAATCGATGTTTGCACCCATCTGGATGGAGCTGACGATCAGGTAGCCCATGAAGTACAGCGGCGTGTGGATAAAAGCGGGGACGGAGAAGTTGACCCAGATCGCGCCCTCGATGACGAGGATCAGTAGGATGGGCATTGCCACCGACTGGAACGTGAACAGCAGGACGATCAGCACGATCAGCACGGAGACCACGCTGACCACGATGTTGTCGATGGCAAACGACTTCTGGAAGTCGTACTCGTTGGTGGCGTCGCCCGCCAGATAGATGTCGCCGTCCGGGTAATACTTCCGGGCGATGGTGCGCATCTGGTCCGTGAACTCATACATTTCATCCCCGCTCTGGAGGCTGGGGTTCAGGTAGACCAGAATACGGTTGTAATCCGCACCCTGCAGCTGGGCCTTTGCGCTCAGCATCTGGGTCTGGGCATCATGCAGGTCGTTGATCTGATCCTGGTCCAGGCTGACAATGCCGGAATCGACCTCGTCACAGACGTAGAGGAACATATCAATGAGCGGCACACTGTAGTTGGAGAAGTTGCCAATGACCTGGCCGTACTCATCATTTTCCAACGCGTAGCCTGTGTAGACCACTTGGGCCAGCTCGTAATCCAGGCCCGCCATCTCAGAGAACTGGCGGGAAGTGAGCCGGTCTTCCAGCATGTAGCCGTCCATGGCCTCAATGTTGGAAAGGCCGCGGGTGTGGTCCACCTCATCGTGGCTTTCCAGTTCTTTGATCATGGCTGCTTCCACCCGGTAATCGTCGTTCTTTGGTACGACGAGAGCCACCAGGTTGGACTTGGTAAAGTTTTCGTCGATCATGTTATCGGCGATCTGCGTCTCATTCAACACTGGCGTCTTGATCGGGCCGTAGCCATAGGCGTAGGGGCACTGTGTCTGGAAATGGTAGGCAAACACCAGCACCACTGCAAAGACGATGGGAACGATCTTGCGGGTTTTGTAAGCATAGCGGCCCACGAACGAGATCTTGGGCACAAAGTTGCGGTGCTTGGTCTTGCTCATGTAAGGGCCAAACAGCATCAGCAGGCCGGGCATGACCACGAAGACCGACAGCATGGAGAACAGGATGGCCTTGATGAGGCAGATGGCCATATCCGGGCCGATCTTGAACTGCATGAACAGCATGGCCACCAGACCGCCGATGGTGGTCAGGGAGCTGGAACTGATCTCCGGGATACTCTTGGCCAGCGACTCGATGACCGCCTCTTTCAAGGGCAGGGTCTCGTGTTCTTCTTTAAAATGGTTGCAGAAGATGATGGCGTAGTCCAGCGAAAGGGCCAGCTGCAGAATGTTCGTGACCGAGTTGGAAACGAACGAGATGGTGCCCAGCAGGAAGTTGGTGCCCATGTTGAGGATCATGCCCACCACGAAAGTGAGCAGCAGCACGGGAACTTCCGCATAGGTCTGGGAGGTGAAGATCAGCACCACCACAATGATGATGGCAACATACACCATGATGACATTGACTTCACGCTCAATCGTCTCCTCCTGCGTATTGCCCAGCGAGGTGGAAACGTAGATATCGTAGTCTTTCAGGTACTCCTTGACGCTTTCCAGCGTTTCCAGGCACTGGTCGTCGTCCTCGGGGTAATCGAATGTGATGGAGTACAGCGCCGATACATTATTATAATGGGCGGTGGTATCATCGTACTCGATCATCTGGATGCCCCTGAGGCCCGCCAGCTCGTCGTTCAGCTGGTCTGCCTCGTCCGGCGTGATGTTTGCCACCATGACATCGGCAGAACCGTAGGTGGTAAACTCTTTTTCCATAATGTCCAGGCCCATGCGGGTCTCGCTGGTCTTGGGCAGATAGGTGGTCAGGTCGCTTTCCACCTTGACCCAGCTGCGGGAGAAGATGGTGAAGATGGTTCCCAGAATGACGATGAGGAACACAAGGTTGCGCCGCTCAACAATTTGCAGCGCGAGCTTGTGCATAAAATCGTTTTTGGGCTGTTCCTGCTCGGTCATCGTGTTCCCTCCTCTCGGCATTGCATTACTGGAGTTTTGCAAGGATTTCCTCAGCCGTCATACCGCTGGCCAGCAGCTTCTTCAGCACATCTTCTGCTTCGCCTTTCTTTGCTTCTTCCATTGCCTTTGCTTCGGCGGCAGCTTTTTTGTTTTCGGCTTTGGTAAGTTCCTTGGTGGCGGCTTTCAATTCTGCTTTCTTGGCTTTCAGCTGCGTCTTCAGATCATCGAGATTTGCAGTCAGCGCAGCAACCTCAGATTCGATTTTTTCCTTTTCGGCGGTCTTTTCTGCAACGACGGCTGCATAATCAACGTTGGCATTTACAATACGGGTCTTATTCTTGCTTCCCTTGGGTCTTGCCATAATAATTTCCTCCCATACAGTGAAATAATTTGATACTTACAAGTATATTCCAAATAGTCAGAATTGCAATAGGTAACCTGAGCTGTTTTCAACTGCTACTGTGCCACATCAGAAGGTAGGGCTTCATAATGGCAAGATACTTATCGCGTGCAGAACTTTCGTGCATATGCTTCTTGAGAATCCATCTAGTGAATACCGACACCCTCCATGATCTTTTCTATCCAATTTGTGGAAGAATCATTTTTCTCACTAAATGACCCCAAATAATGTGACGAACTCTCAACCTCTATTATTACACCATCCGGCATTCTGTATTTTTCTAAACTGAGATTCAAACCTTTAAGTGGGATTGTTCTAGCCAGTTGAGGGATAGAAACTGTATGGAGAATATCAATTTTTGATAAACCTCTATACGTTTCTGTCTTTTCGGCTTCACTTAGCAACCGTTCTGCATACTGATTTGAAATAACCTGTATGCGAAATTGTTCTTTTTCATCCTCGGTCATCTCAAGTGGAACGCCGTGCAATGTGTCTACAATATAGGACGAAATTTTAGCGAAGTGCTCGTCAAAATCAGTGGTATTCAAATTTTCTTCCTGATTCACTTCACTCTGCATGTACGGTCACCTCACTTTCCTTTTTTTTAGGCATAAACCAATAAAATATAACACAAAATGCTAAAGCAAACACAACACCAAAAACATTTTGACTCACTCTAAGACTAACCGCTCCTTGTAGTCCATATGTCTCTGCAGCAATGGCTAAAGCACCAAATGTGTTAAATACTGCCTGCCAGCCATATTGTGCTGAAAATCCTACACCGATTCCACCAAGAATTCCTATATATGCATAGATTGACGAAGGAAGCAGAAAATATAATACTGTAAAACATATAACACCTGCAATATTTCCGACAATCCTTTTACGGACTCTGTAGTGCATATCTTCCATAGACGGCAAAATCACGGACATGGCCGCAATACCAGCCCACATTGCACGTGGCATATTACAAAGTTCTGCAATGCAAAGGACAATCGGTACGCATAAAATCTGACATATCTGCCATTTTGTTCTGGAAGAAGTGATATCAAATTCTTGTATCAGATCTTTCAGATTTCTTTTATAAGTTCTGTTTTTATGATTTCGATAAAATACGAAGCAGGTAAGTGCTGCACCTAAAGCCATTTCGACTAATCGCATCTGATAGCTTTTTCCCGTAACATCATAACCATATAGCAACAGATACCCAAGAACCAATGTAGATTGATTAAACATGGATGGATTATGGCATCCGAACAGAATCAACACAGCCAGTGCCGCAATATTTAACAGCATTCCCAATACCGGTGAAAACTGATTTGCTAAATGCGGACATACAGTCATAATTACAAAGAACAAAGCCAAAAGCATCGTAGATTGTCCGGTGTGGATCCCCAGATCCGCATTCCTAAACACCATGAGACATAATAAGACTACTACACCTACAATGCTGTTCTCATTTCCAAATAGGATGCTGAAAATACTAACAAAGAAAAAACAAAATGCCATTGTAGCAGCTATCTTCACCAGATATACCCACATATGATATAATTTTTCTTTTAGTGTTTCACTCTTTTTCAACAGGTTTTTAGAACCTGCCTGATTTAACTGCAACTCCTGATAAAATGTCATATAAATTCTCCCATCTTCTAATTTATCTTAAAACTAGATAATCTCATCTTTCTGCTTTGGCAACTCTATAACAAATCTGCATCCACCATATTCACGGTTTTCTGCTTTGATTGTTCCTCCGGCACTATCTACAATCCGTTTTACAAGTGCAAGACCTAGGCCATTTCCTTCTGCTTTATGAGATCCATCTACCTGATAGAACTTGTCAAATATTCTGGATTTTACATCATCCTCTATTCCTGGTCCTTCATCTTCCAGAATGAACTTAACAGAATCCTGTTCTTGTTTCAGAAACATCGTAATTGTCCCCTTTGAAGGGCTGAACTTAATCGCATTATCTAAAAGATTTATCCAGATATGCATAAAAAGTCCTTCATTCGCAGTATATTTAACTTCCTCCAATTCTACCTGAAAACCAATTTCTTTTTCTGTCCATTTTGTTTCCAATGAAAGAACTGCCTGGCGGATCTGTTCATCCAGACGATATTCTGTTTTTTTCATTGGTATATTCTGATTCTCTAACTTGGATAACAGCAAAATATTACCAACCAATCCGGAAAGTCTTTGGGTGTTAAATAAGATTTTTTCTACATATTCCTCTTGATCCGGAGACAGTTCTTCTCCCTGAAGCAGCATTGTATATCCTTCAATGGCATTAATCGGGGTCTTAAACTCATGAGAAACATCAGATACAAAATCCATCTGCAGCACCTCTGTTGCACGAAGTTCTTTTGTCATAACGTTAAAACTTTGATAAGATTCTCCAACTTCTGCTATACGGCTGTTCGTTTCCAAATGCTGTTCAAAATCTCCCCGAGAAACTTCCTTCATTGCTTTACTAAGTCTTGTAATTGGTTCCAGTAACTTTGCATTAATAAAGGAAGTGATCAGCCCTGCAATCAATGTATTGAAAATCAAAAGCCAGCCAAGCACAGGTATGCTGCCCGGCAGATTAAAAAAATGATTCAAAAAAGCAAATAATAACGCAGATATGACTGTTGAAAATACAAGTGCCAGCCAGATTGCACCAGTCAGACAGGATCGGATACGCAATCCTTTTTCTTTCTTTTGTTCCATTATTTTTTCACCACCTTGTATCCAATTCCACGCATTGTTACGATTTCAAAATCAGGGTTATCTTTCAAACGCTCCCTGATTCTTCCTATATGTACCTCTATCGTATGTGGGTCTGCCTCCGTCTCGTATCCCCATACTTCATCCATCAACTGTTGTTTTGTAAATATTCTGCCTGGCGAAGCTGCAAGCTTATATAAAAGCAGGAATTCTTTTTTAGGCAAAACAAGACTTTCCTTATCAGTTGTAACCGTCATTGCATCATAATCAAACTCTGTTGAACCGATCACAATTTTGTGTTCATTCAGTATCTGTGCACGGCGAAGCAGTGCTCCGACTCTTAAAACCATTTCATTCACATTTACCGGTTTTACCATATAATCGTCACTTCCCGAAAGAAATCCCTGGCGCATATCATCAAAGGAACCTTTCGCAGTGATCATAAGTACAGGTATCTGATATCCTGCTGAACGGAGTTCCGACACCAGTTCATAACCATCCATAACCGGCATCATAATATCAGAAATGATCAGATCAATATATTCCTTAACCAATACTTCTAATGCCTGTGCTCCATCCGATGCACTTTTGACTTGATATCCATTCTTCTCAAGCACTTTTTGGAATAGCTGGCTTAATTCTTTATCATCTTCTACAATCAATATTTGAAACACGTTTTCCTTCCTCCTTATTAAAACAGATACCTTGCCCATCCAAGCAGATGCTGTACCAAAAATATTTTTCTCTGACGTTTCTTTGTTAATTCGATTGGCTCTACATGATATGGATCACGATAGGTTCCATCTTCCAATACCTGGCGGGACACTCTTTCATATTCCATCATGCCCTCTTCCAACTGTTTATTAATATCTTTACTGCGAATTACAAGCATCAGTTCCGTATCCAGATATGCACTTCTCATGTCCATATTAAAGGAACCGATTACAGACAGATCATCGTCAATCAGAATACTTTTTCCGTGGTATGAATAACCGCCTTCATATTCCCAGATATTAATTCCTGTACTTAAGATTCTATTTCTGTTTTTCGCATAATCGGTAGCCCCAAATGGATTCCCATTATTCGCAACTGAATTTGTCATGATAGAAAAATCTGAAACGTTCTCTGCAATCTCCTCCCATGTATTATACATCATATCATTACAGATAATATATGGCGTGTGGATCTTCACACGATTTTTTGCATTTTTCATCAATTCTCCCAACTGATACCACACTACTGGTTCTTTGGAACCTGTGTGAATAGGATTTGACACTAATGCAATCTTTTCTGTCTCAAAAGTTTCGTCCGTGTAATCGGTATCGCAGATTCTTTCCTTATTCTCTTCAAAATATTTCTGATAGCCGTTCTGCAGCTCTAAAACTGCGTTCTTTACAGATTTTCTATTTGCCAGTTTTTTATTGTCATGAAAATAATCACTGTCTTCTTGTTCCCATATCGTTTCAAAATACTTTAACAACTGGTTAACTGAATTTTCTTTCTCAGGTTCATCGCAAACCACTAACACGTCTCTGTCATAGTTCTTATGTCCCGGAAAATCACCCAGGAAATAATTGTATGTATTTCTTCCCCCAAGAATATATCTCTTTCCATCTGCAATCAAATATTTATCATGCATTCTACCCATTATTTTCCACGGTTTCAACGGATTGGCCTTATTATACAGTTTAATTTCAACATTCTCATGGGAAGATAATCCATAGAAATACGGATTTCCTTCCATATCAAGCCAGCTCTCCATTCCATCTACTAACAGACGAATTTGTACACCTCTGTCTGCCGCATCATGCAGTGCTCCTAAGATCAATTTTCCACTTTCATCGGATTGAAATGCAAAAGTAGAAAGAATAATTTCCTTTTTTGCATTCTTGATCAAACGTACTCTTTGTAAAAGCGCTTCTGGATTCTTTTCTATGATTACTGCCCGTTCTGTATTTTCACTGCATTTGTTCCATGACCCATTTTTTGTTTCTTTTTTGGTTGTATTGGACACTTCCGGCTGCTTTTTATATGCAACGCAGATTCCGAGCAATTCATAAAAAGCCACACATAAAAAAATTGCCAGTATAACAAGAAGGATTTTACATATTTTATGCTTTTTCATTGTACATCACCTGATTCCTTTTTATTTCTTATTCTTATTCATTAGCAATACAATACAATAGAAAACTCAATTTAACCTCAACAAGGTTTGTTTTTTCATCCATGCAAAATCTTCTTTGTACAACAGACTGTTAGATATAGCAAAAACGGCCTTTCAAAAACAGTTAACTTCTAAATCAACTGTTTTTTGAAAGGTCGTTTCATCAGATTCTTATAGCAATCCAGCAAATAATCTCATAAATAATTGTCCCAGTCGCAAATATGCACTTCGTCCGGTTTGATATTGGTCTGTCACATCACGACATTCTCCCATCGTTCTTATCAGATCATTTTTTATTTCCACAACTGCCTGACAATCTGCCATAAAACAGCCGTTTTCAAAATGGTGATATAAACTTCGATAATCCAAATTAATTGTTCCACAAGTTGCCATACAGTCATCTGCCACACTCATTTTTGCATGACAGAAACCAGGAGTCCACTCATAAACACGAACACCATGTTTAACTAATCCATGATAAAAAGAACGAGTTACATTATAAATGAATTTTTTATCAGGGATACCAGGTGTGATAATTCTTACGTCTACCCCTCGCTTAGCAGCCAGACATAACGCATGCGTCATTTCATCTGTTATGATTAGATATGGAGTCATAAACCAACAATATTTTTCAGCTTTATTTATCATACTGATATAAACTTCTTCTCCGACCTGCTCATTATCCATAGGACTGTCTGCATAAGGCTGAACAAAACCTGTTTGCTGTGCTTTATAATCGTAATGAATAATGTATTTACTAAAATCAGTATCATTCGTAGCTTTTTCACTAACAGCATTCCACATTTCTAAAAATGTCACTGTAAGCGACTGAACAGCATCTCCTTCTAAACGAATACCTGTATCTTTCCACTGTCCATACGGGTGTGTGTAATTAAAATATTCGTTTGCTAGATTATATCCACCTGTAAATCCGACTTTTCCATCAATAACTGTTATTTTTCTATGATCACGATTGTTCAAAAACAGATTTAAACCTGGCATAAACGGATTGAATACACGGCAATGAATTCCTATTGTCTCCATTTTTTTCACAAAATCTGTGTTAATAAAGCCTATAGAACCCATGTCATCGTAGAATACTCTAACTTCCACACCGGCTTTTACTCGCTCTTCCAGAACATCTTGAATCTTATGCCATGCTTCAGCGTCTTCTATCGCATGATATTCCATAAAGATAAACTTTTGTGCTTTCTCCAAATCCTTAAGCTGTGCCTCTAATCCTTTCACTGCTTCATCAAAATACACAATATCCGTATTCTGATAGATTGGATACTGCGAATTTCTTTGTATGTAACTTGCTATATTTCCTGCTTTCGGAATTGTTTCTTTTATTCTGCTCAAACACTCCTGACTGTCCGGAAGCATTGGTAACAATTTGCTATCAATTTCTGCATACCGCTCACGCATTTTATGTGTGCCACCATTCAAACCAATCAACAAATACAGGCCTACACCCATAATTGGGAAAATTAGAATTAAGATGACCCAAGGCATTTTCATAGAGGATGTCTTATTTGATGCGTACAATCCCAAAACCAAGATCCCACTCAAAATCCTTGTAAATAAATTTATGACTTCTGCATATTCATTCAAGCGTGTTACGATAGTAATAATAAAAATCACTTCCAGAAGAATGCAGATTATGGAAAAACACAGCCGTTTTACCCCATTTTTTGTTTTTGCTTTGCCCTCTAAAGTATCTTGTTTCATATATATTCCGCCTTCCTACTTGCTCAGTTTTCTCCCTAAATTTCGTGGAACATACCAATTTTGTCTTTTATTCTCTGCATTTCATTACACCGGACTGGATAAGTTTGGTGCGGATGTCCTCATACAGTGAAATAATTTGATACTTACAAGTATATTCCAAATAGTCAGAATTGCAATAGGTAACCTGAGCTGTTTTCAACTGCCAAGGCAAATCTTATTCGGTATGCCCGAAGATCGTCGCAAATGTATTCCTTCAATGGTAACAATCATGGAGATTAGTGTTTATCTGGAGATTACCAAAGGATAAATAGAAGCAGTATTAAAGCCGTTCACCACGCAGATTTTCCAGCGTGGCGAACGGCTTTTTTGCTGCCCCTATATTTACAGGTAGGAGGAATCGAAGAAGTCTTTTAATGTAATTCCCAAACCCTGACAAATTCTTTCAATCGTCTCTACGCTTAACTGCCCTCCTCGACGGGCAGTACTTTGGATTGTGGAGTACGATATCCCGCATTTTTTTGTCAACACACATAGATTCATATCACGCTCTTGCATCAAATCCTGAACACGCTTGATCGTATCCACGAAAACCCCTCCCATCTTTTTAGTTCAAAACTTTTCCAACGATCTCAAATCTTTGCTCTGGAGATATAAGGATTGGCGAATATTTGGTGTTAAGAGAGACCAAAACCGGTTGGTTATGCACCACGCCATAGCTGTCGGTAAGGAACTCTGCTTGGGATTTGTCTGGGGTATGTTCGTCGTATTTTTTCAGATATCCACAGTCATCATATACGAATATCCCGATATCCCCGCATTCAAGTTCTTCGCAGCGCTTCACCCATACAATCTGTCCGTTATGATAAGAGTGGAGCCTTTTGCAAGGCCCCGCTCTTATTGCTGCCGTTATGATGAGCAACTTGCCGCAGAAAAGCAGCGCACCGAGCGGGTGACCAAGCGCATTTTGACCAAGGAAGAAATGCCATCATCCGTTCCTTTATCGACTATGCCGGCAGTACGATCACAAAAAAACTGGAAACGCTGATGGCGGGTGGTTGCATCGTTGAGCGTGTGGATGAAAACCTGACCTATGATTATCTGCACGCCTCGGAAGATAACCTCTGGAGTACGCTGTATCTGACAGGGTATGGTCACGCATGCCGCCATAGCAGTCATATTGAAAGACATCCCGCCTGAAAGTGAAGGCTTTACTTTCAGGCGGGACTTTTTGTTTTTTATTATAAAGGCTAGTTCCTGTTCTTTGCGGAGATGGCCACACATTAAAGAACTTTGGCCCCATTGGCCGTCAACTTGAAGGTTGCTCCCAGCATATCGGCAGCCCCGCGGCACATCAGCATCCGCTGCAGGAAAATCTCAAAATATTCGTACATGCTGCAAATATCGGTGTCGATTTGCAGATTCAGCGAGATGACTTTTTTCTCGGTGTTGATCTTCAGGGTCTGGTCTGTGACCGCATAGTTGACCCGGTCATGGATGTCGAAGGATGCTTTGGGCTTTTCCCGCACACGGCTGCGGCGCACATCAGTCTTGTCGCCGATGATGAGTGCTGCCGAGATGGGATCCACGGCCCCGCCGGTGGATTCATCGTGGTTGGAAATGGCGGACACGATGGTGATGCGGTCCGGGACGCTCAGGTCATATTGCTTCAGAATCTCGTTGGCCAGTAGCCCGCCGTATTCGGCGTGACGGCTGCGGTTGATGGCGTTTCCGATGTCGTGCATATAGCCTGCGATCCGGGCAAGCTCGATGTCGTGCTCCGGATAGCCGAATTTTTTCAGGATGTGGGCGGCGGTCTCTGCCACCCGGACACAATGGGCTTGTGAGTGCTCGGTGTAGCCCAGCAGGCCTAGATTCTGGTTGCCTTTTTTCAGCAGTTCGTTGACTTCCTCATTGTGTTTGATGTCTTTATACGTCATGGTTCTCTGCCCCCGATTCATATATTAAAAGAAAGTATCTACTATTGTAAGATGATTTCGAGGCGGTTGCAATCAAATTGCGGTAAAATCTGTGTGCAGAAGCGATTTTACATATTCCAGACACATTCCTGATTTCTGATTTTACATTTGCACGGTACAATAAAAACGTTTGTATCATGCAATCCGAAGCATTCCGGTCAGAGAAAAGGAAGAGGAATATGGAAAACACCTATCATTGCTATGCAAACCGTGAGCTTTCGTGGCTGCGGTTCAACGAACGCGTTCTGGAGGAGGCAGAGGATTCCCGTCTGCCGTTGTGTGAACGGCTGAGTTTTTTGTCGATTTTCCAGAGCAATCTGGATGAATTTTTCATGGTGCGCATCGGCAGCTTGCAAGACCAGATGCTGCTGGACAAAAACGCACGGGAAAATAAGACGAATATGACCAGCGGCGAACAGATCGATGCAGCGCTGGCTTTTATCCACAAGCTGACAGCCCGCCGGGACGCTGCTTATAATGGTCTGCTGGAACAGCTTGCAGAGCAGGGGATCCGTCTGCTGGACTTTGCCCATATGGAGGAAGAAAGCCGTACCGAACTGGAAAAGCTGTTCCGGCAGGACTACCTGCCGCTGCTGTCCAGTTTCATCATCAGCAAAAAGCAGGCATTTCCGTTCCTGAAAAACAAGGGCATCTATGCGGTTGCGGTGCTGAGCACCAAGGCAGAAAAGAAGAAGATCGGCATTGTGCCCTGCGGCAATGAGATCTTCCCCCGGCTGGTGCCGGTGCCGGGCCGTACTGGCTGCTTTATCCTGTCGGAAGAACTGATCCTGCACTTCCTGCCACTGCTCTACAAGGGCTATAAGGTCACCAGCAAAACGCTGGCCCGCATCACCCGCAATGCGGATATTGACGCCGACCTGATCTATGACGAAGACCTGAACTACCGGGATCACATGGCCGAAGTGGTCAAGAAGCGCAAAAAGCTGGCACCTGTCCGTCTGGAACTGAGCCGTGAGATCGACGAAGAAATTATCCAGTCCCTGTGCAAAAACCTGAAACTGGACCCCAAGCGGGTGTTTGAATACGATTCTCCGCTGGATCACTCTTTCCTGTTCCAGATCGAGGATCAGCTGCGCAGCCACACCGACCTGTTCTTTGCGCCCCGCCACCCGCAGCCCAGCCCTGCACTGGACGAGCGCAAGCCCATCATTCCGCAGATCCTGGAAGAGGACAAGTTGATTCACTATCCGTATGAGAGCATCCGTCCCTTCCTGCAGCTGCTGCACGAGGCCGCCTGCGACCCGGACGTGGTCTCCATCAAGATGACTCTTTATCGTCTGGCCAACCACAGCAAGGTGGTGGATGCACTGGTGGAAGCCGCCGAAAACGGCAAGCAGGTGGATGTTCTGGTGGAGCTGAAAGCCCGCTTTGATGAGGAAAACAACATCGAGTGGTCCCGCCTGCTGGAACGTGCCGGCTGTCATGTGGTGTATGGCATTGAAGGGCTGAAAGTCCACTCCAAGCTCTGCCTGATCACCCGCAAAACGAAGGAGGGTATTTCCTTCATCACCCAGATCGGCACCGGCAACTACAACGAAAAGACCAGCCGCCTGTACACCGACCTTTCTTTCCTGACCGCATCCAAGGAAATCGGTCTGGAAGCCACCGAAGTGTTCCGCGCACTGGATCAGGGCGAAACGGTGGATTCGGTCAAGAACCTGCTGGTGGCGCCTCATTGCTTACAGAACCGTCTGCTGAATCGGATAGACGGTGAGATCAAAGCTGCCGCCCGCGGCGAGGGCGGCTACATCGGCATCAAGATCAACAGCCTGACCGACAAAGTGCTCATCAACAAGCTCATCGAGGCAAGTCAGGCGGGCGTCTACATCGATATGGTGGTGCGCGGCATCTGCTGCCTGCGTGCCGGTGTCCCGGATGAGACCGAGAATATCCATATCATCAGCATCGTGGGCCGCTATCTGGAGCATTCCCGCATCTACATTTTCGGACAGGGAGAGCGTGCCCGGTACTACATCGGCTCGGCAGACTGGATGACCCGCTCTACGCTCCGCCGCGTGGAAATCGCGGCTCTGGTCACGGCTCCGGCTCTGAAGGCACGTTTGCAGCACATCTTTGACACGATGCTGGCCGACAACTGCAACGCCCGCGTGCAGCAGCCGGACGGCAGCTATGTCCGCCGGATGCCCGGTGCCGATGCCGTGGATTGTCAGGCACAGTTCTACGAGGAAGCCTATCAGGCCAACGTGCACTCCAGTCTGAAGTGAGATGCACTCGGATTTCACACAGATTTGACCGCAGCACGGTTTCTTCGACTGGATTTCGATGATACAATTTTATTGTAGAATGAAATCGCAGAAAGGGAGAATCCTATGGAAGATTTCTGGAAATCCGTGCAGACGATACAGGCAGAACGCGGGGCGGATTACCGCGCCTTCTCTTTGTTCAGTGCAACGCATTGGGCAGAATTGCTGGGAGCAGCGGCGGTCATTTTTCTCTGTGCGGTGATCTACTACCGCTGCAGGGAAGTGACCCGGCATCAGATCCTTCGCGCTGTGTTTGTCCTGATGCTGGCCGATGAGTTTATGAAGCAGGCCGTCCTGCTGTACACCGGTCAATGGAACGTGACCTATCTGCCTCTCCACCTGTGCAGCATCAACATCTTTGTCTGCTGGTACGATGCCATACACCAGAGCCGTTGGAGCAAGGAAATCCTTTATGCGCTCTGTATTCCGGGAGCAGTGGTCGCAATGTTGAGCCCCTCATGGCAGCGGCTCCCGGTCTGGAACCTGCTGCATCTGCATTCCTATAGCATTCACGTTCTGCTGATCCTCTATCCGGTCCTTCTGCTTGCTGGCGGATTTCGCCCGCAGGTGCATCATATCCGCTGGGTACTGGCGTTTCTGTGTGCAATCGCAACGCCGATCTTTTTCCTGAATCGGCTGCTGAAAACAAACTTTTTCTTTCTCAATGATCCGCAGGGCAATGCGATTACTGCCTTTTTCGCCCACTGCTTTGGAGAACGTTTTTATCTACTGGGCTTTCTGCCGGTTCTTGCTGCAGTCCTGTTGCTTCTTTATCTGCCATGGTACAGGGCAGAGCGGCATCAACGTATGCTCTGTGCAAGAGATCAGGTTATAGCTTGAATGGCTCTGTGCATCAATTGAGTATCTTTCTTTTCTTCTTTCGTCCCGTCAAAGTCTGCTGCTTTGACGGGAATTTTTTATATCTGATTTTACAAAGGGTTTACACCGGAATGGTGGCTGTCACAGGACGGACGTGCTATGATAGAATTCGAATTTTTGAAGTGAAACGATATTTTTTGATTGACATAACAGAATCAAGAGGACAGATCATGCAGAAAAACTATGTGCAGGAAATTTTGAACATCATTCATGGCAATATACCTCAGGCTGAACTGGCCGAAAAACTGTCGGATTACCATGAAAAAGATCTGGCGGATGCTTTGGAAGCGCTCATGCCTGCAGAACGCAAGTCGCTTTATCCCATTTTGGGAGTAGACGAAGTGGCTGAGATCTTCGCCTATCTGGACGATGCAGAGCCGTATCTGAAAGAATTATCCAGAGATGAGGCTGCAAAAGTTATTTCCAACATGGACTCGGACGATGCGGCAGATGCGCTGGAAGGCCTTGACGAGATAGACAAGGGTGAAATCGTCAACAAACTGGACAGAGATTCGATTGAAGACGTAAAGATGCTGCTTTCTTATAGCGAAGATGAGATCGGCAGCAAAATGACGACGAATTATATCCGCATCAAAAATGATATGACCATCCGGCAGGCTATGAGTGAGCTGGTCAAGCAGGCCGGGGAGAATGACAACATCTCTGTGTTGTACGTGGTGGATGAAAATGAACATTTCTATGGTGCAATCGACTTAAAAGATTTGATTATTGCACGTGCAGAAGATCCTCTTGCGGAACTCATCGTTGGGTCTTACCCCTACGTTACAGATCGGGAAAAAATCAGCGACTGTATCGAGCGCATTGTGGACTATGCGGAGCGCAGTCTGCCGGTGCTGAATGAGGCAGGCAAATTGATGGGTATCATAACATCGTCCGATGTGGTGGAACTGGTTGACGATGAGATGAGCGATGATTACGCAAAGCTGGGTGGTCTGACCGGCGAGGAAGATTTGAGGGAAAGCGTTTTTGAAAGTGTGAAAAAGCGTCTTCCGTGGCTGACCGCTCTGTTATTTCTTGGAATGCTGGTTTCCTCGGTCGTTGGCGCATTTGAATCGGTGGTAGCAGTGCTTCCGGTTGTGATCTGTTTTCAGTCTATGGTGCTGGGTATGGCGGGAAATGTCGGCACGCAGTCATTGGCCGTTACGATTCGAGTTCTGGTAGACGAAAATCTGACGGTATCCAAGAAATTTCAGCTGCTCTGGAAAGAAGTCAGAGTTGGATTGCTGAATGGTACGATTCTGGCCGTAATGGCGCTGAGTTTTCTGGGATGTTATATCCACTTTTTCAAAGGCTACGCTTGGAATACGGCACTTCTGCTGTCTGGCTGTGTAGGCGCATCACTTGTTGTCGCCATGGTCGTTTCCAGTCTGGTGGGCACATTGGTTCCGATGCTATTCCATAAAATTCATATTGATCCGGCTGTTGCTTCCGGACCATTGATCACGACGATCAACGATTTGGTAGCGGTTGTCGTTTACTATGGCCTTGCAATGGTGGTGCTGATTGATCTGTTCCATCTTGCCTGACTTTCCTCTGGATGGGCTTATTTTCGGATATTTATATCTTCATGAAATCCCTGCTGGATCTTAAGGTTCAGCGGGGACTTTTTGTTGCCAAACTTTTACATGAGATTTACGCCACTGGGATAGTTTGCACAAATCCTTCGTGCTACCATAGAGCAGGTATCAAAAGTAGGAGTGCAAAATATGGAGATCAAGCTCGTTCATGTTACAAAATCCTTTGGCGCAAAGCAGGTGATCCAGCCTACCAGCTTTGTCATTCAAAGCGGCAGCCTGACCACATTGCTGGGACCTTCCGGTTGCGGCAAGACCACCCTGTTGCGGATGATCGCCGGACTGGAAACGCCGGACAGCGGTGAGATCTGGTTTGAGAATCGCTGTGTGTTCTCCTCGGAAAAGAAGATCAATATCCCGCCCGAAAAGCGCGGCCTTGGCTTTGTGTTTCAGGATTTTGCCCTCTGGCCGCACATGACTGTCTTTGAAAATGTGGCTTTTGGCCTGCGGGCGGCTGGCAAGACGGACAAATTGGACGAAAAGGTGAAAAATGCACTCCACGCTGTACAGCTGGATGATTTTGCCCAGCGGTATCCTCATCAGCTGTCCGGCGGTCAGCAGCAGCGTGTGGCATTTGCCCGCGCGATCGTCATTGAACCGGCCTGCATCCTGTTTGACGAGCCGCTTTCCGCACTGGACGCACTGCTGCGGGAAGAGATGCGCTCGGAACTGCGGACGCTGATCACCAAGTTGGGCATTACCGGCGTGTTTGTGACCCACGACCAGATTGAGGCCATGAGCATGAGCGATGCAATTGCGGTCTGTCACGCCGGAAAAATTGAGCAGTATGATACCCCGGAAAAAATCTATTCCCATCCGGCAACGGAGTTCGTGGCACGATTTGTAGGCTCTTCCAACTGGCTCGACCAGAATCATCTGTTCCGCCCGGAACAGGCACAGACGGTTCCCACCGAGCAGGCCGAAAAATACGATGCCGATGTCACGGCGGTGCAGGTCCTTGGCAGCAGCTACCAGCTACAGCTGAACCACAACGGACAGGACTGGACATATATCAGCCCCCGACGGGTCTCGGTGGGCGAAAAGATCTCGCTTTATCTGCCCCGTAGTGCCATCGTTGCCGTCTGAATCAGCTTCCTGCCGCAAGGTGCGGCTTGATGATACATCATTGGAAATGAAAAAGGAGAATCCTTATGCGTAATTATAAAATCAGCCGTCGTAATTTTCTTGCTGTGGCGGGTACTCTGACTGCCGCTGCCGCCTTGACCGCCTGCGGCGGCTCCGCAAGCAGCACGGTTGCTTCCAGCACAGCTTCTTCCAGCGTGGCAAGCGATAGCACTCCCGCTGCCGCATCCGGCACCGGCAAAGTGACGGTCTATATGCCTTCTCCGGCTGGTCTGGCCGATAAGCTGGCCGAGGGCTTTACGGCAAAGACTGGTATCGAGGTAGAGCAGTTTCAGGGCACTACCGGCGAGATCCTCGCTCGTCTGGAAGCCGAAGCAGCAAACCCTGTGGCCGATGTAGTGATTCTGGCTTCCTGGTCGGATGGTCTGTCCATGAAAGCAGATGACAAGCTGGAAAGCTACACCCCGGAAAACGCCGACCTCATCGTGGACGGCTGGCTGGATGACGACAGTGTGCTGTTTGGTTACAGTGCATCCGCTGTGGGCGTTATTTATAACACCACGGTGTTCTCCACGCTTGATGCCGACTGGAAAGACCTTGGCAACGCAGAGTATAAGGATCAGCTGGCCATCCCCGACCCGGAAAAGTCCGGTGCCTGCAAGGACTTTGTGGCAGGCTATGTGGTCAAGAATGGCTGGGATGATTTTCAGGCTATGGCCGACAACGGTATGACGGTCCCCGGCGCAAACAAGGCTGCACTGGAAGCTGTCACCACCGGCGAAGTGGGCATCCTTGTGGCCGGCGTGGACTACAACGCCTATTCTTCCAAGAATAAGGGCGAGCCGCTGGACATCTACTACCCGGCAGGCGGCACCATCGTGAACCCCCGCCCGGCAATGATCCTGAAAACGGCTCCCAACATGGACAATGCCAAGGCATTTGTTGATTATCTGTTCAGCGATGAGGCACAGCAGCTGGTGGCAAATGCTTATCTGCTGCCCGGCCGCACCGACATCAAGTGCGACAAGCGCAGCAATCTGGAGGATATTCCTCAGATCACGCCCGATTGGGACAAGATGATGGCGGAAGCCAGCGATGATGCCGCAAAGATCAACCAGATCTGCGGTGCCAGCAACGGGTAACGCTCCATGAAACAGACGAATCGTAAGGCGGATCTTCCGCTGCTGTTGCTGGCAGTGGTGTTGATCTTTCTGATCGTCTGTCCTGTGGGAATGATTTTTGCCAAGGCGGTCATGCAGAATGGCCGCCTTGACTTTTCTCCCGCTGTGCAGACGCTGTTGAACCCGGAAAACGCCCACATGATCGGCAATTCGCTGCTGTTGGGTGTGCTGGTGGTGCTGCTGTCTACTCTGATTGCCGCACCGCTGGCCTATCTGTTCTCCCGGACAAAGTTTGCCCGCTACCGTGTCTTTGACATCCTCTTTATGATCCCGTTCATGACGCCGCCCTACATTGCCTCCATGGGCTGGATCTTATTTATGCAGAAAAAGGGGCTTTTGCAGCAGCTGATCCCCGCAGCTGCCGGGTGCGAAAAGATCTTCTTCACTCTGGGCGGTTTGGTGCTGGTGATGAGCCTGCACGTTTTTCCGTTCATGCTCACCATGCTCAAAAACGCCATGCTGAATATCCCCTCCAGTCTGGAAGAGGCAGGTGCTGTGTTTGGGGCCGGATTCTCTGCCCGGATGCGCAAGATCTTTCTGCCGCTGCTCTCCGGCAACTACGCCATCGGTGCGCTGCTGGTGTTTGTGAAAACGCTGTCTGAATACGGCACGCCTTCTACGCTGGGCAAGCGCATCGGGTTTGAGGTGTTTACCACCGAGATCCACCGCCACGCCACCGTAGCCCCCATCGACTTTGGCAGTTCAGCCACGCTCTCCTCCGTGCTGGTAGGCATCTGTCTGTGTATGTGGATGCTGCAAAATTACATTACCACGCGCAAAAGTTACAATTTGGTCAGCGGCAAGGGTGCCCGCCGCGTAGAGCAGTCCATGGGCAAAGGAGCCACCGTCGCTGCGTGGGCATATATCGTTCTGGTGCTGCTGATTGCAGTTGGGGTTCCGTACTTCTCGGTCATTTCCACATCTCTCATCAATCTCCGCGGCTACGGTCTGGCACCGGGCAACTTTACCATCGCACATTATGTAGAACTGTTCACCGAGAACGAAAAGGGATTGAGTGCTCTGAAGAACAGCGTTTTTCTTGCGGTCACTTCGGCTACCATCTGTGCAGTGCTGGGCACTCTGCTGGTATTGGCGGTGCGGAAGTCGCACTCCAAACTGCGCAAGGTGGTAGAAGCCATTGGTCTGCTGCCGGAAATGCTGCCGGGTATTGTATTGGTCATTGGAATTATGCTATTCTGGAACCAAATCTACAACATCCTGCCGCTGTACAACACTATGGGCATCATGGTTCTGGCCTATGTGGTGCTGTTTCTTCCCTATACGGTGCAGTACGTCACTTCGTCCTTTACCCAAATCAGTGACAGCCTGATGGCGGCAGGACAGGTGTTCGGCGGAAGCCCGGTTTACATCCTGCGGCGTATCACCCTGCCGCTGATCCGGCAGGGCATCGCCACCGGCTGGATGATGACCTTCATCATCGCTTTCCGGGAACTGGTAACGGCAAGTCTGATCGCTCCGCCCAACACACTGGTGGTCTCCACCTTTATCGTGCGGGAATTTGAGCAGGGCAGCGTTTCGGTTGGCATGGCGATGGCGGTGCTGTGTGTGTTGTTTTCGACCACGGCACTGCTGATCTTGAACACGGTGATCGATCATCGGAAGGTGCATTGAGATGGAACTTTTTATTGCCGGGGGCTGCGGCGAACATGGCCGCAACTGCTTTTATGTGGAACAGAATAGTGCTGCTTTTCTGGTGGATTGCGGTCTGCTGGCTGGCGCAGAGGACGACCTGCCCCGGCTGAATGCAGAGCAGATTCAAAAACTGCGGGCTGTCTTTCTGACCCACAGCCACGCAGACCACACCGGGGCGCTGCCGTGGCTGGCGCAGCAGGGGTATCAGGGGCCGGTCTATGCTACGCTGCCTACTCTGACCCAACTGCCCTTTTCCTTGAATCATATCCAAACGCTGGAAAGTCTCTGCCCTTGCAAAGGCTCCGGCTCTGTGCCGGAACTGCCCGGCCTGCAGGTCACATGGGGGCGTTCCGGGCACTGCGCAGGCAGCGTCTGGCTGCGATTTGAATGGAACGGAAAGAGCATTCTCTTTTCTGGCGACTATGCAGAGCACAGCCCGCTCTACCCCTGTGACCCGCTGCGGAGCCAGACGGCAGATCTGGCCGTTCTGGATGCGGCTTACGGCAGCACGGACGCAGACTGGAACACTTGCGTCAAAAAACTCTGTGTGGAGACCGTGCAGTGCCTGAAACAGACACAGCTCCTGTTCTTCCCGGTGCCGAAATATGGCCGAGGGCCGGAGATCCTTCTGTTGCTGAAACGCTTTGCACCGAATCTGAAATTTTACGGCGATGCGCATTTCCTTCGTCAGCTACAGCAGATCCAGCTGGGTGGACCGTGGCTGTTGCCTGTGCCGCCGCATTTTGCGGACTGGGTGCAGCCGGATGCTTTCCTCAGCCGGGAAAAAGGCGTTGTCTTTCTCAGCGGACCGCAGCTGGCAGGAAAAGCCGGGCAGCGCGCCCGCGAAATGGTGGCGCACGGAGCACACGGCATCATGACAGGCACCCCGGATGCGGGCAGCCTGAGCGCAGAAATGCTGAAAAACGGGCAGATGCTCTTCCTGCGGTATCCGGTGCATCTGGATGCAATGCAGTGCCGGGAGCTTGCGGAAAAGAATCAATTTGGCCGGGTAATCCCATATCACAGCCCGGAGATTGATTGCCCGTGTTTCTTTTTGCTATAATTGTTGCTATGATCGTACTGGCCGATTTGCTCCATCTTGTTTATTAAAAACAAAAAAACAGGGTGCGCCCACCCGGACGTACCCTGCCAAAAGCCACAGACAAGAATGATATGTACAGCAGGGAGTTCCCCAGCGGGAACTTCCTGCTTCTCTTTTCCAGCAAGATGAACCTGTTCCGCCTGCCATGCAGCAAACTCACGCTGGCCTTCCTCGCTGTTCCAGCAGGCAAGGATGGCTGGGTAGAATGCCCGTGCCAAACGATCGATGACTTCATCAGGGTAAATGAGGCACGCTTCGATGGCAGTGTATAAATCGTCAAATGCGGACAGGCTATCCATGATTTTAACACTCCCGAACTTCGTACTTTTTATGCGACGAGAAGGCATATGTTTTTTGCGTAGTACAGTATAATAAGCAAAAGTTTATTGTGCGAAAGTGAGGAGCGGCGGCGGATAATATTCTGAATACTATAACCGCCCACCGTAAAGAACGCAACTGGTCACTTTATGATTTAGCAACTCATACAGAGATGAAATCGACCACTATTTCCACACGGTATAATGACAATGCGATCCCGTATATTCCTTCAATAGTAATGAGCATGGAGAATAGCGTTTATCTGGAGGTTGCCAAAGGATAAATAGAAGCAGTATTAAAGCCGCTCACCGTGCAGGTTTCCAGCATGGTGAGCGGCTTTTTACTACAAATATGAGGAATCAAAGAAGTCTTTTAGTGTAATTTCCAAACCCAGACAGATTCTTTCAATCGTCTCTACGCTTAACTGGCCTCCCCGACGAGCAGTGGTTTGGATCGTGGAATACGATATTCCGCATTTCTTTGCCAACACACACAGATTCATATCACGCGCTTGCATCAAATCCTGAACACGCTTGATCGTATCCACGAAAATCCCTCCCATCTTTTTAGTTCAAAACTTTTCCAACAACCTCGAATCTTTGCTCTGGAGATATAAGGATCGGTGAATATTTGGTGTTAAGAGAAACCAAAACCGGTTGGTTATGCACCACGCCATAGCTGTCGGTAAAGAACTCTGCTTGAGACTTATCTGGGGTATGTTCATCGTATTTTTTCAGATATCCACAGTCATCATATACGAATATACCGATATCCCCGCATTCAAGTTCTTCGCAGCGCTTCACCCATACGATTTGTCCGTCATGATAACGCGGCTCCATACTATCGCCACTAACGTATATCCCAAACTCAGTCCCTGCCGGAACGCTACTGGCAGGCACCTGTATCTGTTGAAACATTTCACCTTCAAGAAAAGCTCCTAGACCTGCCGATACTGGCAACTCTGATACTGGCATCGTTATGCAGTCGATTTTCGCAGGCTCTTCTGTGCCTGGCTGGTAGCGCCGAGATGCAATCAAGTCCATTTCGTACTCGGCGACTTTTTTTTGCCCGATGGCATTTAGAAGGGCGGGTTTCTGAAAGGTCTTTGTAAAGTAGGAAGGTCCTTCCTTGATGTTCAATGCATGGCAGATTGCAACCAGTTGGTAGATGCTGGGAGTGGTGTATCCTTTTTCCCATTTACTGATTCCCTTGTCACTGACATCGACGCCATAGTGGCGGAGAAGTTCGGAGAAAGTTACAAGTGAATAGCCATTCCTTTTTCGTACAGCTGCGAGAATCAGACCAACCTCATTACTATCCCTTGCGGCGACTGCATCATAGCGCACCGTGGATGGGGCTATGTGCATTTTGGTGAGCGCAGTTTTCTTTTTCATAGCAAGAACACTCCTTTGTGATCCGGTAGCTCTATTATAGTATAGAAAACATAAGAAATCAACAAGAAATCTCCAAAATAGCGACAAATGCGTAATTTACATCCCCATAAAGTGGGTGTATAATCGAATCAAATTCACAAATAACAGCTTTTTGGTGTTGATTCTGGACCGAAATCGTGTATATTTGGCGTTTTTGAGAGGTGATAATATGAGAAAAGAAAATTTAAGATGCCCGATGTGCGGAACCATGAACTATGATGTAGATCTTGATGCAACCGACGGCTGGACAAAATGCCGTCTGTGCAAAGCAGTAACCTGCTCTATGGATGAGTGGAAAAAGCATACAGTGTCCGTTCCTCTGTTAAACGAAAAGCAGCTCGTGGCACGCAGTATGATTCGCAAGTAATACACGCTGCATTCTGATAAATCTGCAAAAAGGAGGAATTCTGATGTGTGGTGATTACAACCTTCGCCGTGAGAAAAGATACGTCGAAGTGGATGTTCGTTTTACTCCTGACGGCAAGATCCGTCCTCTTGCCATAAACTATGACAAGACTCGTACTTATGGAATTGATCGTGTCTTGGCAGTCAAGCACGGTACATCACGTTTTGGCGTGAAAGGGCATTGCTTCACCTGCCTGATTTGCGGGCAGAAGCGGAATCTTTGGCTTGAAAAGGGCAAGTGGTTTGTGGAAGCCTACTGTGCCACATCAGAAGGTAGGGCTTCATAATGGCAAGATACTTATCGCGTGCAGAACTTTCGTGCATAGCAGGCAAATATATTGAAATGTATTATGCACTCTTCGGAATAAGCAAAAATGACCCCGCTCCTATTAACCCAGAGCAGTTTGCAAATTCTGTTCTTGGACTGAATCTGAAGATGTTGCCGCTGTGTAGCGATGCTCACATCCTTGGATTAACGGTTTTCCAGAGATGTAGCTTCACCGCAACCCTTGAGGATGGAACAAAGCTTGTTGAAGTATTTATGCCGAGGGATATCGTAATCGATTCTGCTCTTGCGGCAGACAGATGCACTGGATGCCGGAATTTCACAATAGCGCATGAAGCAGCACATCAGATTTTGGCCGATCTGTTTCCGAACGACTACGGAAAAGCAGTCAAGTGCCGTGGGCACATTGCCTATCGGGAACGAAACGGACAACCCTCATGGGAAGAATGGCAGGCAAACACCCTTGCAGCAGAGCTGCTGATGCCGACATTTCTGGTCAACGTCGAAATAGAACGGGCAGCGCTGTGCCTGCCGAATGGAATCCTATACAAATCCGCATCTGACCCGAACTATGAAAAAATTCTGGAGATGGCTGTGCGGATGGGAGTATCGTGGTCTGCAATCAGGATCAGACTGCAGCAGATGCAGGTTATAAAAGGCAAACCCATCCACTGCCATCCATTGGACATCATGCGATTTGGAGAATGAATATGATTCAGTTAAAGAACCGTCCCTTTGCCGGTAAAGCACCGACTACTACACAGCAGGCAGAATTTAGCATAGGCTGGAGATTTTGCCCTGTTTGTGGAAATAAGTTATACCAAAAAATCGAGGGGTGTTCAGGTATACTACAAGTGAAGTGCAATAGATGCAAAGAAACCCTGAGACTTGATCTGGCATTTAGATGCCGGTGATTTTCCAGTCATTTTAACAAATACGGGTGCATTGCACCCTGAATATGGACTGTTCGCTCCGAGCAACGGGCCATTGCCGCAAGGCAATGTATGAAACGTGCTCCAAATAGCCGGGCAACAGCTGATTGAGAGATTTTCTTTGAAGATCCCTCAGTTGGTTGTTGTCCGGCTATTTTTTTAGCCTTCAGGAAGCCTGCTCCCGTA
Organism: Faecalibacterium sp. Marseille-Q3530; assembly: GCF_017377625.1. Classification (NCBI taxonomy): domain Bacteria; kingdom Bacillati; phylum Bacillota; class Clostridia; order Eubacteriales; family Oscillospiraceae; genus Faecalibacterium; species Faecalibacterium sp. Marseille-Q3530. Next base: position 114,050 of record NZ_JAFREH010000005.1, on the reverse strand, counting down.
AAAAGGAGCAGGCTTTATGTTTGTCCGTTTTTCGTGGATGCCCCAAGCGGCTAGATATCCGTAGCAACTCCGAGTTTTCGACTTCTCACGCTTTATCGAAAATTTGGAGGTCACACATGAGTTTTGATCCGAATGCTATTGGTAACCGTATTTTTACTTTGCGTACAAATGCGAAGTTATCGCAGGAAAAACTTGCTGAAAAACTTGGTGTTTCCCATCGACACCTCGGCGATCTTGAAAGGGGAAGCTCCAATGGCTCTGTAAAAATCCTGATCGATATTGCAGAATACTTCCATGTCAGTATGGATTATCTTCTTTTGGGTCGAGATCCTTCTAGGGATCAGTTTCAAAATGAACTGCAAGCCGCTATAGATCATCTTGAAAAAATCAAAGGTCTTTTATAATCACTTCAACAAGAAACGCTCCTGCCAGTTTTACACCGGCAAGAGCGTTTCTTGTGTTATTCAAAAATATCGGCAAGGGTAAGCAGCTGTACTTCTCCGCGTTCCTGTGCCTGAAGTAGTCCGTCCGTAAATCCGCCTTTCGAGAAAATGTAGTAGTGGTAGTTTGTTCCCTCCCCAAAGTGTATTTATCGAATTTATATACTCGTAAGTTAGTTTCTTACGAGTATAATACTTCATTTCTTACATAAAGTCAGGAAATATATTTTTGACGGCTCATCGAGAAACAGGAACGATACTTCCTATTTTCCTCAAAAATTGTGAACTCTGAGTTCCTGTTCATTTCGTTCCGCATCGGTTACAATACAGCCATAGCTTCGGCAAGCGTTCAAAGCAGCCCTCAAGCTATCCCGCCCCTTGAAAATTGAACACGCATTCTTCAGTCACGTTCCTGTGATGATGAGCCACGTCCGTAACAAATGCGATGATCTCCCACTGAGGGAATGAGCGGTAGGTTGACGGTAAATGGATGACAGCTTCTCCATAGCTAAGAGCCATCACAGAATAATGATACTTCTGCCTTCGGGCAGCTCGGTGAGAACCACGGAGAGGTGAGAACCCTATGGATTCGGTACGCTGCCGGACGGCTGAAAGATTTCCCACACGAAAACAGAGTTTTCGGTTTCCGGGGATGTCGGGGACAAATACGGAAAGGTATAGAACTATAAATCACAGCAATTTGCTGTTTGAGATAGTAGGGTGGGCTGTGCGAGCAGCCCACTGTTACATATACGGATAGAAAGGAGAAATCCAAATTGGCCACACGAGGTAAAAAAGAGAAAGAGTATCCGCCTATGCCCGCAAACTGGATGTACAAGCGCGGGGATGTCTACATGATGGATCTGAATCCTTACAGCGGTTCCGAGCAAGGCGGCATCCGACCTGCCATTGTTGTCCAAAACGATGACGGTAATTTTTATTCCAATGTTCTTCTGGTCGTTCCACTGACAACACAGATCAAAAAGCGAAATATGCCAACGCATTTTATTCTGCACAATCGTTTTTTGAGTGCGCCATCTATGGCGATTTGCGAAAGTCCGCGCCCCGCAGATAAATCCAGAGTGTTAAGCTACCTTGGGCACCTGTCCAAATATGAAATGCGGCAAGTGTCAGTGTGTCTGCAATACAGCTTTGGCTTCATTGGGTATAAGTCATTCCGAAAATACCTTACGGCTCCTCCGCAGGAGGATGTTCTCGCCGCTGCAAAAGAGCTGCTCTCCCAGCAGTTTCAGAATCTTCGTGTGCTGAACAGTCAGCCCCCTGCTCTCACCAAGCACACAAAAGGCGATTTACATAGCATTGAGCAGATATCGGAAAGGATGCTCTCCACCCCAACAGAATCTTCTGTTGAGTTCATGGTCGCAGAACTGGATGATGCACTTCAATCGCTTATGTTCCGCTGGAATATCTGTTATAAACGGTATTCCAGTTTTCACTTATCCGATAACGAAAAGAAGAAAATCGGTTTGATTATCCAATCAGGAATTGATTTTCTGCAAAAGAAGGAGGTTCCTTTATGATGAACGCAGTTGTAAAACCTTACCATGAGATGTGCCTGAACAGCAGCGAACTGATCGTGCCGCGCGACACTTATCAGCGTGCTCTTCACCCCGCTCGTGTTGCCCGCATCGCAAAAGAATTTGACGAGCGGGTTGCCAATGAGCCGAAGATCAGCTTCCGGGATGGTCACTACTATGTGATGGACGGGCAGAACACCATCGCTGCCCGGAAGTTCCTGAACGGTGGTGATGATCTGCAGATTCGCTGCAAGGTCTACTTTAACATGACCGAGCAGGAAGAAGCCCTCCTGTTTGCACAGCAGACAGGCATTTCGGAACGGCTGAGTGCAGGGCAGAAGCTCCGTGCCCTGATTTTTGCAGGGGAGCCTGCTGCCGTTGCATTCCAGCAGGCCACCGAATTGGCTGGCGTTCATCTTTCTTTTGAAGAAGGCCGGGGCAAGCAGCGGATCAGCTGCATCGCAACCGCCTATCACGAATTCATCCGGCTTGGTCCTGAACTGTATATCGAATCCCTTGATGTTTTGCTGAATGCGTGGGACGGAGAACCTGATTCCATGAGTTCTGCAAATCTGCTCGGCATCTGCCGCTTTGTAGAACTGTACCACTCCGAATACAGTAAAAGCCGTCTGATTGCCAAACTGCGGCAGGTCGATGCATTCACGATTTTTCGCCTTGCACGAACCGCAGGCGTAAGCCTTCCCGGCAAGACGAAGTACCTTCAGCAGGTCTATACTATTTATAATGGTGGCAGCCGCCGGGCTGCATTGCCGCTCAAGTTTTAACTTCAAGTATATTTAACGAGGTATTATCCAATGATTATCCATGAAGAACCTTCGCCCAACTCGGTTTCCTCCCCTGTTTCCACAGCAAAGGACAGCCGCTGCTATACCGTAGAAGACCTGATGGAAATGCTGCTCCTGAGCCGTCCCACTGTCTACCGTCTACTGAAGCAGAACGAATTCCGCTGGTTCAAGGTAAGCGGCGCTTACCGTATTTCCAAAGCCAGCTTTGAAGCATGGCTCAATGATGGCACTGTTGAACGCAATCCTGCTGTTTGACATCCTCAACATTTCACGCGAAATCTGCTATTCTTTAGCCGGGATGAGAAATCCCGGCTAAACTTTTACATAGATAGAGAGGTGTCTTTCATGGATGATATGCGGAATACTTCGGCTCCCTTATACGGAAAAGCTGAACCTGCCACTACCAAAACCACCATGTCGGTTCGTGAGATGCGGCAGCTTCTCGGCCTTGGCAAAACAGACAGCTATTGGCTGCTTCATAAGAATCTCTTTGAAGTCATTCTGATAAACGAAAAAAGGCGTATCGTTATTTCCAGCTTTGAGAAATGGTATACCAATCAGGTCAAATATCATAAGGTCAATGGCCCACCACCGGGCGAGGAACTTTGCAAACGATCCTATTCCGTTCCTGATGCCGCCGAGATATTGAAGGTGAAACCCGAAACGATCTATACACTCATCCGACAGGGCAAGTTGAAAACAGAAACGACAGACTTCTGTATGAGGATTCCCAAAGAGGAATTTGAGCGGTGGTACCGGTCACAAAGCCGCTACCGCACAGCAGCTGACCGGGAGCGTGACCGGGAGATTGAAGCGCAAACCATCTCCATCCCGGAAATGGCAAAACTACTCGGTATCCCATGCAAGAATGTTTATGGGATTCTTGATTGCAAAAAATACCGAGATTGTTTCGTCATTGAGTGCATGGCCGACAGGCCGCGCATTACCAAAAAAAGTTTTAAGGCATGGCTTAAAAGCCAATCTACATACCAACTTCAAAAACCGAAAAAAGAAACGCATGAGGAGCCGCCGCTAAAACTGCAATGTCCCAAGAATGGGAAATACTACAGTTTTCAGGAAATTCAGGCTTTTTACGGAATCAGCCGCCCAACACTTGACTCGTGGGTTCTCAAAGAAGGAATTCCAACGATGAAGTTGGGAAGGGTAAAACGCATCCAAAAAGATGCTTTCGATGAAGTTCTGAAGTCCAAACGTAAAGTAGAGGAGGATGTATAATGGCTAGCATTGTCAAACGCAATAACCGATACTGCGTTGTCTATACCTACAAACACACTAATGGAACGCTAAAGCAGAAATGGGAAACCTTTACCGACCTTGCAGATGCCAAAAACCGTAAGAAAGAGGTCGAATACAAAGAATCCGTCGGTACCTTTGTGGCACCCCAGTGCCGAACTCTAAAAGACCTGCTTAAAGAATACGTCACCCTGTACGGAAGAACCAAATGGGCACTTTCAACCTATCAATCAAACACTGCACTGATTTCAAACTACATAGAACCGCTTATCGGCTCAATGAAGCTGCAAGATCTCACCACCCGCGTAATTGAGGGATATTATCAGCGGCTGCTTAAATACGAAGCCGTTGACCCTATGTGTGGAAAGCGTCAGCATCAATACGTTTCTCCCGGCACAGTTCGTTCGGTTCACAAAATTTTGAGAAGTGCCTTTGAGCAGGCCGTAAAGTGGGAACTTATGGAAAAGAATCCCTGTATTTATGCCACCTTGCCCAAATACACTGCAAAGAAGCGTGATATCTGGACTGCCGAGACCCTGTTCCATGCCTTAGAAGTCTGTGATGATCCACGGCTCCGGCTTTGCATCAACCTCTCCTTCTCTTGTTCCCTGCGCTTAGGGGAATTGCTCGGTCTGACATGGGATTGTGTGGATATCTCCCCCGAAAGCATTGAAGCCGGGCGAGCCTCCATTTACATAAATAAGGAATTGCAGCGTGTAGATATTGCTTCGCTGAACGCCTTGGAAAATAAAAATGTCATCACTCGTTTTCCCTCGCTGAGTTCCCGCTGCACCACGGTCCAGGTTCTGAAAAGCCCTAAAACAGACAGCAGTATCCGAACCATTTTTCTCCCCAAAACAGTTGCTGAAATGCTTGTCCACTATAAAGCCGAGCAGGACATGACAAAGGACGCACTGGGTGCAGAGTATGCAGACTATAATCTCGTGGTTGCCGGCCCGCTGGGAATGCCGACCGAACAATCCACCATTAACGGTGCATTGAAGCAGCTGATTGAGGAAAACGATCTCCCCAAAGTGGTTTTCCACAGCTTCCGACACTCCAGCATTACATACAAGCTCAAGCTGAACGGCGGCGATATCAAAGCCGTGCAGGGCGATTCCGGTCATGCACAGGCTTCGATGGTCACCGAGCAGTACGCACACATTCTGGATGATGATCGGCGTTTGAACGCACAACGATTCGACGATTTCTTCTATCAGCATCATGGTGCAGAGCCTGAAGTCCTCCCTCGCGCAGAGCAATCCACTCCCAAAGCCAGTCCCGTCGATACAGATGCGGCAGCAGCTCTTGCTAAACTGCTGGCTGACCCCTCTATGGCTACACTCATTAAAAATCTTGCAAAGAACCTATAAGCCTCTATACATAAACAGCGGCAGTTTTCCGTATATGGAAAACTGCCGCTATCTGTTTTAGGATGATCCCGTTTCTTTGTGTTTTTTCGCCTTAGCTTCCTCTATGTCCATCTTCAGCTGATGTGTAAGCTGTTTTACATAATCGAGTGAAACTTCATAGCCTTCTGCGATTTTTTCTGCCGGCATCCCATCAAGGATACGGGAGATCACAATGTTCTGAGTGGCTTGTTTTCTCGACTCTGCAATCATTTCCTCAATAGAGGGGCAATGTTTATTATGCATCCAATTCAAGTAATCCAAGCGTTCAGCTTCTATCCGCGATAGAAGCCTGACTGCATAGAAATTGTCATCTACCTCGAAGCGAACTTCCTCTCCGGGTTTGACTTCAAGTTTTTCCAGAACCGCATCTGGGAGTTTTACAGTTCCATCTTCACCGACTACAATATTAAATTTCTTTTCCATCGCACACTCCTAAAATCACGCAAAGTTCCTTGCATCCAGTGCCTTTACTCCCGTAAGAATACCATAAGCCCCTTCCTTTTACAAGACAATGCGCATTTCCATTCGCACTGTTACATAGACCAGAGTTTTCTCGCAGAAAGCTCTGGTCTTTTTCTATTGAAAACATTTGTCCATCACACCAGCTACGGCTGTATGGTCTGGTTCACGAATGCTAAACAAGCAAATATCCGTAGGGAAACGTACACTTCCCAGCTAATGAAAGGTGGGCATTTTACAATGAACCTTCCACTTTTCATTAGCTCTGCTAATTTTCTGCTAATGAAAAGCCTTTTACTCGTTTTATTTCGGGGTTTGTGTTCTTTACTCAGATTGACAGCGCAACAAAAAATCAATTGATAAAACGTTACTTGTTTTACCTACTTTTGCCTAGGATTTATGGCTTCAGCCCCTACTCCTAAGCGAAACGCCCCCGGTTCGAATCCGGGTAGGGACATCCTGTTACGAAATGCGAAGGTCATTTTTCCCATGGAAAAGACGATCTTCGCATTTTTCATTTTGAACCGATCACCAAAATC